>JBMYRX010000020.1:0-32932 GCA_049602715.1 Paracoccaceae bacterium | reverse complement strand
ACTTAATATTAGATACAAGAAAAAACTGTCACAAACTTATTTTTTTTGAAACAAACAACATACTTTTTCTCTCGTGAAAGAGTGTGATATCCACCCAGCCTTTTATTAAATAATTTAAAGTATTTTATTAATTTTGATACTTTTAATGATGTTAATGTTCCGAACCCGTCGACAGGTTTATAATAGCTGTCTGAAGTATTAACAGTCACAAAGATACCATCAACTAACACAAAACTACCTTTGTTACATAACCTATATGAAGTAAATATATCCAATGGAACTACAGGGTATGCGTTTGGGCCATCAATTCAAATTAAATCAAAGCTTTCTACCCAATTTACGAGCCACAGCGAATTAACTTATTTAAATTTAATATTTGGAACTGAACTAAAAACGTCATTTCGACGAATAACAAAATCTGGATGAGATTTATTTCTTTTAAAAAGTAAACTCACTAGAAGTATTTGGCAAATCACTTGTTGTAACAATTGCTTGTGAAAATAATTTACTAAGAATAACAGCCGTCCTCCCGTCAAAGGTTCCTATTACTAAAATAGATCTAATCTTTACTTTACTCTGTGCAATCGCCGCAAAAAAATTAGGTGTTCAGAAAACAGGTCATTATCTTCACTGTAACCATCTTTAAGATAAAAACAGTAAAAACAATAGTTTAAAGAACTTGGAAACTCCTCCTGTAGGGGCCACCATTAGTTTCCTGACAAAAGTATCTAAGATGGCAGGGTAATTTGCTAACCCTGGACAAAATTACTTGGGTAAAACGCTGGAAGGTATCTGGGCTATAATTTAATTTCCAACTTTTATAACGCCCCATGTGCCCACCTCTTCTTGGTAAACTTGATCTCCAAATTCATCAAAAATATTGATACCTAAAATTAATGTATCATGACCATTTTGGGCGATAATTGTAAATTTTTCCGATAAACTTATGTGCAGTCCATCACTGTGCTCTTGCCCTAACTGGCTAATATTATATATTTTGTAGACACGATTTAGCCCGTTGTTTGTTAGCTTTAATTCAGTATCACCAAAACAGGCTAAGATACTGATATGATTGCCGTACATGCTGCAACTGAGTACGGCTTTGTAGTCGGCGTAGGTGAGTGATGCTCCCATTAAATAGAAAAAACAGATAAAAATAAATTTCATACTAGTTAACTTTTAATCTTTTATATTTGATGTTTTTATTTGGCTAATGAATTTTTGTAAGTTAAGTCAAAAACTAGTCGTGTAGCACTCACTAAAATTTTGGATATAAGCCGTCAAGTTAGTTTTCCTAGTTAGTAACAATCATTAGCGTTTATTCGTATTATGAATAAATCCGAATTATTTTTATCACGATATTTCCACACCATTTCTACAACATTATCCTTGTACCAAAGTAGGGTAGGGTTATCACAATATACATTTAAGTTTTGTGACGTTAGAGTTTTGTTAACATTTTTAAGTCCTACTTCACCACCAAGATCATTTACAGTCAAGTTTAGTTGGTAGTTATATTGAATACCCCTTATACCAAATTCTTCAACAGATTGTAGAGTAGTTACCTGATCTATTTTAAGTGGAACCTCTTGGGCGCTAATATATTGTTGAATCGCCTGACTTACTGCATCATTTGAAAGTAATGCTTGAGCAAAGGTGGTGTGTAAGGCACTCAAATAAATCAATATTGCCAAGATAATTTTCATTTTAACCTCATAAATAAAAACTAAATTTATTAGTATACCTCTTACTTGAGGGTTGCTATGTCAACTGCAGCCGAATTACTTGGATAGATTTAATTTGTAAGCTATCATTTATGATACGTTTAAATAAATTAGCTTTTGGGATTGTTAGCTTTTGACTGGGATCATTAAGTTTGTATTAGCTACATTGGCAAGTGTAATACTAGTAGTAGTAATTTTAGCTGTTGTAGTGATTCTGTTGGCAGTAATTCTATCCGTCATCTTGTGGTTTGAACCAGACTTTTGGATTTATATTAAAGGTGGTGGGGGCTAATAAGTTATATTAATCTTCTTTGAGTGATTTATTGATTGAAAGGGCTTCAATCTCTTTTTCTACTCTCAACCTTTCTTTGCGATTGTTTCTTCTGAAATTTGAGGCAACAAGGTAAATCCCTACGCCAACAAAAAATGCAGTATTATTATAGGGTACTTCAGTTTTTGCGTAGTGTTCATACAAACTTATTGCAACACCAGTTCCTATAAGGATCCAAGCGTATCTTTCATACTTAGACCAGCGTAATCCTGAAAGCTTTATATCTTCTGCTTTAGCTTTTAATGCTTCATCTTTAACATTCATGAGAATCTCCTATGACTGACCTAAAAATCACATATTATGATATACTGTCATGTTAAAGGGGATATACAGGCACTAAAAGCATTTATTATTTGACATTTATATTTGTGAAGAAAATTCTTTCAGGTTAATATTATATATTATTAGATTAGAATTACTAAATAATTGGAGAACTAAAATGCGTCTAATAGCACAAATTATAAACTTGGTAGTTTGTGCTATTATTATAATATTTGGTGTCTACGGTTTAATCTTTGAAGACTCTCAAGGTGGTAGCTTATTAGTCATGGTACTGGGTGTTTTGATTTGCTTGTTTAACATTAAAAGAATTAATAGACGGTTCCCAAAAATGCCTCGTTAGGTGGGTGTAACTAAATGTGCATAGGATGAAACTATTTGACGGTAGAAAAGGAAATATTAGTAAGAGATTTATGGTATCCCATTATTGCTATGCGTAAGGTTTGTTGTACAGCATCGATCCAAATTAGTTTTGTATGAAGTTGCTGAATGCCATAGGTTACCTACTTTTCAAAGTCTCATCTTTTCTTAGCAAGATAACGTGGTATCTCTCATTAATTTTCATCGTTATATCGGTGATTGTAATGGTGTTGTTGATTATTGGTATTACCTAGTCATCTCGAAGTTTGCGGGCAAATTTACGAATATCCATTAATAACATTTGTGGTTCTTCCATGGCTGCAAAATGACCACCGCGTGGCATTTCGGTCCAGTGATGGATATTATAAATTCTTTCTACATAGGAACGAGGTGGCCATTTCAGCATTTCTGCTGGGAACACTGCACAGCCTGTGGGAACTTCTACCCTTTTACCCTCAGATGAGAGAACGCGTCCACCCTCTTCGCGTCGTCCATAGTAGATCCAAGACGCAGAATTAAATGTACGAGTAGTAATGTAAATCATAATATTTGTCAGTAGTTCGTCTTTTGAAAAGGCACTTTCAAGACATCCAGTTTCCACATCTGACCAGTCATGAAATTTTTCTATTAGCCAGGCAGCAATACCGACCGGACTATCTATCATAGCATAACTCAAAGTCTGTGGACGGGTTGCCTGTTGAGTGCGATATCCATCTTGCATGATCTGGTCAGCATTGAACTGTTTTTCCCAAGTTTTTTCTTCAGCTGTTTGGGGGCCATCAGGATGACGCATTGTCAGTATATTTATATGGATTCCTGAACATGCTGATGAATGATCATAGCCAAGCCAAGAACAAATCGCTCCACCCCAATCGCCACCTTGAGCAAGATAATGATCGAACCCCAAAGTATCCGTCATAAGAGAGTTGAGGACTGACGCCATTTGGCGTGGCCCGTAAGGGCGTGGTGGCCTCCCAGAAAAACCAAATCCGGGGAGAGAGGGTGCTATTACGGTAAAGGCATCTTCTATATCTCCACCAAATCTTTCAGGATGAGCGAGTGGTTCGATAAGATCAAAAAATTCGGATACAGACCCTGGCCACCCGTGACTAATCAACAGGGGTGTAGGATTTTCACCGCTTCCCTCCTCAAAAATGAAATGCATATCAATTCCAGCAACTGGTGCCTTATAATTTGAAAAGGAATTAATTTTGTCTTCTTGTTTTCGCCAGTCAAACTCATCAACCCAATAGTTACATAGCTTTTTTAGATAATCTAGATTAGTACCATAATCCCATCCACCGTCATCAGGCATTTCATGCCAAGGGTAGTGTGCAACACGGTAGAGTATATTTCTTAAATCGTCTTCAGAGACTTTATATTGGAAAGTATTTAAATTTCTATTGTTATTAATACGATTTTTTATGTAGTTCATTTTTAGACCTTTTAATATATTATCGGGTACTATTAACTAATTAGGATAAAAAAACGAAGGAATAAACTGTTATGGAATTTTACTATTCACCAAAATCAGCAGCCTATGCAGTTCATATTCTACTTGAGGAAGTCGATGCTACCTACAATCTTCACTTAATAGATCTCAAAAACTCTAGTCAAAAGGAAAAAAGCTATTTAAGAATAAATCCGAAAGCAAGAGTACCTTCTTTGGTGACTAGGGATGGGGTGCTCACCGAAACACCAGCGATACTAACCTATATTGCTCAACTTTATTCTAGCAAACATTTTTTACCAGAAACCGTTTTCGGTTTTGCTAAAGTGCAGGAATTTAATTCTTATCTCGCTTCTACTGTCCATGTAGCCCATGCTCATAAACATAGGGGGTATAGATGGACCGATGATGAAAAGTCACAAAAATTTATGTCAAAAAAAGTTAAAGAAAATATGTCAGATTGCGCCGAAATGATAGAAAATCATTTTTTCACCGGTCCCTGGGTTATGGGAAAACAATATACTATCTGTGATCCTTATCTCGCACTAGTTTATCGGTGGTTTGGAGATGATGGTGTAAATCTTGAAAGATTTCCAAAACTTAAAATCCATAATACTAATATGAATCTTAGACCTGCAGTCAAACGCGTTGCTGCATTCCACTAAGTAGATTGAAAAATATTTTGAATTATGATCATGGAAGATAGTAATAAAACAGAGAGTATGTTTGTTAATTGAGGGACTGCAAATGATATGTGACTTTTATTCGGATACAAAAACTAAACCATCTTTAGAAATGCGAAAGACAGTTTTAAATTGTGAAGTTGGTGATGAACAGAAATCTGAGGATCCTACAACAACAGCGTTATGTCGGAAAACTGCAGAGCTACTTGGAAAAGAAGCTGCTGTTTTCTTGCCCTCTGGAACTATGTGTAACGAGATAGCTATAAAAGTTCATACGCAGCCTGGTGAAGAAATTATATGTGATTACAGCTCGCATATTTTGAACTTTGAGACGGGAGGTCCTGCAGCTCTTAGTGGTGTTATGATACGAGCATTACATGGAGAAAATGGTATGTTCGACAGTGCGCAAGTAAATGAAGCCATTCGGGCTTCATCTCGATATGCCCCTAAAAGCTCTCTTTTATGCGTTGAACAGACCGCTAATATGAGTGGTGGAGTCGTTTGGCCGTTAGAAAAACTTCAAGCTGTTACTGAAGTGGCGCATCAGTTAGGCCTCAAAACCCATATGGACGGCGCACGTCTTATGAATGCTGTTGTAAAAACTAATATATCTGCGTCGGAGTATAGCAAGTTCTTTGATTCAGTATGGATTGATTTTACAAAAGGATTAGGAGCACCGATCGGAGCTGTATTGGCAGGGTCCAAAGATTTCATTGACCGTGTATGGCGACTAAAGCAACAGTGGGGCGGAGCTATGCGACAATCAGGAGTTGCAGCTGCGATGTGCATCTATGCTTTAGAACATAACGTAGATCGGTTATCTCAAGATCATCGTCTAGCCAAGTCTATCAGTGAAGGTATAAAAAACTTTAAAAAAGTTAAATTTGTGCTTCCGGTAGAGACAAATATTATTATCTTTGATTTAAAGGCTAATGGTCCTACCGCTGCTACGCTAGTAAAAACTTTAGGACAAAAAGGAATTTTAATAGGTGCTTTCGGTGAACGAAGGGTACGGGTAGTTACACATCTCGATGTTAACCCAAAGGCAGGTCAAATTCTTGTTGAAGAATTGGCAAAGCACTTAGATAAATAAATTATTCTTAGATTCTAAGGGTTAGTCTTGGTTTTATAAATTCTTTATGTAAGGTGTACTTATCACTTTATTTGCTACAAGTAGGAGTAACATGATTTATGGACTGATTAGTGGTATTGCATTTTTAATTCTGATTTCTTTTATAAAGAATAGACGGAATTATCAGAAAGACCCTGATAACGATATGGCAAAATTAGAACTCAAAAGAAAGATAGAGAACAGATTTTCTGTGGGTATATTTATATTCGCGATTTTATTAATCCTATACGGGGTTTTTGTCGATTGACGAAAAAGCTAATTTGATAATGGTTGGATCAGAGAAATAATACTTTTGGTGGAATGTTTGAAATGATTAAAGAAAATAAGACCGTGAGAGCATCGTGCCATTGTGGTGAAATACAGCTAGACGTTTTTCTGTCTAATGGTTTAAATGAAATAATAAGGTGTAATTGTTCGATTTGTAGTCGGGCAAAAGGTTTTGCAATGGTATGTATTCCCTCAGATCATATGACGATTGTTGGGGGAAGGGAATCTATCACGGAGTATATTTTCAATACAGCGTCTTCTCCACAGTGTTTTTGTATTGTTTGTGGGGTCCATACTCATCATAAAAGTAGATCACGACCAAATTTAATTTGTGTAAATGTTGCATGCATCAACGGATTAGATATACACGATTATACAGACATTATTGATTTTAATGGTGTCCAGCATCCTAAAGACCAATAGTCTTGAGTTCACATCAGATAAGAGGTTTTTATTAACTAGAACATCAAGTCAGCAGAGGCTTATTCAATACTACCCCTACCTTTAACTTATTAATGAATTGGATTTTTACATGAAAACACCTGAAGAAAGATTAAATGAGCTTGGTATCAGATTACCCCCGCCTGTAACGGTTCCAAAAGGGCTACACCTTCCTTTTTCATTTATTAATGTGAGAGGGGAGAGAGTATTTATTTCTGGACACCCACGTCATTCACATGAAGGAAAAATCGATGGTCCTTATGGAAAAGTAGGGCAAGATATCACTTTGGATCAAGCCAACTGCGCTGCTAAAGAAATCGCTATTTCGGTCCTGTCTAACTTGAAAAGAGAAATCGGGGAGCTTTCCCGAGTTACTGGTTGGTGTCGCGTGTTTGGTATGGTTAACTCGACTGCTGATTTTAGTGAGCAGCATCTTGTAATAAATGGTTTCAGTGATTTTATAGTAGAGGTTTTTGGCCCTATTGTTGGTAATCATGCGCGCTCTGCAATAGGTGTATCGGGTTTACCTATGAATTTTTCTATAGAGATCGAAGGAGAACTTGAAATACAGTAAAGTAAATTATGTTTCCTGGATCTATTAAAATCTCATAATTATCTTTTATTGCTTTTAGAAGTAGTTGCAGTAATAATGGTATTATGATCCGGTTATTTTTACTATCAATCTTTACACTTAGCTATTCTGGTGATGCTAACGCTGCCGTGCAGTGCAAAGGAACAATATGGAACGATTGTCATGGTATTAAAGTACTATCTAATGGGGATAAATACGTAGGTGGCTTTAAAGAGAACAAATATAACGGAAAGGGAACCTACACATCGGCTAACGGTGAGGTATACGTAGGAAGCTTTAAAAGAGGACAACGCCATGGGTATGGTACATATTCATATAATGATGGCTCTGTCTATGTAGGAGATTTTGTTGATGGAAAACCGCACGGCAAAGGTAACTATTCTTGGAAGAACGGAGACACTTTTGAAGGTGAATATAAATGGGGTTTAAGAAATGGTTTTGGGGTTTTTACGAAAAATAGTCGTTTTCTTTCCTTTATAGGGTTAAAGAGTAAGAAAGGCGTTTGGATCGACGACAAATTTAAACTGTTTTTGAAAGAAGAGTAAAGACTAGACTAATCAATTCTCTCGACAATCATTGTATCCCTTTTATATAACCCTTTAACTAATCTTAAGCCGTCCGGATACTTTTTACTTTTATAGTATTTGTGTACAGATTATAGAGTAGTGAATTGAGCAATAACATTTCTAGATCTATTTCTACCTTAGAGTTGCTCGCACCTTCTGCCTAAGGCTAAAGAAATACCTTCGAGCTCGTTAATGGCTTCTCCCTTTTTAGAATGCGTAGAGTACGTTTTCAGTCGAGTATGGTGTCATTATTTACCTTTATGTTGAACGAGAAAGGGGTTTATCTGCACTTAAAATTAGCCCCTTGCGTTTATTGAATTAAATGTTCATTTATCTTGGAGTTTAAAAGTTAGAGGTTTCAAGCGTTTAATTTAAATTTAGGAGGAATTAGTTATGGGATTATTTGATGAATGGTGGGATGCAGCAAACTCGTTGGACCGAGCTAAGATGGGGGCATTACTTGATGATGATTTTACGTTAATTAGGCATAATAAAGGTGACATACTAAATAAGGAGGAGTTTCTTGACTATCTGATGACTGGTATTAGAGATCAAGTTACCTGTCAGGATAGAAGGCTTATATATGAAAATGATAACATAATCGTTAGTCATTCTGTGTTAGAGTCAAAAGAGGTTGGAAGGAATGCCGTTATGTTGGTTAGGACGGTAAAGGATGGAAAAATTATTAGACAAGAATCAGGAGCAACACCCGTACCTGTATAAATAAGAAGAATTATGGAGGGTTAACTTTAATATTTAAGAGAAACAAATAATTTAAATGATATATTTAAAGTATATTGCTCGACTAATTCTTATTGCACTAGGGAGATCTGGTATCATTTTATTTGTATGTTTTCTCTCTATTGTATTGGTATTACTCTATTACAAAATCTTAGGTGACCCGCGATGTGTAGATGGATATAACTCTAAAGAAGGTGAGATGATCATTTGTCAGGAGTGAGCCTACAAAACAATTATAACTTTCTAGTTTAAATCTAACTTTTAATAATAAATATTCTGTAAGAAAAGCCTAGGAAATTTAATGAACTATATTACAAAAATCCCAAAACTAATAAAAAATAATTTAATGTACTTGTCTGGTCTTACCACAGCTACGGCCATCACGTTTGGACTTGGTGTTAATGCTCATGCCGACACCAATAATATTATTTATTCATTTTCTTCCGAGAGTGTGCGTCACTGGCAATTTGTATCAGACGGTGTCATGGGCGGTATTTCGACAGGAAAACTACAGTTTGAAGAAGATGATGGTATTAAGTTTGGTCGTTTAACTGGAACTGTCAGTACAGAGAATAATGGTGGCTTTATTCAGTTTCGTGCGAGCGTATCGTTCAATCAGGAAGATAATAGCAGTAAAAATGTAAAAGGGGTTCGTTTGGCTGTGCGAGGTAATGGAACTGAATATTTCGTTCATTTTAGGACTTCTGACAATTGGAGTCCATCAGACTACTATTATTCTAAATTTAACGCTGGGGCAGAATGGACTAATATTGATTTACCGTTTCAAGACTTTAAACGGAGTCGTTCAGATCAATCTATTATGCTGAAAGGAAATAATATTCAAAGTATGGGGATAGTTGCTTATGGTCGTGATCATAAAGCAGATGTTTCAGTTTCAAGAATTGAGTTTTATTATTAGAACTAACTATTGTGTATTGTCTATTTTTTCTTCTAGCCAATCGCGAAAACGATACCATGTTCCAACCATTGGAACAAACCATGGAATCCCAGTGTAAAGAGGGTGCGTCTTATAATCAAGACCTTGAAAAGCGCTAACACTATTACTTTTCCCTAAAATATTTTGCGCGGCACGGCGTCCAAGCCAACTCATCATGACTATTCCAGAGCCACCGTTGCATGCGATAGCGTAATGATTTCCATTTTCAATTCCAAGTTTTGGAAGAAAGTCAAATGTGAAGGCCATTAGGCCTGTCCAAGAATGTGTAATTTGAGTCTTTTCTAAGCTGGGAAAAATCTTTGACATAGTTTGATGAAGAATAGCAGTACTTTTCAGTGCACTTATAGGGGTAAACCTGGCTCGTCCTCCAAATATGATACGCTCTCCATCGGGGGAAGGCCTAGCATAGCTTATAATTCGTTTGGTATCTATAACAGGGCACCCCTTTGGCAGTATTTCCTCTACACGCTCTTTTCCTATTTTCTCAGTAGCTATTAACGTACTCGACATTGGAATAATCCTTTTGCGATGATACGGAGAAAGCCGGTCTGTGTATCCACCTGTACCAATCATAACATGTTCTGCCGTTACCGTACCGCGACTGGTAAACAGTGTTTTGTCTTTTCGGGTGGATATAATTTTTTGAACGAAGGTATTACTTACTAGTTTAACTCCAGAAATCGTCGCAAGACGTACTAATTCACCGTGATATTTTGCAGGGTGTATTGTCCCTGCGTTGTGGTTAAACATTCCGCCTTTATAATATGTACTATTAACAACTTTATGCTGCTCTATAGCAGGAATCATCTCAAAATCTGGGTTTTCACTATTATTGTATTCTAACATTTTAGTTGCTATTTTGTCGTAAGACCGAGAGGAGTGAGCCCCCATGAAGCGGCCACACTGAACGAAATCACAATCAATATGTTCACGCCTTATGAAGGCCTGCAGATGATCATACGCTTGATCGGCTTCTTCTAATATTTCTTTTGCTCTTTTTTCGCCAACAGTGGCTTCAAGATTAATGAGTTTACTTACTCCTGCGCGGCCAGAAGTTAATCCTCCAGCTCTTGAACTTGCTCCACTTCCAATATCTATTTTATCCAGCACAAGTACATCTGTACCCGACCTTGCTAATTCTATTGCACAGCTCAATCCGGCGTACCCACTACCGACTATTACAACGTCTACTTTTACTGGCAATGTCCCTAAATTAGAATTAGGCGGAGGAGCGTCCTCCCACCAATATGGATTCTCACTAAATCTACTATCAAAAATGTTTGTCATGACTACTGTTCATGCATAAAAATAATTATTATTGGTTATACTGAGTTGAGTAATTCTTCAATTCGTCCAATTTTATCATCCTTATCATAAATATCATAATATGCAGCATTCATAATATGGGGAGCTCCAAAGAAGAACCTTTCATATAAATTTTGACGGCTACCAAAGCCTGAAACTGCAACATCGTGAGCTAACCTGTAAAGGGCTACTCTATCTCGAGATCCTAAATTGACGAGTTGAAAGTATTTCTCTACGTCCCCTGAAATAGCGTTAGAAAAGTCAGCCTCTGAGGGCGTTGCCATTAGTGAAGAAGATCCCATTAGCTGTAATATTTCAACCATTCTTGGATACATTTTTGGAAATAGATTTCTGGAAGTATCTAGAGGACTTCGTAAGGGCATAAAATTACCCCACTGATCTTCGTGAGCGTTCTGTTCAGCAGAGAAAAGTAATGCGCGAATAGTTTCGGCCATCATCATTACCTCAGCAATCATACCTTTAGTATTTGGATCTTTATCTCGTCCAGTAGCTTTAGCAATGGAGCAAAGTAAGCCAACCATGAATTCAGCTTTTGCTAATTTTCCACATGCAACCTGATGTGCCATATGAACGACTGCGTTTGTCCCATTCATAGCTTGATTGCAAAGTTCAGGGTCAGCGTAAATGAAAATTCTTTCCCAAGGAACGAAAACATTATTAAAAATGACTACCGCATCCATTTCTTCATATCTGGAGGATAGTGGGGCGTCAAAATGAGACTTTTCATTATCGTAAGTATCACGACAAATCATTTTTAACCCGGGAGTTGCAATAGGAATCGCAAACGCAAATGCATAGGGTGTATTATCTTTATGACCCTTTAGTACTGTCGATGGGAAAACTTCAATTTCATCGGAAGAAGGTCCAAGAGTTGCTAATAAACGTGCACCAGTTACTACGATCCCAGCATCTGTTTCCTTTACAACATGAAGAGCAACTTCCTCTGAAAATTTTCCTTGTGAAGCCTGTTGATGTGATACAACAGGATTCAATAAAGTGTGGGTCAAAACTTTATCATTAAGTCGCATTTCATTGTAATAATTTACCATATTCTGCGCAAAAGCTGTCTGACTGTTACTTCCCTGTTTTAAAAATTCTGATGATGACGCAAATGCCATCAGAGATGCATTTTTATAGTCGGGAGTCCTACCGAACATTCCATTTGACCATTTAGCCCACTCATAAAACGATCGCCCTCGTTGTAAAATATCTTCTTTGGACTTGGGAATTAAGTTTGAAGTTGCACATCTTATTCCATTATCATCTAAATAGGTAACGGTCTCTTGAAACTTAAGATCGTGTTGACGGTCAAGAAAACCTGCTAGTGTTTCCGCACCACGTCTAATACCAGGATCTTTTGTTACATCCTGTACTCTTTTGCCTTTCGTCCAGATCTCACGGTCATCGCGTAATCCTGCGAGATACTCTTTACCTGTTCGAATTCCGTTATTTAGCATTGGTATTCCCCTATTTTTAACATGATCCAATTTTTTCAAGAATTTCATTTATATGCTTCCACTCTGTTGCGGAAAGTTTTTGTTTGATCTGACTTTGTATTTTCTTCACCCGAGGCATTACTTGCAGTTGTAATTCCTTACCTAATGGTGTGATCGTCACATTTATCTCCCGTCGATCGGTAGAAGATCTAAGCCTTTTAACAAGCCCTTTCTTCTCTAGCCGGTCTAAAATCCCCACCAAAGATGGAGCTGGTAAAAGGGTTAAAGTAGAAATTTGAGTTGCAGTTAGGTGCTTTTGTTCCCAGAGCACTCTTAAGATACGCCACTGTTGTTCGGTTACCCCAAACTCTTGAAACAAGTCCCTATACGAAGGCATAATAGCGTCCAGACTCCGATTCAAGAGCATTGGAAGCGATTGAGTGAATGCAATTGCATTTTCGTTAATAGATGAATCATTCATATATTAATTAAAAGTGATTTAATTTAACATGTCAATTAGAATAGTTGGGTTGGAAATTTAATTTTTCTCTGATAATGCCCAGTCCCAATACATGTCACGGGCCATTTTCGTCATTGGTCCTGCCTGGTAACTAACTTCGTCAAACGCTGTAATCGGTGTTACCTTTTTCATATTTCCAGACATAAACACCTCGTCAGCATTATTAAAATCATCAAAAGTTAGTACTTTTTCATGAACAGTAATTCCATTATCCTTAAAATTTTTGATATGTCGTGCACGTGTTATTCCAGCAAGAAAAGTGCCATTGGGGATAGGGGTAAACACTTCATTGTCTAAAGCCATAAATATATTTGCTGTTGCCGTTTCAGCTACATTACCAGCGAAGTCTGCGACTAGAGCGTTTCCAAAACCTTTTGATTTTGCTTCAACTAACATACGTGCGTTATTAGGATAAAGGCAGCCTGCCTTTGCGTTGACAACATTATCTTGAAGAACGGGTCTCCGAAAACTTGTAGTTGTTAACGTACTTGTTGCTGTTAGATCGGACATTGGGATTTCTTCGAGACAAATTGCAAAACCAGTTGAACCAGATTTTGGTACAACTGCAAGTTCATCTCCCTCAAGTGCCCAATACATCGGTCTTATATAAACAGCTGAATTCTGAGGATATCCCTGTAATCCTTCTTTAACTATTTCAATCATCTCATCTTCAAGAACAGTTGGGGTAATCATCATGGCCCTTGCAGAATTATTAACTCTAATGCAATGCTCTCTAAGATCGGGTGTTACACCTTCAAAGTGTCTGGCACCGTCAAAGACTGTAGTCCCTAGCCAAGATCCGTGGTCTGCTGCCTTCATTATCGCGACGTCTTCATTATGCCATTTTCCTTTATAAAATGTTCTGATATTTTTCCCCGTGGCCACGACTTTTATCCTTTAAATTTTTGGAAGAATTTGATTTCTAATGGATATAAAGGTAACAAAAAACCCGAGAAAGACAACATAAAAATTGTCAGATCTAATTTATAATATTAGAATTTCAGATAATTTATTTTTAAAGGTGAAAAATGAAAATTATAAAAATCCTAGACGATGCAAAACTTGTACTGGTTCAACTTGAAGTTAATTTGGGTAAACAGAAGAGAGAGGCACCAACTTTGTGCGCTCAGTTAGAAGGGAAGATAATACCCTTAAATACGCCAGATGGCCGTCCAATATTGATGAATTTAGATAATGCTATCTAAGAATCCTATTTTTTCCACTTTCTGATCCAACTTCTTTGGCATAATTTACAAAATTATATGTGCACCAAAACTCACCTTTTATAATCTTTTTAAATCACTCATATGGGCCAAAAACACCCCAGAGATATATTACATCAAGATGCTCGAAATAAAGGTTATTAGGTTTTGATTGCGAGTTACAAGTGAAAAGTAGAAGATTAGTAGTTTACAAAAAATGATTAAGTTGATTAAGGAACAGTATGAAACAACTATTCTTAGTATTAGAATTCTTAATCCTTTTTTTTATAATACCCTTACTGGCTGCGTTTGTTTTGCCGCCTAGCTTATTATTTCCGGGCCTTTTACTTTTTACCCTTTTAGGAATATTATTACTATGCATTACCCCAGAATTTCGATGGAAAAGTCTTTGGGGTAACTTGGTGATTATCAATTGGAGATTATTAGGATCGTTTTCGTTGGTTTGCCTCCTCGCTTTGAGTATCTTAGCTTTTTGGATTGATCCAGAGAATATTTTTTACTTACCAATTAACTCGACTAGATTGTGGATTTTTATAATGATTGCTTATCCGATAGTCTCGGTGATGCCTCAGGAATTAATTTATAGACCGCTATTCTTCGTTAGATACAAAATTATTTTACCTGCTGGACAATCACTTGTGTTTCTGAATGCGATCTGTTTTTGCTTAATCCATCTATTTTATTGGAATTTTGTCGCATTGTTTATCACATTAATAGGAGGTTTTATTTTCTCGTATATTTATCACGTAAATAGAAATTTCCTAGAAGTTGTTTTATATCACTCGGTCGGAGGTTGTATTATTTTCACAACAGGGTTGGGTCGATATTTTTACTCAGGTGCTATTCAGTAATATACATTGGAGACAGAGCTTTACATTTGTAAGGTGTTACTTCTATCCTTAATCGATAAACTTTTATTTTAACAGCCATTCAAAGTGGGAGACAATTATGGGCCATCCTTTTCGGAATCCCCAAGACATACTTGACTTAGAAAGTAAAATGCCACTCGACGTGGCGCTCAACTTGCCAACAGTTTATCAAAGGCTTTGTAAGACGAGGGATTTATATCCAAATCGCCCAGCCGTAAGCTTTCAATTGAAGTCTGCTGCGAACTATAAGGCTACCACATTAAGTTGGACTGAGTTAACAACAAAGGTGACCCAGGCAGCTAATTTGTTCAGAAGCCTTGGAGTTGGTCCTAAAGACGTTGTAGCGTATCTTTTGCCTACCACTCATGAAACTTTGATTACTCTTATGGGTGGAATGACATCTGGTATTGTCGCCCCAATCAATCCAACTTTAGAGCCTGAGAGTATTGCCGCCCTTCTGCGAGAAACTGATGCAAAAGTTTTAGTAACTCTCAAGGCATTTCCAAAAACCAATGTTTCTGATTTAGCAAGTCAAGCCGTAGCACTTTCTCCGAATGTTAAGACAGTGATAGAGTTAGATTTACTTCCCCATTTGTCCGGGATTTCTAAGTTTATCGTTCCTTTGATAAGACCTAAAAATGGTACTAAGCACTCTGCTAAAGTAATTGATTTCGAGCAATCACTAGCTTCACAGAACGGTACTGAATTAACATTTGAAGAAGATCTAGCTGATCCGTATTGTGCTTTATTCCATACGGGTGGAACTACGGGTATGCCAAAGATTGCTCAGCACCGACACTCAGGTGTTTTGTATAATGGATGGATTGCCTCATCACTAATTTTTTCTGAAGATGATATTATCATGTGCCCCTTACCGCTATTTCATGTTTTTGCTGCTTATCCAATTTGGGCGGGATGTCTGGTATCAGGCGCACATATGGTTTTACCAACACCCGCAGGTTATCGCGGGGAGGGTGTATTTGATAATTTTTGGAAACTTATTGAGCGTTGGAAGGCTACATTTGTTTGTACAGTCCCCACTGCTGCGGCGGCTTTACTGCAACGGCCAGTTGGGGATAGTGATATATCTTCCTTGGGCGGAGCTTTTTGTGGTTCAGCTCCACTCCCAATCGAGCTATTCAAGCGATTTCAAGAGGTAACCGGTGTTGAGATTATAGAAGGGTATGGCCTAACTGAGGCTACCTGTTTGGTATCTTGCAATCCTAAGGAAGGTAAAAGAAAGGTTGGATCGGTGGGTATTCCATTACCGCATACTAAGATTAAAATTTGTTCTTTTTCTGCAGCAGGTAAATTAAATAAAATACTTGGGACTGATGAAATTGGTGAGATTTGTGTTTCTAATGCTGGTATAAATATTGATGAGGTCTATAAGTCTGATGAAGCGAACATCGGTTTGTTTGTTGAAAAAGAGTATTTACGCACTGGAGACTTAGGTCGTCTTGATGAGGACGGTTATCTATGGATAACAGGACGCGCTAAAGATATAATTATAAGAAGTGGAGAGAATATAGATCCTAATTTGATCGAAGAAGTATTAGCAGGGCATCCTGCGGTTGCTCTTTCAGGAGCAATTGGTCAACCGGATGCAAAAACTGGTGAAATGCCGTGTGCTTATGTTGAACTTAATGAAAATATGAGTGTTGAAACAGAAGAATTAATTAACCTCTGTAAAGACAAAATCTCACATCGAAGCGCTAGGCCAAAATATATTGAGATAGTAGATGTACTCCCAAAAACCGCAGTCGGTAAGATATTTAAACCAGATTTACGAAAAAAAGCCATTACTCGCATCTATGATTCCGCTTTAAGTGACGCAAATTTAAATCAAAGAATAATAAGGATAAAAGAAGATAAAAAACTTGGACTAGTAGCTGTTTTAGACACTAAGAAATCTGAAAAGGATGAGGTTAGTATTAATAAAATTCTGGGAGATTATGTTGTCCCCTGGGAGTGGGATAGCAATTAATTTTGTAGCTATGTTGGCTATTTTTTGGGTAAGTATTAGGAGGTAATATGACGATAAAGGTTGCAATCATAGGCCTCGGCATAATGGGCCGACGCATGTTAGAGCACATGTGTTTACACTCAGATTTTGAACCAAAATATCTGTGGGATCCGGACTCAGGTGCGTGTGATCTCGCGTTCAACATAAATCCTCAAGCACACATCATGGATAAACCAAATGATGCTATTAATGCCGCTGACTTGGTTTACCTTGCATGTCCACCAGTTGTTCGAAAAGCCTACGCATTGAAGGCCGTTAGATCCAAAAAAGCATTATTTTTGGAAAAGCCTTTTGGAGTTAATGTGGACGAGAGTATTGATTTAGTTTCTCAACTTGAAAGTTACGCTGTTCCTACAGCCGTAAATTTTTCGCAAGCTTCTGGAGTCGCTTTAGCAGAATTACTTGAGGCAAAAGATCGTGGGGAAATGGGGACTATCTTAGGAGTTGATATGATTGTAACGTATCCGTCCTGGCCACGCCAATGGCAAAAAGAAGCTGATTGGCTGCGATTTAGAGCTGAAGGAGGTATGACCAGAGAAGTGATTTCACATTTTTTGTTTTTTTCAGAACGCGTCCTTGGTCCTTTAAGAGTAGTTTCAGCAAATACTACCTATCCAAAGGATCCAAATTTATGTGAAACCGAAGTGTTGGCGAGATTAGAATCTAAAGATGGTTGCCCAGTTAATATTTTGGCAAGTGTTGGGGGTGCCCAACCCGATAGACAAGAATTCACGATTAAGGGTTCATTAAAAAGCCGACGGATTTCAGAGTTTTACAAGGATGCAGAGTCTGATGGTGGTGAATTTTTAATGTTAAGGGACGAACCATCAGATCCGAGAGCAGTAAGTCTTAAAGGTCAACTTGATGATTTATCTTTGAATTGTAAAGGATTACCCAACCGACTTGCAACGATCCAAGAGGCACTAAGAGTTCAAATTTTGGTAGAACGTATTTTACAATAAATTCACCCTTTAAGAATTGTTGGGGTTGTAAGTATACGTTCTTAGTGACACGGTGTTAAGGAAACTAACACTGCCACTTTCTTTTTATTTTTTTTAACGAGGATGCATTTTTGCTTAGTCAAAAATCTGTTAATACTGAGGCTCATAAAGTGAATGACTCAGTGCAAAATATTCCTGCTGGTATATTCTTACTATTTTTGGAACTGGTTTTGTCTGTCGTTATAGCGAGTATGGTCAAATTATTATCCAATGATTTAAACATATTTTCAATTCTCTTTTTCAGGTACATTCTTTCAATCCCGTTATTACTTCTGTATGGATATTATGCACACGGAAGAAATATTTTATCTATTAATCAGAAAGGTATCCTATTATTACGTATCTCCTTTGGACTGATCGGTCTAA
This sequence comes from Paracoccaceae bacterium, assembly GCA_049602715.1. Taxonomy (GTDB): domain Bacteria; phylum Pseudomonadota; class Alphaproteobacteria; order Rhodobacterales; family Rhodobacteraceae. The sequence goes on along the minus strand of JBMYRX010000020.1, from coordinate 14,641 downwards.
GTTGTTGGTATTTAACAGTTATATATCTTACTTTAAGTGTCGCAACTGTATTACTCCAAACTGTTCCCATTTTTATTACCGTTTTTGCACCCCTCATGACATCAGAGAAGGTTGGATTAAGACGCTTTTCGGCTGTTATAGTGGGGTTTATAGGTGTCATTATACTAATTAATCCAAATTTAGATGGAAGTTTTTCTTACTCTGGAATTGGACTTCTTTTTGGTGCTGGTGCGACAATATTTGGAGCACTAATGTTTATTACTTTGAGAATTTTGGGTGCTAAAGACGCACCTACTTCAACTGCGCTTTGGTATAACTTTGTAGGAGCATTCATTTTTGGTTGTCTAGCAGGTTTTTCAAATGGGGTTTCAACATTTGAAATAATAATGGGTGAGAGTCTTTGGTTTTTACTGATTTTTATTGGAATTTCGGCTAGCCTCCAACAATATCTAATGGCAAAAAGTCATCAACTGGCGCCTGTCACAATACTGGCACCAGTTCATTATTCAGCTATACCTATGTCTATGTTTGTCGGTGTGTTATATTTTGGAGACGTCATTGATATGAGGTTCTTACTTGGTACAGCAGTCATAGTGTGTTCGACAGCCTACATTTTTTTTCGAGAGAATATAGTCAAAAAAAATAACTAGTGAAATGCAATCTAATACAAGAAATCGTGACTTGCATCAGATGCATAACGGCTATTTAAAAATATCAGTATTACTTACCTTTTTTAAAGATTAGAGGATCAGTCATTATTTACTACGTTATGACCCTCATTTATTTAAAGGAAATATTATGGTTAGAAATTTTTGGAATAAAATTGTTAAATCTCAGGAACGCCGAGCAGCTTACTACATGCTGCAGAGTTTATCTGATAGACAACTCTCAGATATTGGTGTTACCAGAGCTGAAATTAAATACAGAGTTTATAAATAAATAAACTTAATGTCCCTATCCCTTCTTCATCTTTAGAAGGGGTAGGGGTACTATAGGGTATGTTTTATATCTAAGCATGACTCTTAAGGATTGTCTGATATACTAATACTAATTTTGTGAATTAAAAAGTCGGGAGTATAGCGGATTATGAAAAAGGTTGCATTGGTTACTGGAGCGGGCTCTGGAGTAGGCCGGTCTTCAGCATTAGCTCTTAAGAATGCTGGATATGATGTTGTTTTAACAGGCAGGCGTCAAGAGACATTAGAAGAAACGATGTCCATGGCTAACAGAGAAGATGGCACGGTTAGTGGGGGTATTTCGTCTATTGTTGCTGATGTAAGTGACCCAGATTCTGTTGATCATCTGTTTTTAGATATTAAAAATCAGTTTGGTAGGCTGGATGTTCTTTTTAATAATGCCGGTGTAAATGTGCCGAGTACTACCTTTGGCGATCTAACTTATTTACAGTGGAAAAATACTGTTGAGATAAATTTAACTGGTGTATTCCTGTGTGCAAAAGCCGCCTTTAACTTAATGCGAAATCAGAAACCACAGGGTGGAAGAATAATAAACAATGGTTCAATCTCTGCGCATGTACCGAGACCAGGGTCTGCGCCATATACTTCCACCAAACATGGAGTAACTGGCTTGACAAAGACGATAGCCTTGGATGGTCGTCCTTATAATATTGCATGTGGACAAATCGATATTGGTAATGCACTCACGCCTATGGCTGCTCGCATGGTAGAGGGAGTTCCTCAAGCGGATCTATCGATTAAAGCAGAACCTGTAATGGATGTTGATCATGTGGGAGAAGCTATAGTATCGATGGCAAATTTACCATTAGAAACTAATATTTTGAATATGACAATCATGGCGAGTGGGATGCCATATGTTGGAAGAGGATAGAATAAGAAGTAATCAAATAGATGTTAGCTATTAGAAGATTTTTCAAAGAAAATTAAGTTAAGCAGCTTCTAATTCTTGGGTAAGATCTGCTAAAACATTAGCGACAATATTATAAGATTTTATTCTAGCTGAATGATTATGAATCGCACCTGTAATTATAATTTCGTCAGGTTTATATTTAGAAATTAAATCGGTGAACTGTCGGTTTATTGACTCTGCATTTCCTGTTGCAGAGCATGATAAAGATTCATTAACTGCAGATAAAAGACTAGCTGGAATAGTTTCATTAATATTCTCAATAGGCGTAGGAAGTTTTCCTGGTTTACCAGTTCGTAAATTTACAAATGATTGTATTTGAGAAGATCTTAGATACTCTGCTTCTTCATCTGTATCTGCGGCACATGCTCCGATTCCCATCATAAAATATGGCTTTTTAAGCCATTTTGATGGTCGAAAGGTAGTTCTATAAGTTACTAGTGCCTGCTCAAGCATACCTGGAGCAAAATGAGATGCAAAAGCGTATGGAAGGCCCATGTAGGCGGCGAACTGTGCTCCATATAGGCTTGAGCCCAATATCCACAGTGGTACATGAGTACCTTGGCCAGGAACTGCCTTAACTTTTAAGTCAGAGGAGTCCTCATCTAAATATTGAATTAATTCATAAACATCGTTTGGAAAGTTATCATTGCTGTCCAACTTCCGTCTGAGAGCTCTTGCTGTTAGCATATCGCTCCCCGGTGCTCTACCCAGGCCTAAATCAATTCTTTCAGGGTATAAGCTTGCTAATGTTCCAAACTGTTCTGCGATCACCAATGGGGAATGGTTTGGTAGCATTATACCACCAGCGCCTACCCGAATTTTTTTTGTTCCAGCAGCAATATGACCGATAACAACTGAAGTGGCTGCGCTTGCTATACCTGGCATATTGTGATGTTCTGCAAGCCAATAACGATTGTATCCAAGTTTTTCTGCTTCTTGTGCTAAGTCAAGTGAGTTTGTTAAGGCAACTGCGGCATTACTACCTTCCGGTATTGGTGAAAGATCTAGTACTGAAAAATGATACATGTGCTACACTGTTACTAAGTTTTAAAGTTATTCTGATACTAATCAATAAATAAAATAAATAAAATAAATAAATTAGGATTGTTTAAATTTGATATTAATATAAATTTTACCAAATATTTTGTCAGGGTTAAAGATTAAGTGGAAAAAAAATTAACGGGAATGAAAAGACGTTTGACCCAATACGGGGACGATGATTTCGCACTTTTCTTACGAAAATCATTTATAAAAGGCTTTGGATATAGTGACGAAGCCTTAGATAAACCAGTTATTGGAATTATTAATACTTACAGTGATTATAACTCTTGTCATGGAAATCTTAATAAACTTGTAGATGCGGCTAAGTCGGGTGTGATAGCTGCAGGGGCATTACCGTTAGCATTTCCTACTATTAGCTTGCATGAAAGTTTTGCGTACCCAACATCAATGTATCTAAGAAATCTTATGGCTATGGATACTGAAGAAATGATGAAAGCATTACCTATGGATGCATGTATACTGGTAGGTGGCTGCGATAAAACAGTACCTGCACAAATAATGGGGGGTTTAAGTTCAAATCTACCGTTTGTACAATTAGTATCTGGGCCAATGAGTCCGGGAAGCTTTAAAGGAGAACGCGTGGGGGCTTGCACTGATTGTCGAAGAATATGGGCAGAATACAGGGCAGGAGACCTGAGCGAAGACGATATTTTGGATGCTAATAATCAATTAGTTCCGACTGTTGGGACATGTGGTGTCATGGGTACTGCAAGTACAATGGCGCTAATGGTTGAAACATTAGGATTAATGGTACCAGGTGGAGCATGTGCTCCTGCCGTTTCTTCACAAAGAATTAGAATTGCTGAGGAAACTGGTTCTCTAGCTGCGAAAGTAGCAAGCCGCGGCTACAATCCCCGGAGTTGGTTAACAGAGAAGTCATTTGAAAATGCATTACGTGTATTATTGGCAGTAGGGGGCTCTACGAACGGAATAATACATTTATCAGCAATGGCCGGTAGAATGGAAATTAATTTGGATTTAAACAGGTTAGATGAATTGGGTCGAGATACCCCAGTCCTTGTTGATTTAAAACCATCAGGAAACGGTTACATGGAAGATTTAGACAAGGCTGGTGGTTTAACAAGGATTTTAAGTGAAATAAAGGATCTATTGCACTTAGATGCATTAACAGCGTCAGGTGAAACATTAGGTGAAATTATCAATAGAACGCCACTGAGTTGGCCACAATCTATTGTTAGAAGACGAAGTAATCCAATTTTTAAGTCTGGAGGTTTGGCTGTTTTAAGTGGAAACTTAGTACCTAATGGAGCTATAATAAAACAATCTGCCGCTAGCACTAAACTTCTCGTTCATAAAGGAAAAGCAGTGGTATTTGATGGTTTAGCTGATTTAGCAAACCGAATTGATGATGAAGACCTAGAGGTTAGCTCAGAGGATATTTTAGTTTTAAAAAACATTGGGCCTAAAGGTGCGCCTGGAATGCCAGAGGCAGGATTAATACCAATACCCAAAAAGTTAGCTCGGAGGGGGGTTAAAGATATGGTACGTATTTCAGATGGGAGAATGAGTGGAACTGCTTCTGGGACAATTGTCCTACATGCTGCACCCGAAGCGGCTATAGGAGGTCCTTTAAATTATGTACAAAACGGTGATGAGATTTACTTGAATGTAAATACGCGAGTGTTAAAATTATTAATCAGCGATGAAGAGATGCAATTTCGAAAAGAAAATATACCAATAAAAATATCTGCACCTGCACGAGGTTATGGAAAATTATTTGTTGATCACGTACTGCAGGCGCCTCAGGGAGTAGATTTTGATTTCCTAGTAGGTGTTGATGCAGAGAGTTAAACATAAATGACTAACTTTACAAAGATACCCGTCTTGGACCTTTCAGCTTTAACAAACGGAGAAGATACAAGACGATTAGCTCAAGATTTTAGAGAAGCTTATGGAACTACGGGTTTTTCATATGTCATAAACCATGGGGTCGATGAGAGTTTAGTTGATAATATATTTAGAGTATCCAAGAAATTTCACGATCAAAGTTTAGATAAGAAGATGCCTTTACAAATTGATAAAACTCATCGGGGTTATATACCAATTAATACCTCAACTGATGTGACTACTGACCTAGCTAATGTCACGAAGCCAAATCAATCAGCCTCATACATGATTATGAAGGAAGATGAATCAATCAATCCAGAAATTTATCTGTCAGGTCCTAATCGATGGCCAGATATTCCGGAATTTAAAGCTGTTTGTGAGGCCTACATATCGGCGATGTCCAATTTGGGTCGGAAACTAATGTATCTAGCTTTACAGGCTATCGAAGTGGACGATCCTGGAGTTTTAAAATCCTTTGATGATCCTACCATATGGTTAAGGTTACTTCACTATCCGTCTCAAGCGAAGAATCTGGAAAAAGACCTATATGGTTCGGCGCCGCATAAGGATTTTGGTTGTCTAACATTGTTAGCGCAGGATGATGTTGGCGGGCTTCAAGTAATGACTCCAGAAGGTGACTGGGTGGATGCTCCTCGTGTCCCGGGTAGTTTCGTTGTGAACGTCGGAGATATGTTGCGTAGATTATCAAATGGCCTACTCCTTTCGACGCCCCACAGGGTAATTAACAGATCTGGTCGGGAGCGATACTCATGCCCATTCTTTTTCGACCCGCATGTGAATACGGTCATTAGCCCGGTCAAAGGTACTGGAAAGCCGCTTTTTGAGCCCATACTATTTGCAGATTTTTTAAGAAGTGAGCTTGAGGCTAGCTATAAGGCGCATAAAGTATAATTATCGAACCTCGCTTCTAAAGGAGATATAATATTGGAAAAAATCTGGGAAGTTTATGCCTTAAAATATGCAGAGAGAGATAACAGAGTTAGAGGTGAAAGCTTTATTTTTGATAGTGACCACTTGAGTAAACACCCTATGGATTACTTTGTTTGGGTTTTGAAATCTGAAGATGATATTATTTTAGTAGATACTGGTTTTGATGTTGATGAGGCAAGAAGGAGGTCCCGGCCAATAGTTAGAGCGCCTCAGAAAGCTTTAAGTGCTTTAAGTCTTGAGCCCAAAGATATAAAAAAAACTATAATTACGCATCTCCATTACGATCATGCAGGCAGTTTAAGAGACTTCCCTAATACTATATTTTATTTACAATCAGCGGAACTAGCTTACGCCACTGGGCCATGTATGTGCGAAGATACACTCAGAATGCCTTACACGGGAGAACATATCTGCGATATGATCCAAGCGCTTTATTCGGGAAGAGTGGTCTTTGTTGATGGCAATATGCAAGTCTCACCTGGTGTGACTCTACACTGTGTTGGAGGTCATTCTCGGGGTCTTCAAGTCGTTCGGGTCAAAACAAAAAATGGATGGTTATGCCTAGCTTCAGACGCAACACATTATTATGAAAACTTTCTAACACGTAAGCCATTTCCTATTGTTGTAGATGTTGAAAATATGTTAAAAGGTTTTGATATAATAAAAGACTTAGCAAGCAATGCCTCATTAGTAATACCTGGTCACGACCCATTGGTAACAAAACTATTTCCCAAAGTTGGTAATAGTGGTTTTTTATGGCGTTTAGATGTTGGAACGATAGGTGACTTACCAAAATGGGAACAAACACCTTAATTCCGGGTTTATTTTAATTTCTTTTATCGGTAATTATTACGAATACTTATTTTTTGTCACTATTTTATTATTGACAGAAAGCTGATAATCGAAAATTGTTTAGTTGCAAATTTTTGGGAAACCGAGTTATGGATCATACTAGTATTGAAAATATAGTCGATTTAGCCAAATGCCCTTTAGAGGATAAAAGCTTTGTTAAAGCGTGCAGAGCAAATATTGATGAAAACGGAGTTTTAACGCTTCCAAATTTTTTAAATTATGAGGTAATAAAGTCTTTGGTCGAGGAAGGTGCCGCGGCTCAACATTTAGCTTTTTTTTCTAACTCAACTCACAATGTATACTTAACTCCAAAGAACTCAGATTACCCTGATGATCATGTTTTTAACAGGCAGGTCATTTCATCTAAGGGATGTATAACAGATGATCAGGTACCAGAAAATTCACCTTTAAAAACTTTGTATAACTCGGAAGTTTTTAGAAATTTTTTAGCTTCCGTCTTAAATGAAGAAAAATTGTATGAATATGCTGACCCTATGTCATCAATAAATGTTCATTATGCTTCTGATGGAGAAGAATTAGGATGGCATTTTGACAACTCGAGCTTTGCGATAACGTTATTATTGCAAGCTCCAGAGGCGGGTGGTTCTTTTGAATATATCAAAGACTTCAGAGACTCTGAAGCGGGGGAAATGAATTTTGAAGGAGTAGAATCTTTGCTTGATGGTTCAACCAAACCTGACGTTTTAAAGGTTGAGCCTGGAACGTTAGTATTGTTTAGAGGTAAAAATTCAATCCATCGCGTAACCCCTACAATAGGTAGGAGAACACGAATATTGGTTGTTCTTGCCTATAATACTAAACCAGGGGTTTCATTATCCAAGTCGGCCCAAATGACTTTTTTTGGTAGAGTAGCGTCCTAATAATACTATTAAATTTTTACTATAAGTTCTTTTAAACCATGAAAATGATATAGATCGGCGTATTCAGGTAATTGGGTAATTTTAAGATTAGGACATCTTTCAAAAAGAACAGATATACCAACTTTCAATTCAAGTCTGGCTAGAGGTGCCCCAACACAGAAATGTATACCGCCGCCAAGTGCCGTATTCGTTTTTATTCGTCTATCCGGGATAAACAGTTCAGGATCCTGCCATGATTTTGGATCTCTACCTGCCGCACCTAACATTAAACCAATTTCGTGGCCTCTATTAAAAGTGTGACCTTCTATTTCGATATCTTCATAAGCATATCGAGTAAACATGTGAAGCGGCGGATCGAAACGAAGAATTTCTTCTACGATTTTTACTATATTTTCCTTATTAACGTAAGTTGGATTTACTTCTTCCTCTAGCAATGTTTTTATGCCATTTCCGATTGAGTGTACGGTCGCCTCATGTCCGGCATTTAGAAGTAATATACAGGTTGTGATTAGTTCGTCGGTGCTTAACTTTTCACCTTCTGATTCGGCTTTTATTAAATGAGTAATTAAGTCATCTGCGGGTTTTTTCCGTTTTTCCTTCACATAGTAACGCATAAAAGAAACAAACTCTTCACATGATTTTACGGCTCTATCCTCTATCTCGCGGTTTCTACGAGCTTGATACATTGAAACCATATCATTTGACCATTTAAGTAATTGTTCGGACATCTCCTCAGGAACACCAAGTAGTCTAGCTATTATTATAACAGGTATTTGATTGGCATATGCTGAAATAAGATTAAAGTCATTAAGTGGAAATTGATCTATTAACTCGTTACAAAGAATATTTATTTCAGGTTCCAATTCTTTTATTCTACGAGAAGTAAAGGCTCGCATTACTAAACCTCTCAATCTAGTATGTGCAGGGGGCTCAAGTTCAAGCATTGAATGTACTTCATTTTTATAAAACGGCCTAAGGTGCTGTGGAATAGGTTTTGCTAGTTCCTTCGGTATCTCTCTTCCAAATCTACGATCTTTCAGAATAGCGGATGTCAGTGCGTGATCAAAAGTTGTAACCATAGAGTAGTCTTTCCAATAGAGTAGGGGACCAAGTTCACGAACATTTTTGTAAAATATATATGGGTTCTGAACAAAAGATGGATCTGTAGGCTTTTGATTGATTTCGATCATTAAATTTGAGGTTCTTTAATAGCGTTTAATTATTTAGAGCGGCTTAGGTTAACTCTATTGGTTATCCAGCATAAGTAAACTAGTGTATTATTATTCTTAACTAATTAAATCCGCTTTTTTTAAAAAGTTATTACTTTTTAATTAAAATTGCATCATATTTGAAAAAGGAAGGAGTAAACTAGTGGTATCAAAATTATGGAAAGGTCAATCATTCTCAGTTAGTCATTCCGACGGGACTGGAACCAATGTGGGTGGATTTGAAGGAGGTTTGAGGTCATTCTTTGAGTATCGGGATTTAGGAATTAAGTCGGCAACTGATGGAAAATTTGTTGCACACGTTATCAGAGCTGTTCCCAGTAAGCATACTGAGCCGCAATGGCATACTCATAATCTAGACTTTCAAATGGTTTATGTTCTAAAAGGGTGGGTAAAATTTGAATATGAAGAGGAGGGAGAAGTTATTCTACGTGAAGGATCCTCTGTTTTGCAACCCCCAGGTATTAAACATCGCGAAATATCCCACAGTGATGACCTAGAGTTAATTGAGATTTGTTCGCCAGCTGAGTTTGAAACAACCTTAACTGAGTCAACGTGACTTGCTATATCATTAATGTTTTTATACCATTAGTTATTGGCGGACTTTATATTGGTCTTTCGTTATGAAAAAAAGAACGTGGGAATTTGATTGGGTTGATGCTTTCACAATACAACCTTTTGGAGGTAATGGGTGTGTGGTTGTTCATGATGCATCAGGTGTGTCGCTTCAAGAAAGATTAGCATTAGTAAGGGAGACGTCACTATCAGAATGTGCTTTTTTGGTTGACTCAAATAAAGCTGATTTTGGTGTTCGTTATTACTTGGCAGAAACAGAAATCCCAATGGCTGGTCATCCGACTATAGCAACGGTTACCTCTTTGCTTAACAGAGGTTTAGTAAAAGTAGAGAATGGTCGTTCAAGATTTACCCTTGAGGTGGGATCTGGAGTTCTCCCAATTGAGATCGAGGAGACGAAACAGGGCTCTCTTATTCGTATGACTCAAATGGCTCCTAAATTTGGTAAATTTTTTAAAAAGGAAGATATCTCAAGCATGTATGGTTTAGATCCAGAAGATATTTTGATTGAGCCTCAAATCGTATCGACGGGGACACCTTTTTGTATAGTTCTATTAAAAGATAAGGATACATTATCCAGAGCAAAGATTGTTTCAGAGAGATTCACAGAATTTTTTGATAAAAATCAAAAGGATGAAAAAGATCTAATGGAACCTTTTCTTTCCACTTTAGGTGGGGTGACCAAGGAAGGTGATACCTTTTCAAGGTTATTAATGTGTCAGTCGGGCAATCAAGAAGATCCGTTTACGGGTTCCGCAACAGGTTGTATGGCAGCGTATTTATGGCACCATGGTTTGATTGATAGCCCTAAGTTTGTAGCGGAACAAGGTCATTGGTTGAACCGCCCAGGTTCGGCTGAGGTCGAAGTTTTAGGTTCCAAAAATAAAATAAAGGGTGTGAAAGTAGCTGGCTATGGGCGTGTGTTGATGAGTGGAATCTTGTCATTATGAAGATAGTTTTTATCCACTAAATAAAAATAATCGTAACTTTTTATTCTTGTTCAAGGGATTTTCTTCCGTCTGAGGCGAGTGTCCAGCACTTGCGGCCCTCAAATACAACTGGCGTTAAGCTTCTACCATAAGCTGCACCGCCATCAAGGTCCACACGATTACCAAAATGCGTAGGTTTTTCAAGTGCCATATGGCCATGTACGATTAAAGGGCCATGATCAGTCTTATCGTCAATAAAGCCTTCTCGTATCCATAGTAAGTCATTTTCCTTTTGTGCATCTAGTTCAACACCTGGTCGAATTCCAGCATGAACAAAAGCTAGATCAGATGTTTGATACATTAAATCTAGTGAGTCTAAAAATTTTATATGTGTTTCAGGTACTTGTTGACGAGCGTCTGAATGGATTTCGCCACTTCGACGCTCGTGATCTAATTCGATTCCATAGGATAATAGTGTGTTCTCGCCACCCATCCTGGGATGTAACCAATGAAGTCCATGAAATAAATGTGGATCATGGATGGGATTTAACTTTAAATACCATGAAAACATTCTATCATGGTTTCCTTTAAGGAAATACCAAGGTTTTGAACTATTCTTACCTTCAATTAATCTTTCAATAACTCCACAACTGTTGGGGCCCCGGTCTGTGTAATCACCTAAAAAAACTATAGTTGCGTTTGGCCCACCATCAGCTTTTATTAATGATAATGCGTTGTCCAATTCATCTAACTGACCATGTATGTCGCCGATGGCATAAAGCATCATTTTTCCCATTATCACTTAATCATCTAAACTACACGTATGATGTAAATATAGTCTATTTATTACTCAAGAAAATAATTTTAAATTTTTCTTCAATTAATTACCTATAGAGCCTAAAGCTTGCGAAACTTGTTTTGATGATCCATATGATCACCTTGTTACTTGTATTCTTTAAGTTAAGAGCTTGAAGCTTGTAAAGCGCTTGGTTAGACATAATTACTCAATTGTTCAAAATGTAAATGGTTATTGAATTGATGGATTATTTAATCCGCCTAATAAATAGTGTGAGGTTATTCCTTTTATCTGGAGCATGGTTCTGTGCAATAATTCAAATTTTGTTTCAGGAACAGCTAATTTATGTTATAAATTTTGGCGTAATTTTTTATATCATTTTTATTATACTAACTCTTCCAAAATTAAAAAAAAGTACCTTTGTAATCTTGCTGTTTTTTTGTTTCATCGGGTGGTCTTTTATGGAAGAAATACCATCGTATGATGATTGGATGGCGTCAGGTAGATCTGCATTAATATTTTGTGCTTTAATTCCAACAATGGCTCTGGTTAGAGCTACTGCTTCAATCATGCCATCTGTTAATCGAACCCAAGCAAAATTAGCGAGTCTGCCGGCCAACGCATCTGCCAGTGGATTGCAATTGGCTGCACATTTTTTTGGAGGAATTTTGAACTTAGGAGTGGTACCAATTTTATCTTCGGCAATTCCAAAAGATAGTAAATTTGAAACTAGAAGGTTAGCGGCTGAAGCAACACTCAGGGGTATGGTAACAGCGGCTACGTGGTCACCATTTTTTATAGCTTTCGCGATCGGTCAGAAATTCACTAGTAATTTGGACTCTTTGATCGCTATTTCTATCGGTTTACTTACGGCGACTATTTTTACATTTGGTACTTTACCTTATATAAACAAATCATTCCAAAACTTAAAAATAATGGCCGCTTTAGATTGTCTAAAACCTGTTTTATTTCGCTTAATGATAACGCTCACTTTAGTTTTGATTGTTGCATTTATATTTGATTATACCGCTCTATCTGCAGTCATCTTAGTAATGCCAGCTTTGGTTATACTGCAGTTAATCCGAAATTCAGCACGGGTTAATGCGGTATTTATTAGTACTAAAACAACAATGATAGATATTTCTGACGATATTATAATAATTAGTATGGCTATGATTATTGCATTTTTTGCTACTGAGGCTGGAGTGTTTAGTGAGCTAGCTTCTACGTTTTACACTGGTATTATTCCGGGCTGGGTGGCTCTTATATTTACTCCAACAATTATGATGATTGCTTCAATAATTGGAATACATCCGGTCATATCTAGTACTGCGTTATTAGGAGTTTTTAGTGGAGGCGCGGCAGACGTTCATCCCGCTCTATTGATGCAAGCTCATCTTATTGGTTGGGGCGCAGGAACTTTGCCGTCTTTTGCTTCATTAGCATTGATTACGTGCTCTAGGCTTTTTGTAGTACCTGTATCCAATTTAACCTTTGGAGTTAACTTATGGATCTCGTTCACATATGCGTTAATTGGGGGAATTTTACTGAGTATAATAAATATGTGGTTATGAGATTATATTGCTCGAACATTGAAGGTTTAGATATTTTATTTTAGGATTATAAAAGAAATATTAGGAGTTATCCATGGTATCCGTTAAAACAAATGATTATAAATTTATAAATGCAAAACCATTTGCTCCTAATTTAGGCGCAGAGATATACGGTGTCGACCTAAGTAAACCTATTCCAAATGAACAGTTTGTTGAAATTCATCAAGCGTTTTTAGACTACCAGGTTTTGTTTTTTAAAAATCAAGGTGTAATTCCTCCAGATCAACATATTCTGTTTGGCAAACGCTTTGGACCCTTACATTCACATCCTGCTGCTCCCACTATGAAAGGTTTTCCAGAAATTTTTGAAATTCATGCAACTAAGGACTCCAAAATTGCAAATGGAGAGTTTTGGCATTCTGATGTGTCATGTGATAATGAACCCCCATTAGGTACCATGCTTCAGATACATATTGCTCCACCATGTGGGGGAGATACAATGTTTAGTAATATGTATCTTGCTTATGATAATCTATCGACTCCAATAAAGAAAATGATAGATGGTCTGACTGCTCTTCATAGCTCAGAACACATTTACAAGGGCCGTTACAGTGATAGAGGTAAAAGTGATCAGGAAATTCACTGCCCCGAAGCGATTCATCCAGTTGTAAGGACTCACCCTGAGACTGGAAAGAAGGCATTATTTGTGAATAGGACTTTTACAACTCGTATAAATGAACTTTCAGAGATAGAAAGTAACTCAGTCTTAGAAATTCTTTTTCAACATGCTGAACATATAGACTACCAAATTAGGTTTCGTTGGTCTTTAAATGATATGGCGTTCTGGGACAATCGCTGTTGTATGCATCGAGCGATTTGGGATTATTGGCCGGAAGAACGAAAAGGTAGAAGAGTTACGATTAAGGGTGATCGACCAGTTTAATAAGCACAGCTCAAAATAAATTTTGAAATATATATTTGTATAGTTTTAACTTGTTTGCCACTGATTTGGGAGTTGTCTAATTAAATTGTTACAGAAGTTGTGGGATAATGCATCTCTATTGATATGCTTTTCAACGTTTGGATGGGCTGGAAATTGTATTGTCGCTCGCTTATCCGCAGGTGAAATTTCTCCAATGGCAGTAGTTTTTTTACGTTGGTCTATTGTCGTCCCTATTTTGTTGATAATACAGAAGGATAAGTTGGCCCCGGCCTACCCTGTAATAAGAAAAAATTTTAAATGGGTCTTGGCAATGGGAGCATTAGGCCTCACCGCATTTAACGCGTTATTTTATATCGCAGCTAATTATACTGTAGCAGTAAATTTAGGGATAATTCAATGCACTATGCCTGCGATTATTCTAGCGTTAGCTGTAGTTTTTCTGAACACTAAAGTATCAAAAATTGAGATTTTTGGAATGGTTGTGGCCTTAATCGGAGTGTTAATTGTTATTAGTGAAGGTAGTCTAAAAGCGCTTATTGCCCTTTCAACCAATATTGGGGACCTTTTCGCATTGCTCGCAGTATTTTTATACGCCTGCTATACTATTGGCTTAAAAAAAAGTCCTAAACTTGAAAGTCTTACTTTGTTCACATTTTTTGCTATTGCCGCATGGCTGGCTTCTCTACCACTTTTAGTATTTGAATTAGTCATTGGAAATACGCTTTGGCCTGAAAATTATGAATGGTTCTTTATTCTTTATATTGCTTTGATACCATCATTCTTATCACAAATTACTTTTATGAGAGGTGTAGAACTTATTGGACCGGGTAAAGCAGGTTTATATATCAATCTTGTACCAATTTATGCTGCTATCATGGGGGTATTAATCCTCGGAGAGCCTTTTAGGTTGTACCACTTAAGTTCCTTACTTGTTGTTTTTTCTGGGATTTATATTTTTACTATTTTGAACAATAAAATAAATAGACTGTAGATTTTTTTACTATGCTGCTCCTAGTGTTTCGAATAATTTACAATACGCTATTTGACCGCGTTTGAAGTTCTTTAACCTAAAAAATTCATTTGGAGCATGTAAGTTCTCATCTCCCAATGAAAATCCAAACATAGTTCCATGAACTC
>JBMYRX010000019.1:0-34328 GCA_049602715.1 Paracoccaceae bacterium | reverse complement strand
AAATCCAAAGCTAATTATTGCTGACGAAGCAGTATCTGCACTAGACGTTTCCGTCCAAGCCCAAGTACTAAATCTTATGATGGAACTTCAATCGGAATTAGGTCTATCATTTCTATTCATAAGTCATGATATGGCTGTAGTAGAACGGGTTAGTCACCAAGTCGGAGTAATGTACTTGGGACGAATTGTAGAGATGGGTCCCAGAGGGTCTGTTTTTGAAAATCCGCAGCACGCTTACACACAAGCACTCATAAAGGCAGTACCAATCGCAGACCCTAGGAAACGGAAACAAGAAAAAGATCTGAATTTCAAACCTATCCCCTCACCTATACACCCAATTGGCCATAAACCTGAACCGTCAGTTTACAAGGAAACATCGCCAGGTCACTTTGTGTTAACATCCGAGAGTGGGTACTAAATTACTCAACTCATAAAATAAATTTTAATCGATCTTTGATAATAACGAGTCCAAAGAAACTTTTGCGTCACCATAAAACATCCTAGTATTATCTTTATAAAAAAGTGGGTTTTCGATACCTGAGTAACCAGTTCCCTGACCTCGTTTTGAAACAAACACTTGTTTTGCTTTCCAGCATTCAAGTACTGGCATACCAGCTATTGGACTATTAGGATCATCTTGAGCTGCAGGATTAACGATATCGTTAGACCCAATAACGATCACAATATCTGTATTAGGGAAGTCTTCATTTATTTCATCCATTTCAAGAACGATATCATAGGGAACTTTAGCTTCAGCCAATAACACATTCATATGACCAGGTAATCTTCCAGCCACGGGATGGATAGCGAAACGTACATTTATTTGTTTACCCCTTAATTTATTTACTAAAGCTGCAACGGCTTGCTGGGCTTGTGCGACTGCCATTCCATAACCAGGTATAATTATAACACTGCTCGCATCGTTTAGAGCACTTGCAACTCCATTAGCGTCAATTGCTATTTGCTCTCCTTCGACTGCCATCTGTGGGCCGACTTCCCCCCCAAAACCTCCAAGGATAACTGAAACGAATTTTCTGTTCATAGCCTTGCACATTATATAACTTAAGATAGCACCAGAAGACCCTACTAGAGCACCAGTAACAATTAAAAGATCATTACCAAGTGTAAAACCAATGGCAGCTGCTGCCCAACCCGAATAACTATTTAACATCGAAACTACTACTGGCATATCAGCTCCGCCAATACCCATAATTAAATGCCAGCCAATAAAACCAGCAACCAGAGTGACCAAAAGCATTGTCCAGATTCCGCTTTCATCAAGATACATCCAGCCAAGTAACAAACATAAAATCAGTGCTGCAGCATTTAGATAATGACCACCTAAAAGTTTTTTTGGAGAACCGTCGATTTTGCCAGCCAGTTTCCCAAAGGCAACTAGTGACCCCGTAAATGTTATTGCACCTATAAATATTCCTAAGAAAACTTCTCCTTTTAAAATCGTTATCTCTAAACTACTCTTGAACCATAACTTTTTTTCAAATCCTGTTAAGGTTAGCTTTGACATATCTGTTCCAGAATTTCGGAGATCGTTGACGCTGGATAGCATAATATCAGCATTTAACCCAATAAACACCGCTGCTAACCCAACAAACGAATGCAGGGCAGCTACTAATTGAGGCATTTCAGTCATTTGAACTTTTCCAGAAATGTAATACCCAGCATAAGAGCCAGCAGTTATTGCGGCCAGGATCAGAAACACATTATAGACGCCCGGCCCGAATACAGTTACCAAAACGGCGACTGCCATACCAACTATACCATACCAAACAGCTCTCTTAGCACTCTCTTCATTTGATAGTCCACCAAGTGACAATATAAACAAAACTGTAGCGCCAATATAGGCGGCTGAAACTAAACCACTCCCCATTAAATCGTCCCCTTATGACCTTTGAAACATTGCCAGCATACGGCGCGTTACTAGAAATCCACCTACTATATTTATCGATGCTATTAAAACCGAGATTGTACTCAAAGTAATTACCAAGAAATTACTTGATCCAATTTGCAGAAGAGCACCTAGTATGACTATTCCAGATATAGCATTCGTGACCGCCATCAAGGGCGTATGTAATGAATGACTAACATTCCAGATTACTTGGAAACCAACGAAGCATGCCAAAACGAAAACAATGAAATGTTGCATAAAACTTTCTGGCGCTACTGTTCCAAGACCTAGGATTAGTAAACCGCCAACACCTAATATACCAATTTGAGTCTTAGTAGCGGACTTAAATGCCACTTTTTCTAGTTCTTTTTGTTCTTCTTTTGAAATCTTCGGTAAAGATTTTTTTGGTGTTGAAGCAGCTATTGCGGAAATCTTTGGAGGTGGAGGTGGATAAGTAATCTCCTGATTAAAACATATCGTGGCACCACGAAGGACATCGTCTTCCATGTCATGAATAATATTCCCATCTTTTTTAGGTGTTAGATCAGAAATCATATGCCTAATATTAGTCGAGTATAGAGTTGAAGCTTGACTTGCCATTCGGCTGGGAAAATCGGTATAGCCGATAATAATTACACCATTCTTAGATACAACCTTCTCATTGACGACAGTTAACTTACAGTTACCACCCTTTTCAGCTGCTAAATCTATAATCACTGAACCAGGCTTCATCGCTTCAACCATCTGAGCTGTCCAAAGTTCAGGAGCCTCCCTATTTGGAATCAAAGCTGTTGTGATTACAATATCAATATCCGGTGCCTGTTCTAAAAAAAGCTCTAATTGCTTTTCTCTAAACTCTGGACTTGACGGCGCAGCATAACCCCCTGTTGAAGATCCGTCTTGATTATCATCAAAATCTAATAGTAAGAATTCTGCTCCCATCGACTCTATTTGTTCTGCAACTTCAGGTCGAACGTCAAAAGCTCTAACTATAGCTCCCAATGATGTTGCTGTTCCAATCGCAGCTAGACCTGCTACACCTGCGCCTACTACTAATACTTTTGCTGGTGGAACTTTTCCAGCAGCTGTAATTTGGCCCGTAAAGAATCTCCCAAAATTATTACCTGCTTCAATTACAGCTCGGTACCCAGCAATATTAGCCATTGAAGACAGAGCGTCCATCTTCTGAGCACGAGAAATTCTTGGCACCAACTCCATAGCGATTACGTTTGTCCCTGAGGCAACCGCCTTTTCCAATCCTAATGAATTTTCTAGTGGATTAAAAAACGAGATAAGTGTTTGCCCTTTTCTAAATTTCTTATGTTCAATTAGTTCCGGATCTCGAACCTTTACAATTACTTCAGCCTCCTTCCACAACACTGTTGAAGACTTTACAATTTTTACACCAACAGCTTTGTAGTCAGAATCATTAAAGCCAGCTGCAATACCTGCTCCAGATTCTAGAATGCACTCATGTCCTAATTTTTGAATTTGTATTGCTGAATCGGGCGTAATCGCAACACGGTTCTCACCTGGATAAATTTCCTTGGGCGCTCCAACTTTCATTTATCTTCCTTCAACTAGTTCCTAACAACTTATTTTCCAGAGTTACTAAGGGTAATTGGACAAATTGAACAGTAAATTATGCTAATTTTAATAAATTAGTTTTTAGGATAATACTTCTGGTATAGAGAACATTAACTCTTATTACTTACTCCAGCAGAGTCAAATGAGGCCATACCCGAGTGGCACACCAACGCAGACTTTATTACCCCTAGCGAAACGGCTGCTCCAGATCCCTCCCCCAACCGTAAATCTAGTGATATTAGCGGCTTCTTCTTTAGCTCTTTGAGCATCTTTTTGTGAGCATACTCTGCGGAAACATGACTAGCAATAACGTGATCAATAGACCCTGGGAACATTTTTTCGAGTACCAAAGCAGCTGAACCACAGATAAATCCATCGAGTAAAAATGGAATTCTATTAAACCGTGTTGCTAAAATTGCGCCAACTATTGCAGCTATTTCTTTTCCCCCGAGTCTCTGCAATATTTTTAGAGGTGGTACTAATCCAACTGCATGTTTTGCTAAACCTTTATCAACAACCTCAACTTTTTTTTCTAAAGTTTGATCATTAATTCCAGTACCACGCCCCACCCAATTGGCTCCACCTCCACCGCAAAGTGCTGCAGCTATGGCGGCGGCTGGCGTCGTATTCCCTATACCCATCTCGCCTGCTAAAAATAGATCGCTATCCGGATCAACCGAATTCCAACCGATATTTATTGCGTCTAAACACTCTTGCTCAGTTAAGGCTGGCTTTTCGGTAAAATCATTTGTTGGTAAGTCTAAATCTATTGCATAAACCTGAAGTTTAGCATCGAACAACCGAGCAAGCTGGTTTATCGCAGCACCCCCATTTTTAAAATTTTCAACCATTTGGGTTGTTACTTCTGACGGAAATGCTGAAACACCCTGCTTCGAAACTCCATGACTACCTGCAAAGATTGCTATCTGAATATTTTCTAACCTTGGTTTTTTTGTTCCTTGCCAACCAGCAAAAAACCATGCCAACTCTTCTAGTCTGCCTAGAGAACCCACTGGCTTAGTAAGCGTAGCGTTATAATTCTTTGCTAGCTCTGACATTGATTTATCGAACTCTGGTAGATCATTCAATATATCTTGGTACTCACTTAGAGTAGAAAACACTTGCTTCATAGATTATCCCTAATTTTAATTGCATTATATATCTGGTAGTGTGTATTTAACTGGATTGAAATAGTGTGAGACGTTATAAAATGCCTAAAATCGACAAAAGTACATTTAATGTAAAAAATATCGTCAGAGCTATATCTCTGACGACAAGGTTACCGGTTAATCCAGATTTTATGAGCCATATAGACCCAAAAACTGATAGCAGCTGGGCATATCCAATAGTAGGTATTATTTTAGCAATACCAATAAGCATATTGGGTTATATTTTATCAATATTAGGTTTTGATAGTGGAGTCATTTCAGCAGTTTTAATTATCACTTTAATTTTCTTAACAGGAGCGATGCATGAAGATGGGTTAGCAGACACTGCTGATGGATTCTGGGGTGGCTGGACCAAAGACACCAGATTAGAAATTATGAAAGATAGTAGAATTGGGACTTATGGAGTTATCGCGTTAGTATTTTCAATTCTAATAAGGTGGTACTGCCTTAAAATAATTATTGATCAAAATCTATTATTTATAGCCATTGCAGTGAGTGTCATACTATCAAGGAGTCTGATGTCTTGTTACATGTGGATTACACCAAATGCCAAAGATAAAGGTTTATCTTTCAATACAGGAAGGCCAGACGATATCTCAGCTATCGTCGCCTTCACACTGGGTGCATTAGTAACACTCTTATTGGTCGGCTTTAAAGGCATTTTTCTACTCTTACTTGGTTCTATAATAGTTTGGTTATCAAGAATACTTAGCCTTCATAAAATAGAGGGGCAAACTGGTGACACCATTGGTGCCGTTCAACAAATATGCGAAGTTATAATTTTATTCTCAATTTTCTTTTTAGTTAGATAATTACTCATTTAATAAAAAAAGTTGCTAGCTGTATCTTACGCCGTTCGACTGATCAGGACTTCATCAATTTCTCTTTGGGCCCCAAATTCGTCATCACCACGAACGACTGCTATTTCACGAGTTAGTCGCTCTAACGCAGCTTCATATAATTGTCTTTCTGAATAACTCTGTTCTCTCTGCCCACCATTTCGATGTAAATCACGAACAACTTCTGCTATGGCAATTAAATCACCCGAATTTATTTTTTGTTCGTATTCTTGTGCTCGTCGCGACCACATGGCCCGTTTTACCCGAGCTCTGCCACCCAAGGTGCTAATAGCTTGTGCAACTGTTTCAGGAGAACTGAGAGGTCTCATTCCAACTTCAATTGCTTTTTCAACAGGGACCCTCAAAGTCATTTTGTCTTTCTCAAATGCCACAACAAACAACTCCAGTGTCACGCCGGCTATATCTTGAGACTCTACATTTGTTACCTTACCAACTCCATGAGCTGGATACACAACATACTCATCAGGGCTAAAATCTTGGCTTCTATTACTCATTTACGCCTTCTTTGTTATTAATGGATTAAATTTTTTAAAGTTAATGTTATGCAGTCTATTCAAAGAGTTTTTAAACATATCGTTTTTCGCCTGCACTCCCTACCACATTTGTACCTGGGTTGCAAAACAGTTCCAAACAAAAATCTAATATATTCCAAATGTTGATCAGACCTTTATGTTTGTGAGTACCCTTCATAAAGCCAAAACCTGTTTTAACCACCTTCACCAGGCTTTTCGGAGAAGTACTTCTCTAACTTATTAATTTCATTTGCTTTTTCTTCATATCCCGGAAGAGGATCTTTTTTGGATATAATTACTGGCCAAATTTCTGAATATTTCCTATTGAATTCAACCCACTTTTCTCCCTCGGGCTCTGTATCCGGCAAGATAGCGTCAACGGGGCACTCGGGTTCACAAACACCACAATCAATACACTCATCTGGATGAATTACGAGAGTATTTTCTCCTTCATAAAAACAGTCCACAGGACAAACTTCAACACAGTCTGTATGCTTACAACCAATACATGAATCGTTTACAATATAAGTCATTTTGTTGTCCCTTTAGCCTAATCTATCAACGCATTAATACTGAAGAGCAAATCATTCAAGAGAATACATCTTTATTTTTTCTAGCAAGCGCCTATTCTTCTTGGTTGGCCTCTCGCCAACTCTATGATGGTGATTATCAGCTTTCGATATAGGGTACACCTCTTCACTATATAATAGCCGCGCTTCTGACGCCGGACCACGTCGGGACCCGCAATTTAAAATTTTAATCATTCTAAGACTATTTCCATTACATAGAGTAACTTTATCACCTGAATAAACCCGCGTAGATTGCTTGAAAGTTTTTTTCCCGTTCAACCTTATACCATTGCTTGCTATAAACTTACTCGATAAGGAACGCGTCTTAAAGAAACGAGCATACCATAACCACTTATCAATTCGGGTATTTTCATTGTCTTCAATCATTTATTTTTTTCTTTGAAATCCATTAAGGCTGCTGCAAATGGGTTATTTGGGTCAATTTTCTTATTTCTTTCCTTAGCATGTTCAGTATTGGGCTTTCCACGGGAGTCCGCACCACTTATCTGCGTTACTTTCTTAATTTTTTGTTCATTTTTTTTCTTATTTTTTTTCTTGTTTTGGGAGTACTTCGCATTTACCCACTTAAAGACATAAAATATTTCCTTACCGGACTTGTCCTTATCTGACTCTTCTAAGCTGGCTGTACCAGACGAAATATTTTCTAAAACCGGCTGGTCTTGCGTACTATCATTATTTGCTTCAACATTGATTGATTTATCTAATAATTTAGTCCTTTCACCCTTTTCAGCTGTATAACCCAAACCTTCCAAAAGATTAGCAAATTGATCAAGCGAAGTACCCGTAATTGATAACATATCTGGATTGGCCTCAAATCCTTTACGGCTATCTTTACTTCGCAGAAGATCTGCCAACCTTTCCAGCATATCAATGCGTATAGCTCTTCTTCCGCACAACCTATAGCCGATATTCCGATAATAATTTTCGACAGGGTTTGAAATAGCTGGTATAGTAACCAGACCAGCAGGCGCTGATACCGGAAATTCCTTTAAACCCAAAAATAAAGAACTTAGAGTCATTCTCAGGTTGGTAGCGGCAGGTTTCAACAGAATTGGGAAAAAAACTGTAAATTGCCCAAAACGTACCCCATGCTTACGAAGCTTTGCCCTATCTTCTTGATCAAGGTTTTTCACTTCGTCTAAAACGCTTTCTCTAGGTACTATTCCTAAACTTTCAAAAAGCCTGAACGCAAAACCCTTTGCAGCACCATTAAGGCTGTCATCATTCATCATGATAATAAGTTTTTCAAAATATGTATTTATTCTTTTATCAACAAATAGCTGTAGTCTCTTATTAACTTTAGTTTTTATTTCGACTGGAATTTCTTTATCTACTAAAACTTCGACAAATGGCTTCAAACAGTCCGGCCCCTTTATCAACTTTCCCACTTTTGTAGTGTTCCAGCTTATGTCACCTTGATTAGAGATATCAAATTCTAAATCTGATGCCATATATAACTTATCACTTCTCAATATTACATGCGGTTGCAATGCTAGAACCGCAGCTTGCCGAATTGCCTTGCTTTCTTCAGTTGAAGAGGCCTTATCTTGGTTAAACCTGAAGCCATCAAGAGATCCTATTCTTTGACCCTCAATTGTAACAATCCCAAACTCATTCACATCTGCCACTACGGTCTCCTCACTTTTTAGCTTCCTCAGTAAAATGCTTGTGCGACGGTCAACAAATCTCTTTGTTAGTGCTTCGTGTAACGCATCTGACAACCGATCTTCAACCTCTCTAGTCCTTTCTTTCCAATAATCCTCTTCGTCTACCCAATTTTTTGCCTGCGAAACATATGTCCACGTACGTATAAAAGCCAGACGCTGTGAAAGCATATCAATGTTACCATTAGTACGATCAATTCGATAGACTTGATTTTGCAACCATTTTGTAGGAATTCTTTCTTTCTCAAATCTAAATTCAAAAATATTATTTAATAATACTAAATGCTCTTCAAATGAAATATCTCTAAAGTCTGGTATTTGACAAATTTCCCATAAAAGCTTTACTTCTTCCGAGCTGGAAACTCTATTTTTAATACTTGGATGTTGACTAAGCGCCTTGAAAGATTCCAGATCTATCATTTGCTTGCATCGAACGAGCCACGGATTGTCGACGTTAAGCTCTAAGGAGGCAATTAGATCATCCGTAGAATTAAATGAAAGATTATTATTTCTCCATTGTAATTTTTTTATATCCGGGAATCGAGATAATCCTATGTCTTGTACATCACGCTCATTTATCAGTTCTGTATCTCCAGTTGTACCAAAAGTCCCAGCCTGAGTATATCGTCCAGCTCTTCCAGCAATTTGTGCAAGTTCACTAGATGTTAGTCGACGAATTTTTTGCCCATCGAATTTTGATAATGCTGAAAAAGCAACATGAGATATATCAAGATTGAGGCCCATCCCAATAGCGTCTGTTGCCACGAGATACTCAACGTCACCATTCTGATATAATTCTACTTGCGAATTTCTCGTACGTGGACTTAGAGCTCCTAAAACCACTGCGCATCCGCCTTTATAACGTCGAATAAGCTCAGCAACCGAGTAAACTTTATCAGCAGAAAATCCGACAATAGCGGTTCGGTTTTCAAGTCGGCTTATTTTTTTCGATCCAGTGTATGAAAGTTCAGAAAACCTTTCTCTTTTAATAAATTTAGTTTTTGGTTCTAACGCTTTAATTATATTATGCATAATATCTGAACCCATAAACAAGGTTTCGGTTCCGCCTCTAAAAGATAAAAGTCTATCAGTAAAAATATGTCCACGCTCTCTATCTGCACACAGTTGAATTTCATCAATAGCTATAAAATCAACTTTGATATCTTTAGGCATAGCTTCCACAGTACAAACCCAGTAGCTTGGTTTGGTTGGAATAATCCGTTCTTCTCCAGTAACTAAAGCAACCGCTTTTTGTCCGCGAATTGAAACCACTTTATCGAATACTTCTCTGGCTAAAAGCCTAAGTGGTAGACCTATTATACCACTAGTATGTGATAACATTCGATCTATCGCGTAGAAAGTCTTTCCCGTATTCGTAGGACCAAGTATAGCAGTTATCGTCGAGGCGTTAGTCATTTCCAATATTTCTTTAACAATTGAGCCATTTTTTTATGAAACATATAGTTTCATTTATTACCAGAAGATTATTAAATATATAATTCTTACAGGTTAAAATATATTTTTAATAACTGAAGTAGAGGACACGTATAAGTTTTTGTGATCGATGAAAAGTAACATTTTGCTTAACTTGCTTCCACACTAGTTCAATTAATGTTTGATTGTTCTGATAATTTAGTAGAAACATATCAAGCGGATTTTTATTATGGTAATCTATTATGGAATTAACAATAGACTTAGCTATAGATGTATTAGAGAAAAAAATTAAAAATAGGTTTGATGGTATTGTTAAAATACAAATTAGTGACGAAGGTTCAATAATGATCGATAAATTGGGGATTAGGAAATCTGATGAACCAGCAGAATGCACCATGACTGCAACTGCTAAGACCTTTAAAGCATTAATAACGGGTAAAACAAAAGTCCAGAAAGCAGTAATGTCCAAAAAATTAGAAGTAACAGGTGATATTCAAGTCGCTATACAGCTTGGGAAGCTTTTATCTTGATAAAATCAGATGCACCATTATTTTCTAAAGTTGCAATGGGTCCTCCAGGAGGTTCTGCTAAATGGCTTTCGACTGAGGACGGTAAAAATATTCGGCTTGGCATTTGGAGAACTGGAAAAAAAGGAACTGTTTTGATATTTCCAGGAAGGGGTGAATTTATAGAGAAATACGGTGCTGCAGCAGATTTACTAAGTAAAAAAGGTTATTCTGTGATGGCTATTGATTGGCGAGGGCAAGGGCTATCAGATAGATTGCATAGAAACCACTTTATTGGGCATATTAGAAAATATTCTGATTATCAAAAAGACGTTAGAGCAACCCTTGAGGCGTTCTTATCTTTAGAATTTCCCAAACCCCTGTATCTTCTTTCTCACTCGATGGGTGGTTGTATTGCTATGAGAAGCTTAATAGAGAAACTACCATTCACAGCGTCAGTGTTTACAAGCCCAATGTGGGGTCTAGCAGTTTCGCCGTTAGTCAAGTTACTATCAAAGGTTGTAGAGCCAATAGCACGAATGGCCCCCCTTTCTACAAAAATAGTTCCAGGGGGCAGTACCAATAATTATGTATTATATACGCCGTTTGAAAGAAATGTTTTAACTAATTCTCAAAATATGTACGGAAGAATTAAGAACCAGTTAAATACATACCCTGAACTTATGTTAGGAAGTCCTACTATCGGTTGGATAAATGAAAGTCTAAGAGAGTGCCGGCTGTTAGAAAGTCTTTCGTCTCCCACAGTTCCCAGTTTGATACTTGTTGGCTCAAATGAGTCCATAATAGATACTACCGCAATTAGAAAAAGAATTTCTAAATGGGATAATGGGAAGTTAATAACTATCCAAAATGCTAAACATGAGCTAATTATGGAAGTCAAAAAAGTTAGGGATCAAACCATAAATCTGATAGACAGCTTTTTCAATAAGAACAGCTAAAATGAGTTAATTTATGACACCCTTGTTTAGATAAATAATTCTATCCAAACGAGATGCAAGATCAAGGTTATGGGTCGCAACAATTGCTGAAAGTCCTGTTTCCTTGGCTAAATTTATTATAGTATCAAAAACACTAGTAGAGGTCTCAGTATCCAAATTTCCTGTAGGCTCATCAGCTAATAGTAATTTAGGTTTGTTAGCCAAAGCTCTACAAAACGCTACTCTTTGCTGTTCTCCACCAGATAGTGTACCAGGTCTATGATTACCTCTATGATCCACCCCAACTTTTTCCAATAGTATTCTGGCTCTTTTTAAAGCGTTCTTCTTTAACTTTCCAGCAACAAGTTGGGGTAGAATAATATTTTCAAGAGCGCTAAACTCTGGTAAAAGATTGTGTGATTGATAAACGAAGCCAACTTTAGTTTTGCGTATATCTGTTCGAACACGGTCCGATTTTAAATTCTCCGATTCTCCGGCCATAGATATTTCACCGGAATCCGGTTTATCCAATAAACCAGCTATATGCAAAAGGGTTGATTTTCCAGCTCCTGAAGGAGCCACTAATGCTACAATTTCTCCTTTTTCAATCGTAAGATCGATGCCTTTTAGTACATTTATCTGTTTGGGTGTTCCTAGATAGAAACTTTTATAGATGTTGGACAAAACTAATACTGAATCACTCATATCGCAATGCCTCTACCGGATCCATTTTAGCAGCTCGGCGAGCAGGAAAAATCGTTACAAAGAAACTTAAAAAAAGTGATAGAAGAATTGTCGAAATAACATCCTTTAATTCTAAACGGGCGGGTAATCGAGACAAATACCTAACAGATGGATCCCACATATCGCTATCAGATAGACCATCAATGAAACTAAAAATTACTTCAATGTATACTACTAATGTACAGCCTAGTAATACACCAGACATCGTACCTATTATGCCAACAAAAGCACCACATAGGAAAAAAACTTTCATTATAGAGGATTGGGTTAATCCTATAGTTCTCAAGATAGCTATATCTCGCCCTTTATTTTTCACCAGCATAATTAGACCGGACACTATATTCATTGATGCTATTAATACCAAAATTGACAAAATCAAAAACATGACATTATCTTCCATCTCAAGGGCTTGCAAAAATGCTCCAGAGCTATCTTTCCAAGTCCAATATGAAAGACTCGATGAAGTACTCAGAACACTATTCAAAAGATTTTCACTAATAAGTTCTGGATCTTCTAAAATTATTTCAATTTCATCGGCAAAGCCTTCGGATCCAAAAAAGTTTTGAGCCTCGTCAAAGGGCATATATAATCTTGTACGGTCAATATCATATCTTCCTACTTGAAAAATGTAAGTAATCTCGTAAACTGAAACCCTAGGAATAGTACCAAACGCAGTCTTAACTCCATCTGGAGATATTAATTTAACTTTGTCACCTACGAAAACCCCTAATTCTTTTGCAATGCCAATACCAATTGCTATACCTTTAGAAAAGTTTTTTATATTTCCATAATATCTTTCAGGATTTACTACTCTTTCAACAGCCTGTAAGTCGTTTTCACTAATACCAAATACTTCGACTCCAACATTCCTTTCATGTGTAGAAGCCATAATTTGACGTTTAATAATCGGCGCTGAAGCTCTCACTCCTTGAACATTTGATATTTTTTTTGAAATTTTATTATAGTCCGAGATCCCACCCATACGTTGCCCATTTTCTTTTATAATCGTACCGCTATAGACCGTAATATGACTATTTGCTCCTAAAATTGTGTCAACAAATTCATACCTAAAACCCGATCTAACCGCGAGAGTTACGATTAGAGCCATTACTGCCAACGTAATGCCAATCAAACTAATCCATGTCATAACACTAATCCCTCCGTCCGACCGTCGGGAGCGGAGATATCTCCAGGCTAGTAAAAGTTCAAAATTTGAAAAAAGCATTTTTTGACCATTCGTTGAGTAATCCAAAAAAGTTTTATAACTTTTCTTATAGAAAGCAATTAATTTAAAATTCAGTTCAATTTATTAAAGCATTTTGCTATAGATACTAACCAGTTTCTTAGAAACCAATTCCAAAGAAATATCTTCACTTTTACCAGTTCGCCTACTTGTTAATTCAACCGTGTTATTTTTTAACCCACGTGGACCTACTGTTATTCTCCAAGGTAATCCCAAAAGATCCATGGTAGCAAACTTTCCACCAGCTCTCTCATCTCTATCGTCATAAAGAATATCCAGACCTAGTTCGGTCAATTCTTTATAAATTTGTTCACAAGCTGAATCCGTGTCGCTGTTACCTTGCTTCAGATTTATTAAACCACTGTGAAAAGGTGTTACACCTTCGGGCCAAATTATACCCCTATCATCATGATTAGCTTCAATTATTGCGCCGACCAGACGTGATATGCCAATTCCATGGCTACCCATATGAACTGGGACATTTTCACCCTTATGATTTTGAACTTTAGCGCCCATTGCGTCAGAGTATTTTGTACCAAAATAGAAAATCTGCCCTACCTCAATTCCTCTGGATGTTTTTTGATTAGACGCTGGGACCAAATCAAAAATGTTTTGATCATGCGTCTCTTTGGTTCTCGCATAAGGCCTCGTCCAATCTTCAACAAACTCGGCACAATCTTTTTGATCCTCGTAATTAATTTTTTTATCACCAAATTTTAGGTCTAGAATACGATTATCAAAATAAACTTCACTTTCACCAGTGTCCGCAAGCACTAAAAACTCGTGAGTATCGTCACCACCAATTGGCCCACTATCAGCCCTCATGGGTATCGCCTTCAAACCCATACGCTCATAAGATTTCAAGTAACTAATCATATGCCTGTTATAAGCATGCATCGCGCTACTATGATCAAGATCAAAATTGTATCCATCCTTCATATAAAACTCTCTACCACGCATTACACCAAACCTTGGTCTAATCTCATCTCGAAACTTCCATTGGATATGGTACAAAGTTAAAGGTAAATCTTTATAACTTGAAACGTATGATCTAAAAATATCAGTAATCAATTCCTCATTTGTGGGGCCATACAACAGATCTCTTCCGTTGCGATCTGTTACCCGAAGCATCTCCTCGCCATAATCTTCATAACGACCGCTTTCACGCCATAGATCCGCTGATTGCAGCGTGGGCATTAACATTGGTATGTGACCAGCGGCTGATTGCTCTTCATGAACAATTTTTTCGATTTTCTGTAGTACTTTAAAACCGAGAGGCAACCAAGAATATATTCCAGCACTAGACTGTTTAATCATACCAGCTCGCAACATATATCTATGACTAACAATTTGAGCCTCGGCTGGCGTTTCTTTCAATGTTGGTAAGAAATATTTTGTTAATCGCATTCTATGGTCTCTCTTTTTTATTAATCATAAAGACTTAGTTGAAACTTAACCTTTTGCCAAGATTAGGAAAATTAATTTTGAGGATAAAAATTATAACACCTCTATTCCGGACTTCATCGATTTCGCTAAAGATAAAAATCTTGCTTGTACAACTTCTCCATATAACCCGCGACTCTTCGGGCTTAGGGTCAATCTAATTATCCTCTTCTCCAAGTCCCAATGCAACTTTGCTGGTATATCGGCGTCCATTGTTGAAAACATAGCGCCAAATCGCATAGCTTTTCCTAGAATCTCTGCCTCTTTTAGTTCTTCGATGGTAAGAAGGCCTAATACTTTTTCATGTTGTGTATCTAATCGACTATTCTTATATCTGTGCAATAACGAAACACCCAGAAAAATACGCTCTTTGTGAGATAAACCACCCAAGTTTGCTCTCGTCGCGTTATCAAAACATACTTCAGCTCTGTAATCTGGGTGAGCACGCCAATTAACATCATGAAGCAAACAAGCAGACTCAATTAATCTATTTTTCTTATCTGAACATTTTTGAAATAATGGACGAAGAAACTTAAATAATTTCAACCCAAATCCTGAAACTCTTGCATTCTGTTCTTCATCCAATCTGCAAGCTTCTAATAAAGGATCACACCGTTTTAATTTATATGGCATTTGCTCGTATAAAACACCCTCTCTTATACCGTAGCTAGATAGAAAAATAGATTTAGGTTTTAATTTTTTCATCAAGGATCTCAAAACTTGGGCTGCCACAGGAACTAACTTAAGTCTTGACTTTGAAATACCGGTTAAATTACCTAGCTCTTTAATGTCCTTAGACAAAATCCATCTCACAGTTTTCAACACAGAATCTGTCGTCATTTGATATTCGTGTAAAACCTTCAAGGGATATTTTTTCCTCTCCATATCTAATCGCGCAATGGCTCTCCATGATCCTCCTACTAAATATAAATCTTTTCCAGAAAAATCTAATATACCATTTATATTGTCTAACCTTTTGTTGATATGACGCTGAAGTAGTTTCTTGTTAGACTCGAACTCTATAAGCTTTAATGGACCGAGTGGAACAGAACGACAACCTCTAACAACACCGTCTCTCAAAGATGCCAATTCCAGTGATGAACCACCAATATCACACATTATCCCACTAGCCTCTGGCCACCCCAGAAATATTCCTTGTGCAGATAATCTAGCTTCTTCGATCCCCGTAAGAACCTTTAGCTCTAAACCAGTCAATTTAAATACATCCTGACAAAATTTAAGCCGATCACTAGCTTCTCTAACAGCAGCTGTAGCAACACAAAATATAGGAGAGATTTTCATATTTTTTACTAATAGTGAAAACCTAGACAGAGCCGCAAACGCCCTTTCTTTAGACTTATTATTTAAAGACCCATCTGCATTAACTCTTTTTCCAAGACCGCAAAAGATATTCTCGTTAAAGAAATATGCAGGGCTACGCGCGGCTCCGTCAAAAACTACCATTCGGACAGAGTTAGAGCCAACGTCTATCACACCAACACGAGTAAGTGAATTATCTTTTGAATCAAAAAAATTGGAGTTTAAAGCGGAGTTTTTGTTAATTCCAATTTTCTTATTTGAAATTTTTCCAACCAAAAACTCGAGTCCTTCTATAAAGTCTTAATTATTTTTCTGCATTAATTTGACGAATGAGTTAGCTCTGGCACATCACTCGCGCCAGCCGAGCCTCTACCAGATAAAGAAGGGTTTTCCATGAAAAACTTATGACAACTAAAACTACTCGAATTAATAGGCTGTGAATCCCTGATATAACCACCATCATTAGTCAAAACCCAGCTTTGCTTAGTATCCGCAAGATTAGCTGCCATAATCTGGCTCACAACTTGTTTTTTTACAGTTGCATTTTTAATCTCTACCAATGTCTCTACTCTCCAATCAAAATTTCGTCCCATCCAGTCTGCTGAAGAGATAAATACCTTAGCATTCTTTGACGGTAACGAACTGCCGCTTCCAAAACAAATTATTCGTGAATGCTCTAAAAATCGTCCAACAATTGACTTAACTCTTATATTTTCGCTTAAACCCTTTACTCCAGGCCGTACGCCACAAATTCCACGAATAATCAAACTAATTTTTACTCCTGAACAAGATGCCTTATAAAGCGAGTCTATAATCTCGGGATCAATTATCGAATTCATTTTTGCCCAAATTTCACCTCTTTTTCCCAACCTGACATTACTAATCTCCAATTCAATCATCTCTAATATTTTACTTTTTAAATTAAGCGGCGAGATACTAAGACTGTTCAGATTTTCTGGTTGCGCATACCCACCGATATAATTGAATACCTTTGTCGCATCTTTGCCGAGTGCGATATCGCATGTAAAAAGACTTAAATCTGTATAAAACTTCGCCGTTATGGGGTGATAATTTCCAGTACCAAAATGGCTGTATGTAACTAGTTTTTTGTTTTCTCTTCTAACAACTGAAGAGATTTTTGCGTGGGTTTTATATTTGATAAAGCCATACACGACATGTGCCCCCGCTTTTTCTAATTTTTTGGCCTGTCTGATATTCGCAGCCTCATCGAATCGTGCTTTTAATTCAACAAGCGCAGTTACAGCTTTTCCATTTTCAGCAGCTAAACATAACGCATCCACTACTGGACTTTCATTGGATGTACGATACAGGGTTTGTTTTATAGCCACAACATTTGGGTCTTCAGCTGCCTGCTGTAATAAATTTATAACAGTCTCAAATGTTTCATAAGGATGATGGAGAAGCATATCTTTCTTTTTAATCGCTTTGAATATATCGCCTTCATGATCTGAGACTCGTTCGGGAACTCTAGGGTTAAATTTAGGCCATACTAATTCTTTCTTAGGGATATTTACCAACTCATTTAAATTAGAGAGACCTATCATGCCTTTAACTTCTACAACTTCATTTTCTGAGACATCCAGATATCGCATTATAAGAGCTCGAAGTTCAGTTGGCGAATTAGCATCAATTTTCAATCTAACTACGTCGCCGACACGTCGCTTCTTTAAAGCAACTTCAAATTCTCTCACTAAATCATCTGCTTCTTCCTCGACCTCAAGGTCACTGTCTCTCAATACGCTGAAAGTGCAGTGGCCATTAAGTTGATAACCTGGGAAAAGTTTACTTACCTTTGATAATAATAATTGATCTAACATTAAATATCGATGCTTTGATGCACATGATGGTAATTTTATAAACCGATTTATTTGAGAGGGTATAGGTAGCAGCGCTCTTAACACAGAGTTGTCGCTATTACTCTCTAACTGTAAAGCCAAAGCAAGGCCAGAATGAGGAATAAACGGGAATGGATGAGCAGGATCTATAGCCAAAGGAGAAAGTACAGAAAAAACATTAGAATAAAAATAGGCATCTAAAAAGCTATCATCGTCTTCATGTAATTGAAGTGAATTTAAAACTTCTATACTTTCCTTCTGTAAGTCTTTTAGTAAAGAAGTCCAAACTTTGTCTTGATAGGAGATTAAACTTCGGCACTTGGTATCAATTAATTTGAGTTGATCCAACGGGCTTTTACCATCTTCAGAATATCTTTGTACCCCGGTTTTAAGTAACTGAAGCCAGCCAGCCACTCTTACACTATAGAATTCGTCAAGATTTGTACCTGAGATTGATAAAAACCTTACTCTTTCTAAGATTGGTACGTCAGCATTCTCAGCTTCTTCCAAAACTCTATAATTAAAATCTAGCCAACTTAACTCCCTATTAAAAAACCTCTCTGGGCTTGATGAATTTAATCCTTTTACTGATACTGGCTCCGAAAAACCTGTTTTAAGGAAGTTCGAATTGACCTTACCTGTAAATTTATTTTTTTTAACTAGTTTGGTTGTCATTCAATAAACCCATCAATTAGCAGTTAACTTTGTTTTCCTTTATCAAGTATATCTCTAACTAACCTTTTCCCAATTACTCGGTTTTCAGTCATGGCCCGGCTATCAACTTCTTCTACGAAAGTCTTAATCGCTATGTAACTTCTTTCTATCCTTAACAAAACATATGCCAGTAACTTATCTGAAAAATACATTTGCCGATCCGCGAACATTTTAACTAGTACTGCAGAAAGCAAGTCGTCATCAACAGCCTCTAATTCCACTATGGATGATCCTAAAATACGGCTTTGCAAATCTTCCAATATAAAATTCAATCGGCCAGGGAGTAGTCTTGAAGTCATTAAAAGGCTAGTATTCTCCAGATTTAAAAAGTTATGTAAATGGAAAAATATCGTTTCCGCCGGTCTATTTCTTTGAATTTTATGAATATCTTCAATTAAAACAGGTTTACCACTTAGTTTTGAGATTTGTTCTTCCATTAAATCGGTTGAAGATAAAATTTTAGCACCGACTTCTTCGGCCCAAAGAGATGCTAAATGTGTCTTCCCTGAACCCTCTGATCCGACCAAAATTAGTTTATTTAAAGGCCAAGAGTTCCAATCTTCTATGAAAGACACAGCGTTACGATTTGCTCGAGAGACAAAATAATTCTCTCGGTTATGCAGAACTTTTCTAGGAAGTGAAAATGATAATTGCTCAATCATGCTTTTACTCAAAATCTGTATTATTATAGAAATCAGTTTCTTTATAAAAATTCAAAGAAAATTTAATTATCACACCCAGAATTGCAGCCATAGGAACAGCAATTAATAGTCCCGTGATTCCAAACCAAAATGAGAAAATAGAAATTGAAAATAAAAGTACAACCGGATGCAATCCTATATTACGACCCACCAGCCAGGGTGTGAGTATATTGCCTTCCAAAATTTGACCAACAACAAATATTAATGTGACCATTAAAATCATTATAGGGTTATCCCAAAACTGGAATATGGTTAGCAATACAGCCAACCCACATCCAACTATAGAGCCGATGAACGGTATAAAGGATATTACACCTGCAAAAATACCAATCAAAAGGCCATACTGTAAGCCCAATATTAGAAGACTAATCGAATAGTAAAAACTCAAAGTTGAGCAGACTAATAATTGTCCACGCAAAAAACTAGCAAGTTTTCGGTCTATCTCGTAAGCAATTTCGCTGACGTCTAAAACATACCTTCTGGGTACTAAGTTTGAAGTGTATTCAATTAATCTATTCCAATCTAACAAAAGGTAAAATGCCACGACAACAACGATAAATAAATTTGTGATGGTATTCACAATCTGTAAAGATGAAGAGATTAATTTTTCTACAAACATTATACCCTTTGAATTAATAATCTCTCCAAAATTGGTTAAAGAACCACTAAAATTAAATTCTTGATTATCAATACTTGGAAAAAAATCTGATAAAACTGTTTTTAGGCTAAGGATATATTCTGGAGTACTGCTAAAAAACTCTAATAATTGTTGGAAAATTACCGGTACGATAAAAACAACACCCAACAAAAAACAGATTAAAAAGGATAGGCAGATCAAAATTGTCCCGATAATTCGGCTAATACCAAAGCTCTCTAGTTTATCAACTACTGGATCAAAAGCATAGGCTATTACTGCGCCCAGTATGTAAGGATATATAGCTCCTGCAAAACACCAAATTAAAAGAAATACGATTAAAATAAATATAATGCCGTTTTTAAACTGCATATTTGTTGATGTACCCATTAATTCACCTACGATGTTTTTTACTAATTCTTACTAATTCCAATAAGCTTTAAGATGGATATAGCTGCCTCTGGAATATTTGTGCCAGGTCCAAAAATAGCTTTAACACCACAATCATACAAGAACTTGTAATCTTGTTGAGGGATTACTCCACCACAGATTACGATAATATTTGTACCACCTTTTTGCTTGAGTTCTTCAACTAACTTTGGAGCAAGGGTTTTATGACCCGCTGCTTGTGAGCTAATTCCTATAACATGGACATCGTTATCTAATGCATCCTGCACAGCCTCCGAAGGTGTTTGGAACAATGGTCCAACATCAACATCAAAACCAATATCTGCAAATGCAGTTGCAATAACTTTAGCACCGCGATCGTGGCCATCTTGACCCATTTTTACCACTAACATACGTGGACGCCGTCCTTCGTTCTCTGTAAATCTATCGACCTCTTTTTGAATTTTTTGAAAACCAATATCATCATTAAAAGCTGCTCCATACACTCCATTTAACATACGAGTATCAGCTTTATGACGCCCGAATACATCTTCCATTGCCGTACTTATTTCTCCAACAGTAGCTCTCGCCCTAGACGCATCTATAGCCAGAGAAAGAAGATTTTCTGAGTCCGACAAAGCCCCTTTTCGTAGCTTCTCCAAGGCTTCATTAACGATTTTTGTGTTCCGTGACCTTTTTATTTTTTCAAGACGTTTGATCTGATTTTGTCTAACAGCAACATTATCAACTTCAAGTATATCTACTATATTTTTTTCATCCGGTCTAAACTTATTCACACCAACAATCACCTCTTCACCTCGATCAACAGAAGCTTGTCGTTTAGCGGCAGCCTCCTCTATTTTCAGCTTTGGCATCCCAGATGCAACTGCTTTTGTCATTCCCCCTAGTTCATCAATCTCTAAAATTAGTTTCCAAGCTTCTTCAGCAATATCTGAGGTTAGTTTCTCCACATAATAAGATCCAGCTAATGGGTCTATCACTTTCGTGACTTTAGTTTCATTTTGAAGGATTAGTTGAGTATTTCTAGCAATTCGACTAGAGAACTTTGTTGGCAATGCAATCGCTTCATCAAAGCTGTTCGTGTGTAGTGATTGAGTGCCTCCTAAAACAGCACTCATTGCCTCATATGATGTGCGTACGATATTATTATACGGATCTTGCTCTTGAAGGGAGACTCCAGATGTTTGGCAATGCGTTCGAAGCATTAATGATTTTTCATTTTTTGGATTAAATTCACTCATAATTCGATGCCATAATAATCTGGCTGCTCTAAGTTTTGCGACTTCCATGAAAAAGTTCATTCCGATCGCAAAGAAAAACGATAGCCGACCAGCAAAAGAGTCTACGTCCATCCCTCGATCTATGGCTGTTCTCACATACTCTTTTCCATCGGCCAGCGTGAAAGCTAATTCCTGCACCAAGTTTGAGCCTGCTTCTTGCATATGATATCCAGATATCGATATAGAATTAAATTTGGGCATTTCTTTTGAGGTGTACTCTATTATATCAGCAACTATCCTCATTGACGGTTCAGGAGGGTAAATATAAGTATTTCTTACCATAAATTCTTTTAAGATATCATTCTGAATGGTTCCTGACAAATCAGACTTGTGTACACCTTGCTCTTCAGCTGCGACAATGAAAGAAGCTAAAACAGGTATTACAGCGCCATTCATTGTCATTGAAACGCTAACTTTATTAAGTGGAATTTCATCAAATAATACTTTCATATCTTCGACGGAATCGATAGCTACACCCGCTTTACCAACGTCACCTTCAACACGTTCATGATCACTGTCGTACCCCCGGTGCGTAGCCAAATCAAAGGCAACTGAAACCCCTTGTTGCCCTGCTTTTAACGCATTTTTGTAGAATATATTTGACTCCTCTGCTGTAGAAAAACCAGCATATTGTCTTATAGTCCAGGGCCTACCGACATACATTGTTGCTTTTGGACCCCGAGTGAAGGGTTGTTCTCCCGGTATTGAGTCCAAATTTTCTAATTCCTGTAAGTCTTCTTTTGTATATAGTGGAAAGATTGGTATACCTTCAGGACTAAGCCATGTGAGGTCATCAATATTTAACGAAGGGTTTTCAGCTTGTGCTTTGGTTTCCCATTTTTCTCTTATTTTTTTCAATTTTTTCGACCCTTATAAGTTCTAAATTCTCTTATACACTAATATTAAATCAGTATTCCATCTATTAAGTACTTATAATTTCGATAAAACTCTTGTAATGCCTTTTTTAGGAGATCCGATGAAATATTTTTTAGCAATAACAATATTATTATTTAACATTGCCAAAGCGTCTGCAAGTGAAGTTATTGATTCGTCAATTATAGAAATAAATTCATCAAATAAAACTGCTATATCTCTTGATAGTTTCTTATGGGAAAAAAGACTAATTATAGTTTTTTCAAATGGCCCTCAGGACCCCAGCTTTGTCACTCAACTTAATTATCTACGCAATAGACTAGATAATTTGAAGGAGCGTGACGTAGTCATCATAACCGATACAAACCCAAATTTTAAAAGTGATATAAGACTAAAGCTAAGACCCCGGGGTTTTGCTTTTATTCTTATAGGAAAAGACGGCAAGATCGCCCTGAGAAAGTCTCAACCTTGGCAAGTCAGAGAAATTTCAAGAAGTATTGACAAAATGCCTATGCGCAAACAAGAAATAAAATTAACGAGACCAAAAAATTAATACTAGATTGTTATAATAATCTATTCAAACTCCATAATTATATCATTTACAGCTATAGTATCACCGACGGATTTATTTATTAACTTAACAACCCCTTTTCTTTCTGAACGAAGAATATTTTCCATTTTCATAGCTTCAATCGTACAAAGTGGCTGACCTTCTTCAATTTTATCTCCCTCTGAAACATCGAGCGCTATAATTAACCCTGGCATGGGGCATAGTAAGGATTTAGTATCATCGTTCTTTTCTTTTTTAATCATCAATGCCAGTAAATTAGCTTGCCGTTTTGTTTTTATATAAACAGGAAAATCAGCTCCTTTGAATCTAACTCTATAGGCACCCGCTATATTGGTAACTTTGAGGGAATACTGCTCTGAATTTATATTAAAATTCATTACAGATTGTCCCGGCTTCCAATCAGAAGTTATGGAATGAACTTCTTGATCCTCGTATTGAATTAGGAGCTCCGTGCTTTTGACCTTTAACCCTATTGATAATTTCGTTTCTTGAATTAAAACCACCCAATCTCGCGCTATTTTGACCTCACACTCATTCAGTCTTCCAGAAATCTTTGATCTTCTTATTTCATTATTTACATGTACCATAGTTATAGCGGAAGATACCAAACGTTGATCAAATAAATTTAGAGTAGCGCCATTAAAACCCTGAGAGTATTCCTCTTCGATAAAAGCGGTATTTATATCGCCCGTATTAAAACGACTATGATTTAGGACGGTGGATAAGAAAGGTATATTGTGACCTACACCTTCAAGTTCAAAACGCTCTAAAGCATCGGCCATATACTCGATCGATTTAGTCCTATTCTTTCCCCAGACGCAAAGTTTTGCAATCATTGGATCATAGTATATTGATATAGTTCCGCCCTCTTCAACGCCGGTGTCATTCCGAATTATTTTTTCAAAATTTGCAACTTCCTGAGGTGGTCGGTATCTAGTAAGGCGTCCTATGGAAGGTAAAAAATTACGATACGGATCTTCTGCGTACAATCTACTTTCAATTGCCCAACCATTGAACTGAACCTCTTCTTGAGAAAAAGAAATTTTTTCACCGTACGCAATCTTTATCATTTCTTCAACTAGGTCGATTCCAGTTATAAGTTCTGTAACGGGGTGTTCAACTTGTAATCGAGTATTCATTTCTAAAAAAAAGAAATTTTTATCTTTATCAACTATGAACTCAATAGTTCCAGCACTCTGATATCCAACGGAACGAGCTAGTTGACATGCTTGATCACCCATTCTAACCCTGGTCGCCTCATCCAAAAAAGAGGATGGCGCTTCTTCAATAACCTTTTGATTTCTTCTTTGGATTGAACATTCTCGCTCTCCTAAAGAAACATAATTTCCGTGCGAATCTGCCAGAATTTGAATTTCTATGTGTCTTGGTTGGACTATAAATTTCTCTACGAAAATTCTATCATCACCAAAAGAACTTTGTGCTTCATTACGCGATGCTTCAAAACTTTCCTTAACCTCACTGTCAGCCCAAACAATTCGCATGCCCTTTCCACCACCACCCGCACTGGCCTTTATCATAACTGGATAACCAATTTGGTTAGAAATCTTTATGGCTTCTTTATAATCTTTAATTAGGCCTATGTGACCGGGAACAATGTTCACACCAGCCTCTTTTGCTAAATTCTTTGAAGTAATCTTGTCACCCATTGCTTCTATAGCCTGAACTGGGGGGCCAATAAAAGTCACTCCAATTGAATTCAACGCTAAAGCAAACTTTGGGTTTTCTGACAAAAAACCATAACCAGGATGTACTGCATCAGATTTTGTCTCTTTAACCGCTTTAATTATTTTTTCAATTGAAAGATAAGACTCGTTAGCGGCTGATAAACCAATATTTATCGAATGATCAGCCATCTTCACATGCAAAGCATCTTTATCTGCATCCGAATAAACAGCAACAGCCTCAATTCCTAACTTTTTTGCTGTCTTGATTACTCTACAAGCAATCTCGCCCCGATTGGCGACTAAAATTCTTTTAAACATTCGATCAACCTTAAATTTCTAACGTATAGATGTAATATCAATTTTCTTTTGCTATAACTAATTTCCTTTAAATACTTCAGGAAAAGTTTGTTGAGCCAAATTTTTATTTAACTTTAATAGAGATTTATAACTTTGAGGGTCAAAAGGATCACTTACAGGAACTAGTTCTCTTTCAAACAACCAAGAAATTCTACCAGCATCAAGGTTTCCTCTTTCAAAATCTGTTTCTCCAAAAAAGTTCCAGATAGCTTCTATAAAAGACTCATCTGCTCTGCGGTCAGATGGCTTTCTATCGCTATAACGCTCTCTACGGAAAATTAATGTTGCTCCAGCCTTATTCTCTCGACGCACAGTAAACTGGAAATCTGTACCAATTTGTCTAGAGGGAAACCCCTTATGTTTTTTCAATGCCTTACTCCGGGGTTAAAGAGACATAAGAATAGGGTGGGTATTAATACCCACCCTATTAAAATATCAATATTTGCTAAGTACTGGCTCTGATTTTACGTCTTCAACTGCTTGGGTAGTGGAACATGCTCCAGCCATAACCAAAAAACTCAATGCTACTACTATTTTAATGCTCTTAGACATTTTTGTCTCCTATGTAACTGCTCTTTAACGAAAACTGAAATTTGTTTCCAGCTCTACGAAATAAATACTGTGTTGCCGATTAAATTGCAACCTGCCAACGCATTACTTCTGGAAATTCTAAATTCAAATGTACATTTTCTATTATTAAAGGGTTTTGTTGCCATTGTACCACAAACGTTTTTGACATTTTTTGAATAAAATTACACGTAATTGAATAAAAAGGTTTTAAAGCGGAATATTATCATGCTTCTTCCATGGATTTTCTAATTGCTTATGCTGTAGAGACGAAAATGCTCTTGAAATTCTTCTACGAGAATTACGAGGAACTATCACATCATCAATAAAACCTCGCTCCGCCGCTATAAATGGATTTACAA
The DNA here is from genome assembly GCA_049602715.1 of Paracoccaceae bacterium. Classification (GTDB taxonomy): domain Bacteria; phylum Pseudomonadota; class Alphaproteobacteria; order Rhodobacterales; family Rhodobacteraceae. Next base: position 8,404 of record JBMYRX010000019.1, on the reverse strand, counting down.
ATTTATCTTCATAGTCAGAGATCTTTTTTTCAATTTTTTTAGCATCATTTTGATCTGCTCTATGTAGAATCTCTACAGCACCCTTAGAACCCATCACAGCGATTTCTGCCGTTGGCCATGCATAATTAAAATCTCCGCGCAAGTGTTTTGACGACATGACATCATAAGCCCCACCATATGCTTTTCGGGTTATTAAGGTTACCTTTGGGACCGTGGCTTCCCCATATGCAAACAATAATTTTGCTCCATGCTTGATAACTCCTCCATATTCTTGACTCGTTCCAGGAAGAAAACCTGGAACATCAACTAAAGTTAATATTGGAATTTCAAAAGCATCACAAAACCTAACAAAACGTGCAGCTTTTTTAGACGAGTCTATATCTAAACAACCTGCTAAAACTAATGGTTGATTTGCCACAACGCCGATAGTTCGGCCTTCCAGTCTGATAAAGCCTATAATTATATTTTTTGCAAAACTCTCCTGAATTTCAAAAAAATCAGCGTCGTCGCCTAACTTTAATATTAACTCTTTCATATCATAAGGCATGTTAGGATTATCAGGAATTAAGGTATCAAGGCTGGGCTCAGATCTATTGATATCATCATAAAAGGGTATGACTGGTGACTTTGATTTATTATTCATAGGTAGAAAATCAAAAAATCGTCTTGTATCAGCCAAAGCCTGAACGTCATTATCATAGGCACCATCCGCGACAGACGATTTTGTCGTATGCGTACTTGCTCCCCCTAATTCTTCTGCTGTAACCACTTCGTTAGTTACAGTTTTTACAACATCTGGACCGGTAACAAACATATAACTGGTATCTTTGACCATAAAAATAAAATCAGTCATTGCAGGCGAGTAAACCGCTCCACCCGCACACGGTCCCATTACAAGTGATAATTGAGGAATGACCCCACTTGCCAATACATTCCGTTGAAAAACTTCGGCATAACCTGCAAGCGAGGCAACACCTTCTTGTATTCGAGCACCCCCAGAGTCGTTAATACCGATAATAGGAACTCTATTCCGTAATGCCATATCCATTACCTTGCATATCTTATGAGCATGCGTCTCCGACAAGGATCCTCCAAAGACGGTAAAATCTTGGGAAAAGACATAAACTTGCCGTCCATTTATAGTGCCCCATCCAGTTACCACACCATCTCCAGAAGGGCGATCTTTTTCCATATTAAACTCTGTAGCTCGATGTTTAACGAACATATCTAACTCTTCAAAACTATCCTCATCTAATAAGAGATCTATTCGTTCTCTCGCAGTTAGTTTCCCCTTTGCATGTTGAGCAGCAATTCTTTTTACACCACCACCGCTTCTTGCTATTTTTCTTCGCTCTTCCAACTTCCGTTTTATTTCACTCAATAAGTCCAAGCTCCTATCTTTATACTCTCGTATCCTAATAATAAATCATAACAAACTATAATATTATATTCTTCATTTGTCTTGGTTTTCTTTAAGAAGGTTAAATATATCTTCCAGATAGTTAAGTAAACGTTGTTGCAAATTCTATAATAACAATATTTAGAGTACGTATGAAAAACCGTCATAAAGTACGTTTTCTTGATAAAACGACACCTCCGCACTTATTTACAATAATAATGTTGTCCGGAATTGGCGCCCTCAGCATGAATATGTTTTTACCCTCACTACCACAAATGACGATAGACCTCGAAACAGAATACCAAGTTATGCAACTATCTGTTTCCTTATATCTAGCATGCACCGCGTTAACACAGTTCTTTGTGGGTCCAATTTCAGATTGGTATGGCCGCCGAAAATCTACACTAACAGGGATTGCAATATTTATAGCTGCGTCAATAGGTTGTTATTTTTCGCAAACTATTGAAGTGTTCCTAATATTCAGAATGATCCAATCAACAGTTGCAATTGGCATGGTTTTAAGTCGTGCAATCATAAGAGATACCGTTGAAACAGACAAATCAGCTTCAATGATTGGTTATGTGGCGATGGGTATGGCAATAGTACCAATGTTCGCTCCAACGCTTGGTGGTTTCGTTGATACTTTTTATGGATGGCGAGCAAATTTTATTTTTATGGCAGTCTTTGGTGTACTCTTTTGGTTGCTCTTATTTTTTGATCACGGGGAAACTAATAAATCAATTGGCCGGGGATTTAAATCTCAACTATCAGAATATCCAGAGCTTTTTTCATCACTTAGATTTTGGGGTTATACGTCAGCAGCAACCTTTGGGTCTGGAACTTTCTTTTCATTCTTAGGGGGAGCTCCATATGTTTTTACAGTTCTGTATGGATTATCGCCTACAGAAACCGGATTACTTTTTGGAATTCCGGCGATGGGATACGTTTTAGGGAACTTTGTAACCGGGCGCTATTCAGCTAAACTTGGTATAAACACACTAATCATTATTGGTTCTACTTTGCTTGCACTCGGAATGATTGCGAGCCTAATTATGACTTTATACATACTGGATCACCCATTAGTCTTTGCCAGCTGTTGTTTCGTGTCTGTGGGATTCGGAAATGGCCTAATATTACCTAATACTCAAGCAGGCATGTTATCAGTTCGCCCAACATTAGCGGGAAGCGCAAGTGGAATTGGAGGGGCTATAATGATCGCTGGAGGAGCCGCTTTGTCTGCTCTAGCAGGAGTTCTTGTTGAGAGAGGAAATGCTGGTACTCCATTGCAGAGTATAATGTTAGTTAGCGCTATCCTTTGCTTATTATCAATTTTGTATGTTATTTATAGAGAACGAGTTGTAAATTACAACCAAACGTTCAAGTAGTTTGTTAAACCTCGGGTTTAAATTTTATAACTTATTTGCGGGATAGGTTGGAGTAATTTTTTTTCGTCTAACCTGCTCTTCTCTCCACATAATAAAACTAATTGAAAAAACAATTATCAATGCTCCAACGACCACCCACTTATCGAAGCCTTCATTAAAAATTAATACTCCCATAATGACAGACCAAACTAATTGAAGGAATGTGATCGGTTGAGTTACACTTATTGGTGCAGCCCTTAAAGCTAACGTCATAGTATAATGACCTGCTGTTGCGAATATTGCTATTAAAAAAGTCCACCCAAGTTGCGGTAAAGTAGGTGTAACCCAGACCCAAAAAGCCCAAGGCGCCAATCCGATTGTAACAAAGATTGACAGCATTCCGACAACGACCAGCGGATCTACTTTGTCTGCCATAACTTTTGCGATTAAATAAGAAATAGCAAACAAGACCCCATTTAGAAGCATTGAAATATGACCAAAAGAAATTTCTCTGAAACCTGGTCGCAGGATTATCGCTACTCCCAGAATAGCAGCAAAGATCGCTAATATTCTTAACGTGGCAAATCTTTCTCCTAAAAATAGTGCTGCTCCAATAGTTACATAAATCGGAGACAGATATCCCATTGCTGTAACTTCTGCCATTGGAAGCATAGCCATAGCGTAAAACCAAAGTATAACCCCGATACTATGTGCTAACCCACGCGAAGCGAAGAAAAAAAGCTCTTTTTTTGTTAAATTAGCTTTCTTTATTAATCGGATTAAGGGGATTACGAATACCAAACCAGTAACATATCGTAGAAAAGCAGACTCGGCAGGAGGAAGGTCCGTGCCAACATGTTTAACCACTGCCGTAACTCCAACGAAAAGTAACCCAGTCAGAAACATCCAACTTATTGCAACCATAGGCCGGTTTACTTTTCCATCCGCCATCTTATAAACTCGCTAATACCTCATCTGTTGCTTCGAAATTTGATGTAACATTCTGTATATCGTCATCATCATCAAGCGCTTCGATGAATTTCATCAGTTTTTGTAAACCTTCAAGATCTAATTCAGTAGTAGTTTTTGGCACCCAAACTAACTTAGCTGATTCAAATTCTCCAAGCTGTTCCTCGATGGACTCCGACACCTTATTTAAATCACCATCTGAGCAATACACGACATGTAATTCTTCACTAGAATCAACATCCTCCGCTCCCGCCTCAATAGCAGCCATCATCACCGTATCTTCATCTCCAATATCTGGTCGTAAAGTTATTTGACCCTTTCTCTCAAACATAAAGCCAACCGACCCAGTTTCTCCTAAATTACCACCGTATTTTGAAAACGTTGACCGCACTGTCGAAGCTGTACGGTTTTTGTTGTCTGTCATAGCCTCCACTATAACTGCAACACCACCCGGTCCATAACCCTCATACCGAATTTCATCATAATTCTCAGCATCACCTGTTTGTGATTTTTTAATTGCTCGATCAATTACGTCTTTTGGAACAGACTGGGACTTTGCTTCCTTGACAGCCATTCTTAGCCTTGGATTCTTTTCTGGATCCGGATCCCCTAATTTAGCAGCGACTGTAATTTCTTTTGAAAGCTTTGAGAATAATTTAGAACGAGCTGCGTCCTGTCTTCCCTTTCGGTGTTGAATATTTGCCCATTTTGAGTGCCCAGCCATCTTTATCTCCGAATTATTAAATTTCACTTTCTGGTAGTATAATGAATATCATTCGCAAATGACCAGATGAATTTTATTTCCAGTAAGCTTTTTGAATTAGTGTCAAAAATCCTCTATTTCCCTTGGTCGCAAAGGTCTGTGGGTTTCAGGATGCCACCTCTCCGAAAAAGTTCAATCTTTTTGGATAAACCTGTAAAACTATCTACCTCAACATAAGTTCCCGCTATAGTCGCTTCTTTGGAAGCTGGAACGAACCTACTTTTGAACATACCAGAAACGAATCTATTCAGCGGCTCTTGTTTATTCATCCCAATAATTGAATTGTAGTCTCCACACATCCCAGCATCTGTTAAATATCCAGTACCTTTTTCAAGAATCATCGCATCCGCTGTCGGTACATGAGTATGAGTGCCAACACACAAGCTAGCCCTTCCATCACACCAGTGTCCCATTGCCATTTTTTCCGACGTTGCCTCACAGTGAATATCAACAACACTTGCATCTATCTGGCCCTTTAAAGGGTACGACTTTAAGATTGCATCAATCTTTCCAAAAGGATCTTCATAGGCTCGTTTCATAAAAACCTGGCCAAGTACTTGAACTACCAAAATTTTTCGACCTCGTGAAACTTCAAAAACTCGATAGCCTTTTCCGGGTGCATCCTTAGCAAAATTTATTGGACGGACAATGCGAGACTCATTTTCTATGTATTGAATCATTTCAGATTGATCAAAAGCGTGATCTCCCAGAGTAATGCAATCAGCACCAGCGTCCAACATCTCCTGAGCATGTTTTGCAGATAAACCCCTACCACCAGTTGCGTTTTCAGCATTGATAATAACGAAATCTAAAGCTAATTCCTCTCTTATAACGGAAAGATTACTGATAATAGCATTTCTACCAGCGCGTCCCATAATATCACCTAAAAATAGAATTTTCATGATCAATGGGTATGCTGAAACTAATCTACAAGCAACTAGTGATCTTATGTAAATAATTCTTTAATACCAAAAAGTATCAGACTCCGTAACAATACAATCCAAGAATTGGTCATTTTCGTCTATTGGTAGCTCATTAAATTCCTGTCCTGAAAATGCGATGCCAACAGCAGTAATTTTCTTCTTAGCTCTTAAAGTTTTAAGTGTACGATCATAGAAGCCGCCTCCATAACCCAATCTTGCCCCACGAGAATCAAATGCTAACATAGGAACTATTATAATATCGGGTTCGACAAACTCAGTAATCTGAGGGATAGCAACACCAAACTCTCCAATTTTTAACTCGCTTGACGGCATCCAGATGGAAAATTTTAGAGGTTCTCCTGAATCTTCGACTACTGGAACCGATATAACTTGTTCTAAAGCCCTTTTTTTCATGAATAAAATAGGACTCACCTCAGACCCGATCGCTAAATACGCTGCAATTAACGAAGCCTTTCCGCGATCAATTAGTAAATCTAATTTCTTGTTTATTCGTTCGTTGCTATCCTCTATATTCGAGCGTTTTCGAGCAAGAAAAGCTAACTTGCGAAAATAGCTTTTTTGTGAATTTTGATCTCCCATTAAAAAACCTTAAACTATATTTGCTAAGGGTTTAATAATATAATATTAAAAGATTGATAGCCAGATAATTTACTCATTAGATAAACACTAGCAAAGATTATCTAATCCAAGAGCTTGTCAAATAAATATCAATAAACGTTTGGACAGTAGAAAAATAAAACTTTCAGCTACTTAACATATTTAGTATAGTCAACGCATGTCTATTTGGAAACGAATATCTGAGGCCTTAGCAGCACTAGCGGCTGGTGAGAGTCTAACAGAAGTCTTCAAAAAACTAAAATCTCCCCCTGAAAAAAGTGCTGGATTTACAATAGCTGTAATAGCTTTAGGTGCAAAAATGGCGAAAGCCGACGGTAAGGTTACACGAAACGAAGTTAGAGCTTTCAGAGAAGTCTTTCATATACCAAAAAAGCATGAAGAAAGTGCAGCACGAATTTTTAATCTTTCTCGGCAAGATGTGGCGGGCTTTGAATTATATGCAGAAAAAATTGCTAAAATGTTAAATAATAAACCTGCAGTACTTTACGACCTTCTGGAAGGCTTATTTCATGTTGCAGTAGCGGATAACACTTTTAAAGAAGAAGAAAACCTATTTTTGAATGATGTAGCAAAAATATTCAACGTGAGTGAACAAGAATTCAAAATATTGCGTGCTCGATTTGTGCCCAATTTAAAGCTTGACCCCTATGCTATATTAGGTGTCAAAGTTGATGCTCCTATTTCTGATATAGAAAAAGTCTGGAAGAAAAATGTTTTTGAAACTCATCCAGATCGAATGCATGCAAGAGGGGTGCCAGTAGAGGCAGTAAAATTAGCCGAAAAAAGGTTAATTCAAATAAACGACGCTTGGCAAAAAATAAATCATGAAAGGTCTGTATGATTATCAAAAACATTAAATAAAAGAGTTTTAAATGACAAAAATAATTATATTAACCGATCCTCATATCTGTGACGAAGGCCAAACCATCATCGGTCTCAGTCCCATTTCACAACTTGAAAAAGCTCTAAAGCACATAAATAAATATCATTCGAATGCTGACAGGTTAGTAATAACTGGTGATTTGACTAATTCAGGGACTTTAAGCCAATACAATATAATCAAAAATATATTAAAAAGGAATAGAATTCCCACTACTCTCATGCTTGGAAACCATGATAATCGTGATAATTTTAGGAAAGTTTTTTGGGATTACCCAACAGACCCGCATGGATTTATACAAGCTAAAGAAAGTATCTTAACCAAAAAGTTAATTTTTCTTGATACGCTAGTAGGACCTCCCCACATTGCAGAAGAACACTTTGGAGAAATATGCGAAGAACGATTAAATTGGCTTGAAAAACAACTAAGAACGTTATCCGAAGATAAAATCATACTTTTTATGCACCATCCCCCTTTTAATGTTGGCTTTCCTGGAATGGATAAAATTAAATTAAAAGATAGCGATCAATTTATGAACTTTATAAAAAAGTTTCCGAATTTACTACACTTAGTTTGCGGCCATATTCACAGAACGATATCGGGCAACATTCAAGGCAAAAGTTTTTCCATTTTTAAAAGTACTTGTCATCAAATGCCTATGCAGCAATCTAGCACAAAGTCTTCATTGAGTGTAGCGGAGCCTCCTGCCTATGGCATGCTACTTATTAATGATACGGATATAATAACTCATTCTGTTGATTTCGACTTCGCTAAGCTAGAGATTCAGGGGTCTAATCCTGATTAGACAACGTACCAGTTTCAACATAATTAAGGATAGAAATAACCTGACTAGGTTTTTCACAAACTGCAAGTGCCACTGCATCTATCTCCTTTAAGGCATGTTGATGTTCATCTGAGTGGATAACAATTAGAGACTTTCCAAGAGCTGCTGAATATCCCGCGTCAAAGGCGGCGTTCCACTGTTTATACTTATCACCAAACCTCACAACTACGATATCAGCTTTTTCAATATCTTTTCTAATTCGAATTGCATTTATCTTAGCGCTTTTATGATCATGCCAAATCTTTTTATTTTCTTCTCCAAGGATATTAGGTCCACAATCATCAGATGCAGCATGATCGGTAACGGCACTCGAAAAATCGATGGCAATTCCTAATGCTTTACACCCCTCAATAATCTCAGATCTCCAACTGGTATGAATTTCACCTGACAAAAAAACTTTTGTAGTCATCTTAATAATCCTTAAAAAACATATTCTAAAAATTGTTTAATCAGCCTTGTATTATAATATGAGAAAAAATTGCAATATATTTAAATACAAATTTATTATGTTTTTGCATTTTTTACTTGCTCAACTCGGTCGTTCACTTATAAGCAAGCTCTTAAGGACGCGGGCGTAGCTCAGGGGTAGAGCATAACCTTGCCAAGGTTAGGGTCGTGAGTTC
>JBMYRX010000018.1:0-35668 GCA_049602715.1 Paracoccaceae bacterium | reverse complement strand
CAGATGCACCCGTATTAAACAGGACGATCAATGATGTTGATGGTGGTTTTATAATGGCTCCAATGGAACAAGGTGTAAGAATAACATCAGGCGTTGAGATAACTTCGAGAGACGCAGAACCAAATTATTCTCAGATTCATGAATGTGTAAGGAGAGCTCGACAAGTATATGAAATGAAGGATGAAATTGATGAAATTCCTTGGATGGGTAGAAGACCTACTCTAATTGACTCTCTACCAATAATAGGCCCTGCCCCGAACCATTCTGGTTTATGGTTTAATTTTGGGCATCAGCATTTGGGTTTATCAATGGCTCCTGGTTCAGCAGAATTGATTGCATCTTTTATAAATAATAAAAATCCTGAAATAGATCCCTCTCCTTTTTCTGCTACTAGGTTTAAAATGTAATATTATAATCTTTTCTTGGGCCTTGGTTAAACCTCTACACATTTATAGTCAGCCTTTTCTAACCAAACAGGATTAAAATTAATTCCCCAACCAGGTTCATCGGTTATCGTTACCTGTCCCTCTGATACTTTAAAGGGATCACCGAGAAATAAATCTTCCTGCCATGGATAATAATCTTTTCCTTCAATTGATAGTTCTAGATATGGGCCAGCATTCGGGATCGCATTTAAGAAATGCATGGTACACATTGTTACCAACGACAGATTAGCTGCGTGGGGTGTACAAACCATTTTGGCGTCATTAGCCATTTTGGCAACTTCCAGCGCCCTCGTTAAACCGCCCATGTACATTACATCTGGCTGAATAACGTTCACAACTCTACGGGATATCATATCCTTCCAGACTCTGAAGTCACAATCCTGTTCACCCCCTGTAACATCAATCTTTAAAGCATCAGTCACCTTCTTTGTTTCATCAGGTAACCAATAAGGACATGGTTCTTCAAAATGGGTTATGCCATTATCTTCTAAAAGCTTTCCAATTTGTATTGCTTGATCTGAACTATAGCAGCTATTCGCATCTACTAGTTTAATAATATCCGAACCAAGTGCTTTGGGGAGTATCTGAATCATGCTTTCTGTTCGGCCTTCCCATTCATCAATACCACGGCCACACTCCGCGCCAATTCGAAACTTAAAAGCATCAAAACCAAATTGATCACGTAGCTTTAATAACCTTTTTGCTTCTTGTTCAGGCGTGATATCACGTTTCATGGATGAGCCATAAGCTCTAAGTTTACCAGGGATACCTCCAATTAGCGTAGTTACAGGCCTACTCTTATATCGACCCAGCCAATCCCATAAGGCGGTATCTAAACCAGAAATTGCTCTTAAAACATAAGAGCCGGGATACTTATGTTCTCTTTCTAGTATTAAATTTTCAGGATCATTAAAGTCAGTAAAAGACTTCCCTAAAACATGAGGTGCTACTTGACGATGGAATATTTGGGCCGTTATGTCCGCACAATATGTCGACATTTGTCCCCATCCATAAGTATCATCTTCCATAGTCAAACGTACGACACTTACGTACGGCTTTGTAAAGGTTTCAAGTTTTTTAATTTTGAATTTCAACTCATCCATATTGATTCACCTAATCTTATTTAGTTTATTATTTATTTGAACAGAAATTGAACTAGCCGCCTTTAAAGCCATCATCATTACTGCAGAGTTAATATTTCCCGATGGGATACTAGGAAAAGTAGAAGCATCGGCAACCCATAGATTTTGAAATCCCCGAAGTTTAAAGTCCAAAGCAACAGGATCCTGATCAGGGTTCTGTCCCAAGCTACACGTCCCGCACGGATGGTAGATTGATACCGCACGGTTAAGAAAATCTTCTTTTTTTTCTTCTAAAGATGAGGTTAAAAAATCAAGAGATTTTGATTTCTTAATTATAGTTGCTAAACTTTCTGATTTGATCATTGTCTCGATAAAATCTATGCCCGCTTCAACATCATACATATCTCTTTTATCACTTAAAAATTTAGGGTTTATAAGCGGAGCGTCTAGCGGATCAGAGGAATTTAGAGAAACTTTTCCCCGGCTCATAGGCCTACACGGTTGAAATCCAAGAGCAAAACCATCTTTTTTGTCTGGCTTTAAAAGCTGTCTTTTACCTGGCGTTTTTAGTGAATAGGTCAATGGGTTAAAATAGATTTGAAGGTTTGGCCATGAATTCCTACTTTTCCAATTAACAAACCCACCACCTTGATTTACACTTAAAGAGAAAGGTCCATCTCTAAAAGATGCGTACCGTATCAAGGATGAAATTCGTCCCCGCCAACTACCTAATTTCCTATTTAAAGAAGGAGTGTCTGCTTCGAATAAATAATCGATTCCCAAATGATCCTGCATATTCTTCCCAATATTTTCTATATTAGAAATAGGGCTTATTCCCTTGCTCTTCAAATGCGTTGCAGGGCCAATCCCTGATAACATCAAGAGTTGAGGTGTATTAATAGCACCAGCTGTTAGAATAACACCAAATTTAGTTTTTATGGTTTGTTTAATATTTTTTCTTATAAGTTCTATCCCGGCAACATGTTTGTCTTTAACTAATAGCCTTGTGACAATAGAGTTCTTAAATATCCTCACCTTTTTGCTTCTCAGAGCTGGTTTCAAAAAGGCGTCTGCAGCAGTCCATCTAAAACCATTTCTAGTTGTAATCGGGTAATGCCCTACGCCTTCACAATCTTCGCCATTCATATCTTTCGTCTGGGAAATACCTAATTTCTTTGCTGCTTCAAAGAAGTTTTCTAACACATCTTCATGTTCGGTCTCAACATTTGTAACTTTTATGTAATCCGACCCGCTATTTTTACCCTGCCCCTCAAGTAAATTAAAAGTGGATTTAACAGAACTCCAACTAAAGTCTGGAGAACTACACATTTCCCAATGATCATAGTCACCAGGTTGACCACGTACGTAGACCATTGCATTTATTGACCCAGATCCTCCGACAACCTTACCTCTTGGACAATAAACTACTCTCTCACCCAAGTTTTCTTGCTTTGTTGTTTCATAGCACCAATTTACTTTATGATTATAAAACGTCAGCCCATAACCGATTGGTGTTTTTATATCCGGACGAAAATCACTTCCACCCGCTTCGATCACGAGAACCCGTAAACCAGTTTGATCGAAAATCTTACTCGCAACTATGGATCCAGAAGATCCAGCGCCAACAACTACTAGATCAACCTCTTCCAATATCTAGTCCTTTTTCTGACCAAACATTTGAGATAGGAGTAATAACCCGGTAGAAATAATGATTAAAACTGTGGAGATCGCAGCTATTGTTGGATCTATTTGATCTCTCAATGCAAGAAACATAGCACGGGTGATAGTAGAATTATCACCACCAGAAACAAATAAAGCAATTATAACTTCATCAAAAGATGTTAAAAACGAAATTAAACATGCTGATATAATTGAAAATCTAATCTGAGGTAATGTTATCTCAAAGAATGCTCGCAAACGGGATGCACCTAAAGAACGAGCAACTTTTTCCTGATTCATATCGTAGTTTCTTAATGCTGAAAGTACAATAATTAAGACCAATGGCATGGCTACGAGTGAATGCCCAAGTACTAAACCTAGAATAGAATTTACCATTTTGAATTGAACAAAAAAGTAAAATAATCCAATAGCCACCAGAATAATTGGAACCATCATTGGCGAAATCATAATTGGGAATAAAATACCTCTAACCCTAGAACTACTATTAATTAACCCGTAAGCAGCCATAGTTCCAACAGGTGTTGCCACAAATATCGTTAAAACTGCTACTTTTACGGATGTCCAAGTTGCGCCCATCCAATCATTAAAACCTAGCCCTGTATCTGCTGATGAAAAAAAATAAGCTTTATACCAGCGTAGAGATAACTCTTTGGGAGGAAACTCCAAGTATTGACTGGCGGAAAATGACATGGGTATCACGACTAATGACGGTACAATCAGTAGAAATAAAACAAGTAACGCGACTATATATAACCAAAGTCGGTCTTTAAACTTAATTTGTGTTTCAGACACGTTTCTATTCCAAAAGTTCATTTACTAGCTCCAACCTGATCTATAGAAACGAGCTTAGAAGCTATATATAGTATAATCATAGTGACAACCAAAAGAACTACACCAAGAGCGCTTGCAGCCCCCCAACTAAAGTATAACTCAATATTTGCCGAGATCTTCATTGCCGCCATTATAACTTTTCCACCACCCAACACGGCTGGTGTCACGTAGAACCCCAGACATATAACAAAAACAATTAATAGACCGGCCAATAAACCAGGAATGGATAAAGGAAAGAATACTGTCCAAAAAGCTCTAGTTGGTGTGGCTCCCAAGTTAGCAGCAGCTTTTAAGCAGTCTTTATCGATAGCCTTCATATTAGCGTATAAAGGTAAAATAAGAAATGGTAACATGATGTGAGCCATTCCAATAAGAGTTCCAGATGTATTATGAACAAATTTTATCGGCTCAGAAATAATGCCTAAATCTAAACCCAAATTATTTATTAGGCCTTTCCTTTGCAAAAGTACCAGCCATGCATATGTTCGTACGAGTAGGCTGGTCCAGAAAGGGATTAAAACACCTATCAAACAAATATTTGCCCATCGATTAGAGAGTTGAGACATAAAATAAGTCAGTGGATAGCCTAATAATGCGCATATCAAAGTAGTTAAGAAGCTTATTTTAAACGTTGTAATGAATATTCTCATATAAGCCTTGCTTTTCCACATTCGCATATAGTTTTCCATCGAAAGAGAACCATCACGTCCTATGAAAGACATATAAAATAACCACCCAACAGGAATAATTATTAGGAAAAAAATGAGAAATAGATACGGCAGAGTTAATCCAAATAAAGTGTAATGTTCTTTTCGGTCTAACTTCTTCAATATAGACTCGTTTAAGTTCTCTCCTACGAACGACATCTATTCACTCCACCAGAAAACTATCTGTCATTCTTAATCCAACTGATATTTCTTCTCCAACTTTTGGAACATTGGCCCCAATCGAAGTTCCATTCGGTAATCGCATCCTCAAAAGTTGATCACCAAAATTACTAGGGTCCAGCTTAATAACTACCAATTGACTTTCTCCTTGGAAAATCGACTCCGTGATTGTACCAGTAAAAATATTAGTATCTTTTTCTTTTCCATCAGCGATGAATAGCTTTTCCGGTCTAATCACTAAAAGGAAGTCTCCATCCTTAGCTATAGTTTTATTAACTAATATTTCAGATTGCCCTAAGTAAGCCTTATTATCGATTGTCTTAGTTGGTAATAAACTAGATTCTCCTATAAAATCTGCGATGAAAGCGTTACTAGGATTTGAATAGATTTCGTTGGGTGAGCCTAACTGCTTTAACTCGCCATCATTAATAACGGCTATTCTGTCTGACATGGTCAAAGCTTCTTTTTGATCATGTGTCACATAAACCGTAGTCATTGTTAAACTATCATGAAGTTGCCTTAACTCTATTTGCATCTCCTCCCGGAGTTTCTTATCTAGAGCTGACAACGGTTCATCCATTAATAAAATTTGCGGCTTGAAAACGATAGCTCTAGCCAAGGCTACTCTTTGCTTTTGCCCACCTGAAAGTTCACTTACACCTCGATGTCCCAGACCATCTAATTTAACAATACTTAAGGCCTCAGCAACACTATCTTTAATTTCAGACTTACTTTTCCCGCGTAATTTTTGAGGGTAACCTATATTTTGTTCAACATTCATGTGTGGAAAGAGTGCATAGTTTTGAAAGACCATTCCAATATCTCGCAAATGAGGGGGTTTCAAAACAACCTCTTCCTCACCAAATTTTACGCTACCATAATCAGGCCGAGTGAACCCTGCCAGAACCATAAGTAATGTCGTTTTACCAGAACCTGATGGACCTAAAAGAGTCAGAAATTCTCCCGACTTTATCTCCAAGCTTACATCTTTTAGTGCAAAGAAATCACCGTACTTTTTGGTAATATCATTAATTGAAATATTTAGTGCATCAGATTGCATAAATTATACTCTTTTTGTTTAAAGGTAGGTGGACCAAAGCCCACCTACTATACATTTATTTATTACTCAGTCATCATATCAGTATACATTTCCGCTGCTATTGTACGCCATTTTGCATACCAAGCAGTTTTCAAAGTCAACTGATGTTTCGCATTATCAGGATGACTAGGTAATGATCTTGCAAGACTATCTTCGATTAATCCATTTTCATACGCCAATTTATTTGTTGGACCATAAGTGATATGCTTAACAAAATTCGCCATGTACTCTGGTTTCATCATTTCAGCAATATATTTCATTGCTAGGTCTTTTTGCGGTGCACCTTTAGGTATTCCGTAACCTTCCCAGTCCATGATACCTGTTTTATAATCATACGACACCTTAGCACCATCTTTTTTTGCAACATCAAAACGACCATTCCAGCCAGTCGTCATATCGACTTCGCCATCCTTCATAAGCTGGGCGTGCATAGCTCCTGAGGTCCACCAAACAGCTATGTGATCTTTAATTGACCTAATTTTATCCAAAGCGCGTTCAATTCCTTCTTCGCTATCGAGAACATTATAAACTTCAGACATTGGCACTCCATCAGCGAGTAATGCAGCTTCTAGCTGAGCATCAACTTTTGCCCTCATAGCTCTTGTTCCAGGAAACTTTTCTACATCAAAAAAGTCAGCCCAAGTCCTGGGCCCATTTTCACCGTACGTATCGGTGTTCCACGCAGCAACAACCGAAAAGATATCCGCTCCAACACAATAATCAGTCCACATATCTGGCAGATGATTACTAACATCAATCACTGTTAAATCTAATTTTTCTAAAAGTCCTTCTGCTGCACCGGAAGCACAGCTACCAGCACCACTAGAGAATATATCAAACTTGTCAGCACCAGATTTGACCATAAGCTTCACGTCAGAGATTCCCCCGTATGTATCTTCTTTAACCGTAATTCCCATAGCTTTAGCAGCTGGTTGAAAGATACCAATTGATTGACCTTTTTGATATGCTCCGCCCCAGGAAACGATTCTCAATGTATCTTCAGCATAAGCTGATGAGGTGACCGAGAAGAGTCCTATTACCGCTGAAGCGATAAATGGTTTTAAAAATTTATTCATTTTATTATTTCTCCCTAAATTTTATATAGTAGTAAGTTACCGTTTAGGTTTAATCACCATAAGTCAAACAATAAATAGATATATTATAGATATATATTTTTTAATCTATTAACTATGTAAGTTGAAACCTGTTATTAAGAAATCGTATAGGTGAATTAGTATTATCAGTAATAATGAGGTTTAACTCCTATACTCTGCAATGATATCTCTTATGGCTAAATATTTATATATGCTTTCAGCTGCTACTTTACCAATACTACCGTAAGTTCGCTTTCGTTTTATTTTTTCAAATACTTCAATATCTGACTTTCTATCCAACAAACAATCAGCAAGACAAAGAGCCGAACCAGGTGCGGTATTCATCCCATGTCCTCCGAATCCAGTTAAAGAATACTTACTATTAGAAATAGCACCAACATAAGGAAGAGAGTCTCGACCATAAGCCATATTACCGGACCACGCATACTCAAATTCTACGTTTCCCTCTTTCATGTCTTGTGCTAAACTAGGAATATGTGCTGCGAGATCATTAAAAGCATCATCCTTAATTTTAGCCAAGCTTTTGTCTCCAAACGCTGAAATTCCCATACCCCACAGTAATCTCCCATCCTCTAGCCTACGAAAATAATTTCCTGCCCGTCGATTATCTGCGATCATATTTTCAGTCGGGATATGCCTGGATAGTAAGATTGGTATTGGTTCAGAAACAGCAATAAAAGTTTTGATTGAAAGTAAAATTTTACTCAGGTCAGAAGATAAGGTCCCACCATAACCCCCCGTGGCAAAAATTATTTTTTGTGCTCTAAAGTTTTGTTTATTAAGTGTCCCAATATCAAAAATGGTTTTACTATTGGAACTATTTATAGTTTTTACCTCGCTGTCTTGGAAAATATGGACTCCAGAATCAGAACACTCCTCTGATAATATCCGAAGAAAATTAAGAGGGTTAAATTGAAAAGCATCGTAATCTATTTTACCTGATTTATATCTCGGACCTTTAACATAATTTTTTAAATCTCTACTATTAAGGGTGTTTGCACTTTTAGACCTTGGCGAACTCTCAAAAGATAGAGTAAGTTCGCCATGTTTAGCATTAACTATTTGATAATTTGGCTGTGAGACTTTGTTAACCATCCAGTCATATCCCTTAGACGCTACACCATCTAAACGTTTTGCATTCATAACTCCTAGAAGCTTAGTTATTTTTTTTTGACTTATAGACCAACCTCTTGAGCAGAACCCACCATTTCTTCCAGACGCACCACTACCGACTTTATTTGACTCTAAAAGAGCAACGGTCGCTCCCCCCTGAATCAATCTAAGACTAACTACTAAACCAGCTAAGCCTCCTCCTATAACTAAAAAGTCATAATATTTTAACTTTTCTACTGGACTTAAAAAGGCCTCTGGCTTTTTACTATTGTCATCATACCAAGTTTTAGCGAAAAGACCTTCAGACATGGGTTGCATCTATCTTAATGTTCACGAGACTTGTTTACTACTTTATCAAGAGCTTTGATCCCTGATGCTGCGATAAGGGTCAACATAACATAAATAAGTGCCGCCGAATTAAAAGGTTCGAAAGCTAAAAAGCTCTGCGCTTGAAATTCTTTCATACGCTGCGTCAAGTCCCTAACAGACAATATCGAAACTAGCGATGTATCTTTAAGCATCGCGATAAATTCATTTCCAAGAGCCGGTAAAACGATAGCAATAGCCTGAGGAATGATAATAAAACGAGCTACATGCCACTCCCTCATTCCCAATGTTCGCGCTGACTCTATTTGTCCCTTGGGAATAGCTTCAATTCCAGCTCTAAATATTTCTGCCATATAGGCGGAATACCCTATAGCAATAGCGATTATACCTCTAGTCATCATTTGCATATCAATAAGACCACCAGTGCCGGATTTTATAGCTCCCGCTAGAGGTAAACCAACATACAAAATAATTACCAGCATTGGAATTCCACGTATTGTATCCACAAAAAAGTCTGAAAAAACTGCCAAAGGGTGAGCAGATGTCAATCTACCAATCCCTGCCAAAAGGATAAATAGAGAACCAAATATAAATCCAGTAACAGCAAATTTTTTGTTTAATGAAGGAAGATAGCTTGTTTCCCACAAAATTGGCAGACTATTTACATCAGAAACTGACAAAATTGTTGCACTAATAGATCCTCGTTCAAGTAATGTTTTTGCCTGCTCAACACTTTTCAGAGAACGGATTTTAAAGGGGTCACTAGGGCTTTGATCGAGAAAGTCTCCATACCGAACAACATCAGTTAAATGTTGCGGCGTCCCTGATACGATACCAATTTTTCCCTCTAAGTTTCCTACTAAGGCTACATTTTCATGAGGCCTTGAAACATTAAAAATTCCAAAAACTATTAGGAGTAAACCAAGAATAAAAAATGTCCTATTCGCTAAATCTGAAGCTTTTAATCGGGTACATAAAGCCCATACTAATCCGAGAATAGAGGCACCAATGTAGGCAAAAAAAGCAGCTCTCAAAGTAACCATTATTCCCACTGCAAATCCGGCATAAGCAATCATCAATACATAAAAAGCAAATGAAAAGTTAATAAAGAATAAAACCCACACTCCGATCCTGAAACTCTTTCTTTGGTATAGAGATCCTGGAAAAAATGAAATAACTGATACGAGGAGGATTATAATCCCAGCCACCAAAAGCGCATTGTGTATCTCTAATAATATATTTTCCTGAAAAATAGGCTCTAAAACAAAAACCTGATTCACAAGAACAACCCATTCAACAGATCTCGGATCAAAACTGTTTACAACTACTGATGTTAGGTAAGCATCGATTGCGGAGCTCTGAGAAAGACCTATGCAAACCAAGGTTTGTAGCACAAAAAATAAGGAGGCCTTTCGACGCAAATTTAGTTCAGTTATTTTTTCTTGATCTGGCCTAAATGATCTTAACATAAAAAGCGAACCAATGGACCCAAGGCAGCCTAATAAAGTAAAAAATATAAAGCTTATTAATAACCGTGGAGCCTGGTCTTCAATGCCCAATACTGCTGTTAAAGCTGAACCATAATTTCTAGAAGTTGCTATAAAATAAATTAGTACTGGTAAAGCAAACAAGAATACCAGATTACTGGCGCGAGTATTACGCAACATACTCAAGATTTGATTCATTTCGAGACTTTCAAAAAGGCATTTGCCGCAACTATTATGTTGCGACAAATGCTAATATTACTTAACCTATTTAGGCCACCATTTGATGGTAAGCTTGTTTAGTGTTCCATCAGCCTTAATAGCTGCAAGACCTTCATTGAATGCGTCCTGAATAGAGTCGCCTTCTTGGAAAACAAGACCAAGAGGGTCGGATGAAAGTCCGGTAATACCAACTGTTAATTCACCAGCGTATTCTTGCTCGTAAGCAGCAGCTGATGTCGAATCGATTATTACACCGTCAACATCCCCATTTTGCAATGCAACTACTGCATTATTAAAGGCGTCGAATAGTTGAATATTTGCCCTTCCAACCAGCTCTTCACCTAGCTGTGCATTGGTAGTACCATTCTGCGATGCTAACCGCTTACTACCGCTTTTAAAATCATCGATGGTAGCTCCTTTATCTTCAACTCTCATCAAGATTCCTTGTTGAACAATAATGTACGGGTCAGAGAAATCTACTATTTTATCTCTTTCATCGGTTATGGTCACTCCAGACACCACCATGTCAAATTGTCCGTCGGCAAGTGCCGCAAAAATACCATCCCAAGCAGTAGTTACCCAGTTCGGCTGACAATTAATTCTTTCACAAATTGCGGCCACTACATCTACATCAAATCCTTTAACCACACCATCTTCAATGAATTCATGTGGCGGATAAGTTGTATCGGACCCTATACTTAAAACTCGACCACCTAGATCAGCTGCTAGAGCAGGTATAGCTAAAGTTACTGAAACAAGTAGTCCAACAAAAAATTTCTTCATAATTAACTCCTCAATTAAGTGGCTCAAACATATCAAAGGCCACGACGACCCCCACTTTGTAAAAGGAATCCACCGCGGTCAAGTAAAACCTTTTAAACAAGAGAGCCTCACGACAAAAAGCCACAGCATTAACAATGGGGTGTAAACCTCAAACTCAAACATGACATACCACCATCAATTTTTGCACACTCAGTATTTCCAACCCTCATCACCTTGAAACCATAATTTATTAGGCGTTCTGTTGTATTTATAAAGCCATCAGGCATTATAACCCAGTCGTTAAAACGAACTGTATTTGCAGCTTCTTCTTCACCATCACAGGTTAAAATAATATTATAATTCTTAAAACAACCAGTGCCAGCCAACCTTTCAGTACATAATACTGTATCACTGTTTAGTAATGAACAGTCTGTTTTAAAATGTAAAATTTCAAGAGGGGTAATTACCTCAGTCACTTTATACCCCCACTTTTTAACAATTTCTCGCAACTCGGAAATACCTTCTGTTGAGGTTCTGTCCGACCGTCCAACTAAAATCTCGCTGTCCGTAGTTAAAATGTCGCCCGCCTCAATAGTCCCAGTACCTTCTATTCGATAAACCTCTCGGTATAAATCCCGCAAATGAGGTTCAATAAAATTAACTTCTTTTAACCGACTTGGAGCTCCAGGTTTCATTATTACTGCCCCCTCAGGTAAACATAGAGCCGTATCTTCAACAAAAGTACTATCGGGAAAATTTTCCAAAGCATCCAGCTCGATAACTGTAGCTCCAGCTTTTTTTAGAGCCTTAACATAATCGATATGGTGAATGTTCATCAGGTTAAAGTCTGGCAAACCTCTATCTTGTGAAGTTAAACCACGAATTACAGCCTCACTCGGTTTACGTGTTATAGCGTGGGTAAAATTAAAGGACCTAAAACTCATTGAATAAAGAAACTCCTATTAAACGTAGTTACCATAATATAAATTTTTATAAGGAAAAGAAAAAGAAAAGATAGTTCTTGAGCTTATTTTTCTCAGCTGTAAACTGGTATACTAACTTAAAGGGAGATCTCCTATCTCATGTCGAAACTGCAGAAAAGTAGCCAATCTACAAATAATGGGACAGAAATACTGGAGGATGCATATTCTTTAGAAACTCCTAATGATAATAGAAAGTATTATAAGAAAATAGCTTCTTACTATGATAAAAAATTCGCTAAAGAACTTGGTTATATATATCCTGAAGAAATAGGGAAGCTTCTTCTCAAGAATGAAAAGTCAATATGCGGACCTATTTGTGATATTGGATGTGGTACTGGGTTAGTCGGTGAATGGTTAATTAGAAAAAAAGAAACACTCCCTATTGATGGCATCGATATTTCCGATGAGATGCTAAAAATTACAAAAGAAAAAGCGATTTATAGAGATTTATACAATGAGGACTTAACCAAAAGTAGTTATACATTTCCTCACAATTATGGAGCGCTTGTCAGCTCAGGTACTTTTACGCATGGCCACCTTGGACCTGAACCAATCGGTAGATTAATCACGCATTGTGAGGTAGGTGCATTATGTTTCCTAGGTGTTAACAAGAAGCATTATAAAAAGTTGAAGTTTGATATCTTTTTCAAGAACCTAATTACACAAAAGAAAATTAAAAATTTTTTTATAATTGAAGTAAAGATTTATCAAAATACTGCGGGTTCTCACGCTAAAGATAGGGCAAGTATATGTACATTTGAGGTATGCTAAAATTTTTATCATCGAGAAATTATTTAACTTCCTAGAGTTTGTTCAAAATTAACTATTTTGGAAATTTTCCCGTATTCCACTTCATTCTTGCTAAAATACGCGTCCCAACCAAGTGCTGATAGGCATTCATGTTCTTGGCGCCCGCTAGGACTAGACCGTTTATCTTTATAAATCCAAGCACCCTTCTTAATAACCGCATAGATCCTCTTACTATTACTATTAATCAAATATATTACGTTAAAATTTAAAAAACATTGTTTCAGAAAATCATATGTTATTATTTCTTTTTCAATTAAAACATCTTCGGAGCATTTAGCGCCAACATTAACCTCTTTAAATAAATCAATATTGTTTAATCCAACTAAATCTAAAATATACATTTCATCGGTTTTTCCAAACGCAATAGTCTTGGGGGTTTCTCCCAATGGGACAGTATTATCTAAGAACTCAAAATTAATATCTTTATCTTTAATCCCCATCCAAGAAAAGAAAAGCTCAGGCATTCCCGTATAAGCTTCGATGTTATGAAAAAGTAGATCTTCAACAGCCTTATACCTTGATGTAGAAAGGGCTCTGACCCACGCTCGCTCTACTGTTTCTTGTGGTGGAGTGATTACAAAAAATAATAAAACTTTTTGACCAAATCTACTCAGTAATTTACTCTGATACCCGCCCTCACTGTCTATCCTGAAACTATCAAATCGAAACCTATCTATTAACAAATGAGGCATTTCATTTTTTTCGGCTTTTATTTCCATATATAAATCTAACTTTTTGTCTATTATTTCCAACTCATATCCAGTTAGCATTGCCGCATATTTGTAGTCAGATCCCAATGAGTCATAGTCTAAAAGAAACTTCCTCCAGTAATCCGGACTAATTAAGGCAAATTCATCCCAGCGTATTTCCATTCGTTCAGCAAGCAATCGTTGTTGAGGTCTAATAGTACTTTTACCTGACGCCGATGCGCCCTTTGTATTCATAACCATTGGTTTAAGCTGAGGGGGGAGAAGTTTATAACCTTCTGCTTCTACGGCTGAATAAAAAATAGGTGAAATCAGTTCACCAACTTTTTGACTACCATAAATATTTCTAAATAGACGTACCGTTAATTTTACCAACAACTCCTTGTCATATATTATTCTCCCATGAGTTTTCAGAATACCATTTAAAATAATTGAGACACAGTTACTACAGTCTGATTCAAGATTAAGACTTTCATTAGTTTTCTGCTCATAATAATTAGAAAAAGCCTTTTCTTTTTCAGTAATAATTATCTTTGAATTGAGTAGATATTTAAATGAATTGGAAGCAAATTTAAGTCCTTTTGACTTAAAACTCCCAATACTTTTACTACTAGAATGCATAAGCTCTTCTGAAATTAACTTAGAAATAGAACTCTGAGCTTCCTCCATAAAAGTATCAAAAGAAACACTCAAAGAACCTATTTCCATCATAACATGCTTACTTAAAATTTGGTCTGTTATCGACCTTAATGAGATTCCAAGATCTTCATAATTTGGACCATCGGGAACCGATATATCACCTGTAACACGAATTAATAATTCGTGGATAATTAAGCGCTCCAATGAGGGCTCACACATTTGAGAGGCTTTTAAACCACAAAACTCCGCTGCTTCTGTTGCTTCAACAAACGAAACCTTACTGTTATTCACGCTAAAAAGAGTTATTAAAGGTCTTAAATGAGGAGGAATATCCGACCCAACTCCCGGGTTCCAAGCATTATATTTTGACATCTTAATCACCTTTGCATTACGTTAAATAACATCGCAAAAATATAAGACCACTTTCACCAGTCGTATGAACTATGCTAATCAAGTTCTTGCCGGAAGTAATCCCCTAATCCATTTGAGAACAGGTAATAATATTAGAATTAGTGCTACGACTGTTATTGGACCTGCAATCGGCCTAGTAAAGAAAATCGAGAAATCACCATCAGACAGCAAAAGAGATTGACGTAGCTTAGGTTCTGCGATTGGACCTAAAACAATAGCAAGGACCGCTGGCGCCAGTGGGTAGTCTAAAATTCTTAACAAAAATGCTATAATGCCTACCAAAACCATTAAATTTACATCAAAGTTATCTAGATAAGCTGCATATGTCCCAACAAGGGATAAAACAAAAATTACCGGTGCCAGAATGGTAAACGGCATTCTTAGCACCCATAAAAATATGGGTATAAAAGCTAAATTTACTAAAACTGCAATAATATTTGAAATATAAAAGGAGCCAATTAATGGCCAAACAAATTCTGGCTGATTAGTAAAAAGTAATGGTCCAGGTTGTAGTCCCCAAATAACCATTCCAGCTAAAAGAACAGCTGTAGTGGGAGAACCAGGGATGCCTAAGGTCATCATTGGCAACATTGCACCCGTAGAGGCAGAATTATTAGCGGACTCTGGTGCTGCAACACCATCTATAGCCCCCTTCCCAAATTCATCTGGTTTTTTTGCGGATAGCTTCGCAACACCATATGACATTAACGCTCCAGGAGTAGCTCCTGCTGCTGGTAAAATCCCTACAAAAAATCCTAAAGATGATCCAATCAAAGTTCCTTTCCAGGCATTTTTAAAGTCCTTGATAGCTGCAAAAATACTCTTTGCACTAACATCCACCTTCGACATAGAGGTTCCGTCTCGCGAAGTATTTATTGTCCATAACATTTCACCTATTCCATATACACCAATTGCCAAGACTAAAAACCTGAAACCGTGCATAAAACCAATTATTGGTTGATCTGAAAATGGTATTTTTGGTATCAAACGTGGTTCGCCTGAAATTATATCAAATCCAACCGTTGCTAACACTAAACCAATACAAATTGAAAAAATTGTTTTAGGAATATCATCACCCCCTAAACCAACAAAGGTTGCGAAGGCGAGCAGCATAAGAGCAAAAACTTCAGGGTTTCCAAAAGAGAGTGCCACAGATGCAAGCAAAGGTGCAAAACCAGTAAAAAGAATTGTTGAAATAGTACCGCCGGCAAACGAGGCCAATGCTGCTGTCACTAGCGCAATATGAGCTTTTCCTGATAGAGCCAGTGGACGACCATCAAAAGTTGTGGCAACAGCCGTAGAAGCACCAGGAATTCCCAAGGTTATTGACGATATTGCACCGCCATACATAGCACCGTAATAAATTGACGCCAAAAATATCATCGGAGAAGTTGCACCTCCGGTTATACTTTGGATTACAAATGTGAATGGTAAGAGTATCGCTACACCGTTTACTGATCCAAGACCAGGCATAGCTCCGACAAACAGACCCACTATCACCCCAAGTACGGCGAGACCTAAATTAATCGGCTCAAGAGCGATTAAAATCCCATTCAATAAAGAGTATAAAATATCCATAAGAGTTTAATCTTCCCTAGTTAAAGAAATATATCATATAATGGTATAAATAGAGGCTCTAAGTATCCTTTAGGAAGAACTATCCTCATGGCTATATCAAAGAAAAAGAAACTAAAAACTGGAATTCCAATAGAAATTGAAAGGGTCGCAGCCCAACTATGTTTTCCTAGAAATCTTATATAGTAAATTAGGAATAAAGGTATCGCCCCATAGTATCCTAAAATTGGAATCAGAATTAAAAAACCCAATAAACCACCACCGACTACCACAAACATCCTGATACCGTAGCCATCAAGAAAAGGTTCTTCACTGCGACTTGGTGGAGATCTTCGGTTAAACCAATTAATCCCAATCCAGACACAGCATAACAACATTATTAGTGAAAGCCAAAATGGCCAAAAACCACTACCAGGTCCTTCTCCGTCAATAAACCCGATATTTGCAAACCGTGGAATATCTGGATTCCAAGAAGGTGGCTCCCCAGATTTCCACATAAGACCCAGTGAAAAGAGCCCAAGAACAAAAGCCATTATAATTTCCGCTTTTCTCATTTCCCGGGCTCTCCTTTTTTCTTACTTAATAGCTCCAGACGCTTTTAGGATCTTAACATGTCGATCACGCTGTACTTGCCAATACGCTTTAAGATCAGCTCCAGCCATAAAATCACCCATTAAGGATTTTTTGGCCTTATACGCCTGCCAGTCAGCCGAATTATAAACCTGCGTAAACAAGCCTGTATAATATTCAGCAGCTTCGGCAGACATACCCGGTGCTCCAACTACCGCTCTTTGCATGAAATAGCTAAATTCGCTACCTTTCTCTTTTAAAGTAGGAACTTCAGGAAACATAGGCAACCTCTCATTTGTGAATGCTACCAGAGGCACCATATCACCACTCTCGTAGAAACCTAACGCTTCTGAGGGGTTGTTTACAGAAGAATGAATTTGCTTTCCTGCTACGTCTTTAGCAACAGCTCCACCACCCTTATAAGGAATGTATTTCATAGTTAATCCATAAGAGTTATTCAGATGATCAGTAATTATGTTGTCTTCAGAATTTTTACCTGTACCACCCATTACCCAACCATTGCCATCAGCCTTAGCTTTATCAAGAAACTGCTCAAAAGTTGTCAAACCACTATCCTTGTGAACCCACAAAAGAAAAGTGTCTTCTGCCATTCGTCCTACAGGCGCAAATTCCATTATATCAATATTCAAACCAGGTTGACGTAATGGTGTCGTAAAGAAAGAATTTAAAGTTACCATAATTGTGTGATCTGGATCAGATGCGGTACCTGCAGCAATAAGCGCTTCAGCTCCTGAGCCCCCAGATTTATTAGTTGGAACAAGAGGTCTGCCCGCTAGGTTATCTTTTTCAACTACAGCTTGCATCAATCTTGCCATTTTATCAGCACCGCCACCTTTACCGGCCATGATGATGAAATTTACTGGCTTACTCGGTTCCCAAGCCAAGGCAACGGATGATAACAACCCAATAGTTGCCATAAACCCTACCAGACTAATAGAAAGTCTTTTAATAATAGTCATAGAATATCCTCCCTAGATATTACACTTAACACGAAGGTGTCGTGCCGCACTGACGTTCCCCTAACCGAACGCCTTAGTAATTATTTTTTCTACTCTCCTCATATTATGTATCATATTGATATTTATACATAAATCTATATCTTAAAAATCTTTTCTATCTAAAAAAGGCCATCAATAACTCCATCGTCATTTATACGAATAGACTCCGCTGCTGGAACACTGGGAAGCCCAGGCATTGTCATAATCTCTCCACATATGGCAACAACGAAACCAGCCCCCGCCGACAATCTCACTTCACGTATAGGCACTGAAAACCCTGTAGGAGCACCTCTTTGAGTAGGATCGGTGGTAAAGCTATATTGAGTTTTTGCCATACATACCGGTAACTTTCCGTAACCTTGATCTTCCCACTGCTTGAGCTGATCTCTTATTTTCTTATCCGCGATTACTTCATCTGCTCGATAGATATTTTTTGCGACACATTCAATTTTCTCAAACAAAGAAATATCATCAGGATATAAAGGCGCATAAGACGAATCTTTACTTTCAACGATCTCTACCACTTTATTTGCAAGATCAATTGTACCTTTACTTCCTTCTGCCCAATGAGTGGCAACTACTGCCTCACAACCCTGACTGCTGACGTAGTCTTTTACAGCCTGAATTTCTTTATCTGTATCTGTAACAAAGTGATTAATCGCTACTACGGCAGGAACACCAAATTTTTTAATATTTTCAATGTGACGTCCAAGATTGGGACATCCATCTTTAACCGCCTGAACATTTTCTGGCCCTAAATCTGCTTTTGCCACTCCTCCGTTCATCTTCATGGCTCGAACTGTCGCCACAATGACTACTGCTTTTGGTTTTAAGTTAGCTTTTCTACATTTGATATTCAAAAACTTTTCTGCACCGAGGTCTGCACCAAAACCGGCCTCTGTAATGACATAATCAGCAAGCTTAAGTGCTGTTGTTGTCGCGACAACCGAATTACATCCATGCGCTATGTTTGCGAAAGGTCCACCATGAACAAAAGCGGGGTTGTTCTCTAAAGTCTGAACTAAATTTGGCTGCATAGCTTGCTGCAATAATACAGTCATCGCGCCATCCGCTTTTATATCCCTACAATACACGGGGGATCTATCACGCTTATAAGCTACAATTATGTTACCAAGACGTCGTTCAAGATCCTCTAGATCTGTTGCAAGACATAGGATAGCCATAACTTCAGACGCAACCGTGATATCAAAACCCGCTTCTCGGGGGAAACCGTTAGCAACACCTCCAAGATTACAAACGATTTGTCTCAAGGCCCTATCATTCATATCCATGACGCGCCTATACGCAATTCTCCGTACATCTATGTCTAACTTGTTACCCCAGTAAACATGGTTATCTACCATGGCAGCTAATAGGTTATGAGCACTCGTAATGGCGTGGAAATCACCAGTAAAATGTAAGTTCATATCTTCCATCGGCACTACTTGGGCATATCCACCACCAGCTGCACCCCCTTTCATGCCAAAGCATGGCCCCAATGAAGCTTCGCGGATACAAATTGCTGCTTTTTTACCAATTTTATTTAAACCGTCTCCCAATCCTACCGTGGTCGTTGTTTTTCCCTCTCCGGCAGGTGTAGGATTGATAGCTGTTACAAGGATTAAATGCCCATCTTTTTTATCGCTTAGTCCTTTGATAAATTTTTCTGAAACTTTTGCCTTGTCATGTCCAAATGGGAGTAACTCCGAGTAAGGAATTTGTAGTTTTTCACCAATCTTTTGAATGGTCTCTTTTTTTGCTTCTCTTGCTATCTCAATATCAGTCTTGTATTCCATTTTTATTCCTTGCTAATTAATTACGTTCCTAAATTTTCGCCAACATTCAAGTTAGACATACCAGCCCAACTGTCAGCTGTTTGCTTACTATCAGAATCAGGTTTAACTCTTTTAATGAGAATCCTTCCACCTATGCACTGAACTGTAATCCCTTGTGAAGAAATATCAACAACCCTCCCCGATACACCATCTCCCTCGAGTATTTCACTATCATAAATGCTAATTATTTTTTCTTTATAGGTGGTCCATGCACCTGGCGCAGGGTTACTGCCCCTAATTAAATCATAAACTTGTCTCACAGGCTTATGCCAATCAATTTGAGTATGTTTCTTAGTACAGCGACGCTCGTATGAGGCCTTCGCTTCATCTTGTACAATGCGAGGGGGCTTTCCAGATCTAAATAAATCGCAAACTGTGCTAACAGAGTTTAAAGCTTCAGGGTATATCTTTTTGAAATAAAGATCGATAACAGTGTCATTTGGATCTATTGCGCACTCCCATTGAAGTAAAACATCCCCCTCGTCTAAGCCGTCCGTCGGATAAAACCAAGAAAACCCAGAGTTCTTTTTACCCATAATAATAGGCCAATTCACTGCCGACGGTCCTCTATGAAGGGGTAACAGAGAAGGATGAAAACAAATTGAACCAAGGCGTGGTATATCTCTGGCCTCACCAGGTACAAAAATATTAACAAACGCCATAATCATAAGATCAGCCTCAAATGATTTTAATTTGTTTTGTGTATCAATATTGGAGAAATTATCAGGCTGTATTACTTCAATACCCTTTTCGAGAGCGAATTCCTTGATGGGATCAATAGGTTTTTTTTCTTTATCTGGTTCACAGTAAACAGCTACGACTTCATCGACATCATTTATTAAGATTTTCTGTAGTACATCTTTACCAAATGCTTGCTGTCCCATTACTATTAACCGCATTATTTTACCTCACCAACTGCACCTGAAGAAATTATTTTTTCTAATTCATTGCCTGAATAACCAAGGACACTTGATAGAATTTCTAGAGTGTGTTCACCTAATAATGGAGATCGCACCACTTCTACGGGGCTTTCAGAAAGTTTTATCGGGTTTCCTACCGAGATATAAGCGCCACGTTCCGGATGATCCACTTTTACCAAGGTTCCTGTCGCAAATAATCCTTCGTCTTCTGAGATTTCCTTCATCGATAGAATAGGACCAACTGGTATATCGTGTGGGTTGCAAATTTCCATCACCTCAAATTTTGTTTTTGTCATTGTCCATTTTTCAATTCTTTCAAAAACTTGATTTAGTTTATCCAATCGATCTTTTGGTTTCGCAAACCCATCTAACGTTTTCCAACTTGGTTCTCCAATTACATCGCAAACTTTTTCCCAAATCGCAGCTTGAATAATAAAATATGTATATGCATTCGGATCTTGTTCCCACCCTTTACAACGCAAAATGCGTCCAGGTTGTCCTCCCCCAGAGTCATTACCTGCACGTGGCGTTGAATTACCGAACTCTACTCCCTCTCCAAACTGGGAATACTCCGTTAATGGTCCTTTTTCTAATCTTTGCTGATCTCTTAATTTTACCCGAGTAAGGTTTAAAACAGAATCTTGCATTGCCGCTGAAACCTTCTGCCCTTTACCTGTTTTCTCTCTCTGGAATAATGCCGTGACGATACCTAAACATAAATGTAGACCGGTACCCGAATCTCCAATTTGAGCACCCGTGACTAGAGGAGGCCCATCTCGAAAACCAGTAGTAGAAGCAGAGCCACCAGCGCATTGGGCTACATTCTCATATACCTTACAATCTTGATACTTCCCTGGGCCAAACCCTTTGATAGAGGCTAGAATTAAACGTGGATTAATTTCTTGAATTTGTTTCCACGAAAAACCCATCCGATCTAAAGCCCCAGGAGCAAAGTTTTCGACTAGTACATCACACTCTTCTATTAAACGTGTTAATACTGATTTTCCCACTTCATTTTTCGAATTTAACTCAATTGAACGTTTATTATGATTTAACATTGTAAAGTATAAACTATCTGCTCCAGGTACATCTACTAGCTGTTTGCGAGTGGCATCTCCAACGCCAGGGCGTTCAACTTTTATTACATCCGCTCCGAACCAACCCAGTAATTGTGTACATGTTGGACCAGATTGTACATGCGTGAAATCTAAGATTTTTATACCTTCTAGAGCCTTCATTTTTTACCCTTTTAATTTAAACTTTTTATTAATTATTCTACTATTTCTTTTTATTAAAAAATTATTTCTTTGCGACAATACTTTGTGGGTTTAGATTCCCAATATTACCACTCTCTTTTCCGGAAGCCGGATCTATAACTGCATTCACAAGAGTTGGTTTTTTCGAATCTATTGCATCATTAACCGCCTGATATAATTCATCTGGATTGGTTACGTAAATACCTACGCCCCCAAAAGCTTCTATCATTTTATCGTAACGGCTATTTTTAACAAAAACTGTTGTCGCAACATCCTCTTGTCCGGACTCATTAATATCTGTACCCCGATAAATCCCATTATTATTGAAGACTACAATACAGATAGGTAAATTATACCTACAAATTGTTTCCACCTCCATCCCAGAAAAGCCGAAAGCACTATCTCCTTCGATAGCTAAAACAGATTGGCCAGTTTCCACTGCCGCTGCAATTGCTGATCCCATACCTACACCCATAACGCCCCAAGTTCCCACATCTAAGCGTTTTCGTGGTTTATACATATCAATTATTGAACGTGCAAAATCTAGTGTATTTGCACCCTCGTTTACTAAGATTGTCTCTGGCCTTTCCCGAATAATATTCTTGAGAGAACCCAAAGCTCCATCGTAATCCATAGGTGAGTTATTATTCCTCAACTTAGACGCCATCCGAGCTATATTTGTATCTTTTTTTACTTTAACAGCATTAGTCCATTCGGTATTAGGTTTTAACCAACTATCCCCCATTTCGTGCAACATTGCCGCCAAGCAAGATCCTATATCCCCAACTACTGGAGCTGCGACCTCAACGTTACTATCCATTTCTCTTGGCTCAATATCTATCTGAACAAATTTAGTTGAGTATGGCGAGCCCCAACTTTTACCCTTACCATGAGAGAGCAACCAATTTAAGCGAGCACCAACCATTATGACAACGTCTGACTCTTTCAAAACTAGTGATCTTGCAGCACTAGCTGACTGTTCATGATCGTCTGGCAATAAACCCTTTGCCATACTCATTGGAAGGTAGGGTATTCCAGATTTTTCAACAAAAGATCTAACGAGGTCATCTTCTTGAGCATAAGCGGCACCTTTTCCAAGGATTATAAGAGGTTTTTGAGCACTTTTAATTACTTCTAACGCTCTGTCGACGGCTGACTTTGCTGGTGATTGAGACGGGGCTGGATCAATAACCTTAACAAGAGATTTCATTCCATCGACTTCATTCATAACCTGACCCAATAGTTTGCCAGGTATGTCTAAATATACCCCTCCTGGTCGACCTGATACAGCAGCTCGTATTGCTCTAGCCACCCCTATGCCAATATCTTCAGCATTAAGAATACGATACGCTGCTTTGCAAAGGGGTTTAGCAATAGCAAGCTGATCCATTTCCTCATAGTCACCTTGCATAAGGTCTACTATTTCTCTTTCTGAAGATCCCGAAATTAATATCATTGGCCAACAGTTTGTAGACGCGTGTGCCAATGCTGTAAGACCATTAAGAAACCCAGGCGCTGACACTGTTAAGCAAACTCCTGGTTTTTTGGTAAGATATCCTGCAATAGCGGCCGCATTTCCAGCATTCTGTTCATGTCTGAAGGATAGGACTCGTATTCCAGACGCCTGGGCCATTCTACCGAAATCAGTGATCGGGATACCTGGCACGCCATAAATAGTTTCTACATTATTCAACTTTAATGCATCGATCAAAAGATGGAAGCCATCCGTAAGAACTTCACTCTCATCTGAACTAACCGCTACTTCCCTATCACTTAATTTATTCATGCTTCTCCTTACTACTTAACCTGTAATCTTTTTTGAAAGGTTAAATTTATTATTATCATTATCAATTCCATTTACATTTTCTATTAGAGTCCACGTTTTATCTACGTGTGAATGAAGTCGCATTGTATGCTCTAAAACTTTCTTGGCTGCTAAATCAGGATCACGAGACTCCAAGGCTTCAATTATTTCCATATGGTCTTGGACAGATCTTGAGGCTCTATCACTTTCTCCCATTGCGCGTTTTCTTACCGAATACATATGCATAAATAAACCGTCGGCTGTTACTCGAAGCAAATCACACCCCGACAACTCAAGAATTCGTTCATGGAACTTTATATTTACCTCAGAATACTCTCCTAATTCAGCTTTAGACGCACTCGTGCTGTGCTTTAAAGCAAATTTACGAAGGGAACTTAAATCGCGATCACTGGCGACCGAAGTTGCTAGACGAGCAGCCATACTCTCTAATGCCGCCCATGTGATAATCATTTCAAGCACATCACTTCTTGATTTTTGACAAATAAAAACGCCTTTTCTTGGTTGAATTTCAACGAGACCATCTTGAGCTAATCGTGCTAACGCTTCTCTAATTGGCGTACGTGAAATACCAAGCTGACTGGCAAGTTTCCTTTCATCTAATTTCAACTCAGCATTGGGGCTGTAAATATCCATCTTTAAAATAGCGTCCTTCAGTAACGAGTAGGTATGATCCTTTAATGTAAAATTAATACTCACTGGTTCTAGAAAATCGCTAAAAGACAACCACACCTCCCTCAAGAGAAAAAAAATATAGATATCTGGTATACCATACATCTGATACCAGGACGGTCAAGTATTCAATTTGTCATACTTCCGTTTGCTAAGAAGCAAAGAAAGCTAATTAATACTATTCTTTTAAGCCAGAGCGTTTAACAACGTTTCTCCTAATTTAGCTGGAGATGGTGATACTACTACACCGGCACTCTCAAGAGCTGATATTTTTTCATCAGCACCCCCTTTTCCACCTGAGATAACCGCTCCAGCATGACCCATAGTACGTCCAGGTGGTGCTGTACGACCAGCAATGAAACCTATAACTGGCTTTGATTTTCCACGTTTGGCTTCGTCTATTAAAAATTGCGCTGCTTCTTCCTCTGCACTTCCCCCAATCTCTCCAATCATAATGATGGATTGGGTATCCGAGTCTGCTAAAAATAACTCTAAAATATCGATAAATTCTGTACCCTTGACAGGGTCACCACCAATACCAACTGCTGAAGACTGTCCCAATCCTACTGCAGTAGTTTGGAAAACGGCTTCATATGTTAAGGTTCCGGATCTGGATAATACCCCCACTGAACCTCTTTTAAAGATACTTCCAGGCATAATTCCTATTTTGCATTCATTAGGAGTCATTATACCGGGGCAGTTAGGCCCAATCAATCTTGACTTCGATGATTTCAATCTTTCTTTAACTCTTACCATATCTTGAACTGGTACGCCTTCAGTTATACAGGTTATTAACTCGATCCCAGCCTCTATTGCCTCTTCAATAGCCTTCGCAGCACCAGCTGGTGGCACATAAATTACGGATGCGTTTGCTCCAGTTTTCTCTCGCGCTTCAATAACAGATGAAAAAATTGGCAAGCTTTTGCCATGAGAACCACTCCAGTTTTCTCCTCCCTTTGAGGGGTGAGTACCGGCAACTATTTGAGTATTGTAATATGCCAGAGCTTGTTCTGTATGAAATGTCCCTGTTTTACCTGTTAGGCCTTGTACAATAATCTTAGTTTCTTTGCTGATCAATATTGACATCTAAAGCTCCTTAACAGAATCAACAATTTTTTTTGCAGCGTCATCCAAGTTATCTGCAGCAATAACATTTAACCCGCTTTTATTGATAATATTTTTACCCTCTGAAACTCTTGTACCCTCTAATCTAACAACAAGTGGAACAGTCAAGCCAACATCCTTGATAGCCTGTACGACGCCTTTCGCAATAACATCACACCGCATAATCCCACCAAAAATATTTACTAAAATACCCTTCACGTTTGGATCTGACGTTATAATTTTAAAAGCAGCTGTAACTTTTTCTGCTGTGGCTCCACCTCCCACATCTAAGAAGTTTGCCGGTTTGCCGCCATATAACTTAATTATATCCATAGTTGCCATTGCCAAACCAGCTCCATTGACCATACACCCAATTTCACCGTCCAAAGCGATGTAGGAAAGATCAAATTTTGAAGCTTCAATTTCCTTAGGATCTTCTTCCGTTTCATCTCGTAACTCTAAAATGTCTAATTGACGAAAAAGAGCGTTATCATCAAATGACATCTTAGCATCAAGAACTTGTAGTTCGTTCTCACTTGTAACAATCAAAGGGTTGATTTCTAATAAACTCATATCTTTTTCTAAAAAAGAAGAATACAAATTTTTGAAAAGTTGGACGCAGCTTTCCAGTGCTAAACCAGATAAATTCAGTGCTTTTCCCATTTCCAGCGCCATTGTTTCTGTACAACCGGTATTCGGATCTATCTCAAATGAGTGAACTAACCCTGGGCTATCTTTTGCTACCGCTTCTATATCCATTCCACCTTCGGTCGATAAAATTACACAAACCCTGCCAGAAACACGATCGATAAGTAGGGAAAAATATAGCTCTTTACTAATATTAGCACCCATTTCTATATAAATTTTATTTACTTGTTTGCCTTCAGGCCCTGTTTGCTCAGTTACAAGCGTTTTCCCCAGCATTTCTTTAACATTTAAAAGCACCTGCTCTTTCGAGGTCGCTACTCTTACTCCGCCCTGTGATTCAGGGCACAATTCTAGGAACCTTCCCTTACCACGCCCACCAGCGTGAATTTGGCTTTTTACTACCCACACAGGACATATAAGCTTTTCTAAAGCTTGGTGAGCTTCCTCTAATGATGATACTACGATTCCATCAGCTATTGGAGCGCCAAAACCTTTCAAAATATTCTTTGCCTGATATTCATGAATATTCATCTGATTTATCTCCCTAAATTTGAGCTTTATTTTTTTCTAATAAGTCTAACAACATCATCTAGACATTATTAGTAACGGGCTCACTGCCTTTATAAATGTTAAAACAGTTAATATTTTGTTGTCCTAATACCATAATGGATTTTAAACAACTAGCTAAATTGTCTTCTGAATTTTACAAGCTGAAAACTTAAACTCCGGTATTTTTCCATACGGATCAACCTGTGGATTTGTCAAAATATTGGCAGCAGCTTCAACATAAGCAAAAGGTAAAAATACCATATCTTCAGATATCGATTTATCGGCTCTGGCCATAATTGAAATCTTACCTCTACGAGTTTCGATATCAATTATTTCCCCTGGACTAACACCAATATTTCTTAAAGTTCTCGGATGTAAGGACGCATTCGCTTGTGGTTCGACAGCATCAAGAACCTTAGTTCTTCTAGTCATTGAACCAGTATGCCAGTGTTCAAGTTGACGTCCTGTTGTTAGAATCATAGGATACTGATCATCTGGAACTTCAGCTGGAGCAATTATATTTGCCGGTGAAAAACGTGCCCTACCATCATTTCTAGGAAAGCCTTCTCCAAACACTATCGGTTGCCCGGGGTCAGTTTCACTTAGAGATGGATAAGTCACAACATTCTCACCCTCTAATCTGTCCCAAGTAATATTATCCAATGATTTCATTGAATGTTTCATTTCCGCGAAAACTTCACTTGGGTGGGTATATTTCCAATCCAAACCTAGACGTTTTGCTAACTCAACAGTAATCCACCAGTCTTCTCGAGCATCACCAGGTGGATCAATGGCTCGGCGGCCCATCTGAACTTGCCTATTTGTATTTGTTACAGTACCGGTTTTTTCCGCAAATGCTGATGCTGGTAAAATTACATCTGCATAATTAGCCGTTTCAGTAATAAAAATATCTTGAACTACTAAATGATCTAGCTTTGCTAAAGCTGCTCTTGCATGATCCAGATCTGGATCCGACATTGCCGGGTTCTCACCCATAATATACATTGAAGAAATCTCACCGTTGTGAATAGCATCCATGATTTCGATAACCGTCAAACCTTTTTCAGGATTAATAGTCTCTGATTCCCAAATCTCATTGAAAGCAGACCTTACACCATCATCTGTAACACTCTGATAGTCGGGTAAAAACATAGGTATTAAGCCAGCATCTGATGCACCCTGTACGTTATTTTGTCCCCTGAGTGGATGTAAACCAGTACCAGGTCTTCCAACTTGCCCACACATCAATGCCAAAGAAATAAGGCATCTAGAATTATCTGTACCATGAATATGCTGAGAAACACCCATCCCCCAAAATATCATCGCCGAATTAGCTTTAGCAAAGTCACGAGCCACCTCTCTTAAAACGTTAGCGGAGATACCGCAAAATTCAGACATTTTTTCAGGGTCAAAAGCCTTAAGATGCTTCTTCATAGCATCCCAATTTTCTGTATAGCCTTCGATATATTGTTTATCATAAAGCTCTTCTTCAACAATCACATGCATTATTGCATTAAGCATTGCTACGTCAGATCCGGGACGAAACTGCAACATATGGGTTGCAAAGCGTTTCAGTCCCTGACCACGAGGGTCCATTACTATAAGCTTTCCACCTCTTTTAGTGAACTGCTTAAAATATGTTGCCGCTACTGGATGGTTTTCCGTAGGATTAGCACCAATAACGATAGCGACATCCGCATTTTCAATCTCATTGAATGTAGCTGTAACAGCAGCTGATCCAACATTTTCCATTAATGCTGCCACCGATGAAGCGTGACATAATCGAGTGCAATGGTCTACGTTATTATGTTTAAAACCCTGCCGAATAAGCTTTTGGAATAAATACGCTTCTTCATTCGAACACTTTGCTGATCCAAACCCTGCTACCCGACTACCCGAAATGTCTCTCTGGGCAATAAAACCATTTGCAGCTACATCCAGAGCTTCTTCCCAAGTAGCCTCTCTAAAATGCTTATATGGATTTGCAGGATCCACATTAAGTCCCTTTAATGGGGCATCTTCACGTCTTATTAATGGTTTTGTCAGACGATGCTCGTGGTGAATGTAGTCAAACCCAAAACGCCCCTTAACACACAATCTATTTTCATTTGCTGGACCGTTTACACCTTCAACATATTTAATCTTTTCATCTTTTATTTTGAAAGATAATTGACACCCTACCCCACAATAGGGACAAACTGACTGTACTTCTCGATCATAATCTTTGCTATCTCCAACCTGGTCATTGTTTAAGACCGTTGCCGGCATCAGAGCTCCCGTTGGACATGCTTGTACACACTCTCCACAGCCAACACATGTCGAGTCTCCCATAGCATCAGCCATATCAAAAATAACTTGCGAACCCAGCCCGCGTCCACCCATTCCTATAACATCATTTACTTGGACTTCACGACACGCTCGAACACATAAATTACAATGTATACAAGAATCTAAATTTACTTTCATTGCTACATGACTATCGTCTAATAGTGGCACCGTCGTCTTATCTCTCGTAGGAAACCTACTCTCCTCAACACCGGTTGCTTCTACCATATCCCAAAAATGAGAGGAAGAATCATGAGCTAACTCTGGTTGATCGGCTACCAGTAGCTCAATTACAGTAGCCCGAGCAGTTTTTGCTCTTTCAGATTCTGATTTTACAACCATCCCCTCAGACACTGAACGTATGCAGGATGCAGCTAGTACCCTCTCACCCTCAATTTCCACCATACACGCCCTACAGTTTCCATCAGAACGATAGCCTGGCTCGGGTTTATGACATAAATGAGGAATTTTTAGCCCTTGGCCGTTCGCAGCTTCCCAAATAGTTGAGCCTTCCGGAACAGAAACTTCTTTGCCGTCTAAGACAAAGGTTACATTTTTTTCTTTGGCTGAATCAAACATCTGTAGACCTAACTTACTTCATCCGGAAAATACTTTATGGTTGAACGAATAGGATTTGGCGCGGCTTGGCCAAGCCCACAAATAGAGGCATCTTCCATAACAGTGCATAGATCCATTAGCAATTTTTTATCCCAATTATCCATTTCCATTAATTGAACGGCCTTACCACACCCTGTACGACAGGGTGTACACTGTCCGCAACTTTCATCTTCAAAAAACCTTAGCATATTTAAAGCAGCATCTCTAATTTTATCCAAGTGGGATAAAACAACTACAGCTGCAGAGCCAATAAAAGTATCAAAAGGTTGTAAAGTATCAAAATCTAAAGGTACTGAGTCTATTTCGGCTGGAAGTATACCTGAAGAAGGGCCACCAGGTTGATAAGCTTTGAATACATGCCCCTCCAACATACCTCCTGATGCTACAATTATATCTTTAATTGTTGAACCGGCTGGAAGGAGGTAAACTCCTGGCTTCTTTACGCGACCTGAAACAGAATAACTTCTTAGCCCTTTACGACCATTTTTTTCTACTGAACTCAAAATATCAGGCCCCTCTCTGCAGATCCTCGCTATCCAATGTAAAGTCTCAACATTGTGAACCAAAGTAGGTCGGTTAAATATCCCAACTTGAGCAACATATGGCGGGCGATGCCGAGGCAGTCCTCTTTTACCCTCAATGGACTCAATCATAGCGCTTTCTTCTCCACAAATATAAGCTCCCGCGCCACGCCTTAACTCGATGTAACCTTTTTCAACATAACCGCAGTTTTCCAAATTTTTAATCTCACGTCTGAGGATTTCTAAGACTACTGGGTACTCATCCCGCATGTAGATATAACATCGTGTTGCCTCAATAGCCCATGCTGCTATCAACATACCTTCTAAAAATAAATGCGGTTTTCTTTCTAAATAGTATCTATCTTTGAAAGTTCCTGGTTCTCCTTCATCTCCATTAACCGCTAAATATCTAGGACCTGGAGCTGCTCTAACGAAACCCCATTTTTTTCCAGTAGGAAAACCTGCGCCACCAAGGCCGCGTAATCCACTTGAACTGACCGTTTCTTGAACCTCCTCCCAGTTACCATTTAACCTCAGAGATTTCAGTTCGGAGTATCCCTCTTTTTTTTCATAATTAGCCAAGTTTTCATAGTCGACCATATGAAAATGGGTGTCATTACGCTGAATAGCTTCTTCGACTTTTTGTAGGGTTGCATGATCAATGTGATTATGTCCAATTTCTAAGGTGGGAGCAGTATCACATCTTCCCATGCATGGAGCTCTTAAAACTCTAACTGCCGATGGATCCAAACCTTCCTCCAATGTCTTTTTTAATCTCTCTGCACCGGCGAGTTCACATGATAAAGAATCACATACTCTGATGGTTAATGAAGGGGGAGGAGTTTCATTTTCTTTGACTATGTCGAAGTGAGCATAAAAACTGGCAACCTCAAAAACTTCTGTTTGGCTCAAACGCATTTCTTCAGCTAAAGCTCGAAGATGCACAGCACTTAGATGCCCATACTTATCCTGTATTAAATGGAGAAACTCTATTAAAAGATCGCTATGCCTTGGCGTATCTGCTAAAAGCTGCTGCACGTCATGCAATGCCGTATCAATAACTTGACGGCCTTTTGGGGTTTTTCTACCCTTACCCGGAGCAGATTTCCATATACCTTTTCGATCGTCAGTGAGAACCAAATTTTTTACC
Source organism: Paracoccaceae bacterium (assembly GCA_049602715.1). Classification (GTDB taxonomy): domain Bacteria; phylum Pseudomonadota; class Alphaproteobacteria; order Rhodobacterales; family Rhodobacteraceae. Next base: position 4,486 of record JBMYRX010000018.1, on the reverse strand, counting down.
TTTAATAAATTGCTCATCGTGTCTTAACCATAAATGTAGTCTTACACAACACTACTCTTATTGCTTTTTCTTAAAAGTCGTCCTCAATTAAAAAAGCTACCTTAATTTTCGCCTCTTTCCAAAAATGAACATGAAAGATTAACTAAAAAGCTCATGACAAAGCTCCAAAGCATCTACTAAGGAGTCTACTTCTTCCAAGGTATTATAAAGGCCAAAGGATGCTCGGCAGGTAGCTGAAACTCCCAAATGCTCCATAAGAGGTTGAGCACAATGATGACCCGCTCTAACACATATCCCTCTCTTATCTAACACTGTAGATATGTCGTGAGCATGACCTGCTCCATCTATTGTGAAAGAAAATATTGGTGCTTTATCAATATCATTTCCTTGAATACTGAGCCATTCAATTTTTGAAAGTTTTTCATGAGCGTATTTTTTTAAATGGTTTTCGTGTAAGGCTATATTTGCCATTCCGATATCTTGCATATATTCGAGTGCCACACCCAGTCCAATTGATTGAACGATACCAGGTGTACCCGCTTCCATAAGCATTGGGGGATCATTGTATGTTACTATTTCTTTATGAACTTCCTTGATCATGTCACCACCACCCATAAATGGGGTCATTTCTGCCATTCTATTCTCACTTATGTAAATTGCACCAGAAGCAGATGGTCCATATAATTTATGACCAGTTATTGCATAGAAATCACATCCAATATCTTGAACGTCTACAGGAAGATGAACTGCCGCTTGAGAACCATCAATAAGCACTGGAATATCTCTTGATTTTGCGGCATTACATATCTTTTTCACGTCGACTCGCGTTCCTAAGACATTAGACATATGTGTGATTGCAACTAACTTGGTTTTCGATGTAAAAGCGTTGATAACTTTTTGTTCGTCAAAGCTTCCATCCGGTTCTGTATCGACCCAAACTAATTTAACTCCCAACTTATCACGAAGGAAATGCCACGGAACTATATTTGCGTGATGTTCCATAACACTTAGAATTATTTCGTCATCAGACTGCAATCTTGGCATTGCCCAACCGTAAGCAATCGAGTTTATACCCTCTGTCGTCCCTGAGTTTAACACTATCTGAGATCCATTAGAGGCATTCAGAAAATTTGCAACAATGCCTCGAACAGCTTCATATTTCTCAGTGGCAAGGTTTGATAGATGATATAGCCCTCTATGGACATTGGCGTACTCCTCTGAATACGCTCTATTAATCGCATCGATTACTATTTTGGGCTTTTGGGCTGATGCTCCATTATCAAGATAGACTAGTTTTTTATTATTAATATAACGCTGCAAAATCGGGAATTCTTGTCTTATTTTATCTATATCAAACATATCAAATCCCAAAACTAAAAACTGAAAGTAATGACCCTATAATGAGGCTTAATGCAAAAATTACCCCAATCATCGAGCCTATGACACCAAAAAAAACTTTTCCGATCGATCGAAATCCATGCAAAACTAATATAAAATTTACATATATCCAAAAGAATATACCGCCAGAGATTAGACCCAATACCATCGCTATATTCGGGAGTAAGGGGATCAAAATGAGTTGAACAACTTGCAGTGCAATCATAGTGCTCTGCAACCAAACTACCAAAATAATCGTATTATTGAGTTTACCAATTCCACCAAAAAATTTTCCAATATAAAAGGTTAGAAAAATCATTATCATCATCATTAAACTGAGTACAGAAGTCGCCAAGAATGGACTACTAAATAAGACAAAGCCCTGTCTGAGAGATCCGAATGAAAGCAACCAGTTGGCAAGTTCTGAAAGCAACACGCTTATTATTACGACCAAAACTACTAAAGCCCACAAAACCTTATCTGGAAAAGATACTGTCATAATCTTTACAGCAACACCCCTGGGGTCCTTGATAGTACTAATAACTAATTTTATTAACTCAGTTAACATCCATCACCTTCGTTATTGTCTTTACACTACTCAACAGCAGAAATATCAGATATAAAAATACCAAAATAGATATGACAGTTATATAAGGATTTATTCCTGTGATTCCAACCAGGGCTCCTCGAAGCAAAACCAGTGGGCTTATTGCCAACAATGACCAAAAAAAGGCGCTTCGAAAGTAAAACCATTTTAATCCTTTAAACCAAAATCTAAAAATCAAACAAAGGATTACGGATAGCCCGTAAAAGAACAAAGGAGCCATAAAAAGTGAACTAACTAAAATCCCTGCAATCATGGATTCGAAAGGTGGACTATCTACATTTAAGTGCATTTCACGGGATAATAATGGTAGACGCGCCAAGAAAGAAAGAAAACAAGAAACGAATAACCAAATAAAAATTTTTGTTTCAGACACACCCTCAGATAGTTTCGTCACAAAAGCTTTTTTGGGTGATCTATAACTCATTAAAATTAAGGGAACTGTAGACATTTTAATATCTCAACCCTTTAAAGTAACTTCTCTAAATAATCTAATATAGTATTTGAGATATTTTTATCTTCTAATTCATCGATTGCTTCCGCAAGAAAAGCTAACACAAGAAGGTCTTTCGCTTTAGCGTCGGGAATTCCGCGAGATTTCAAATAAAACAGACTATCTTCTTCTATTGCCCCTGAGGTTGACCCATGAGAACATATAACATCATCTGCATAGATTTCTAGCTCTGGCTTTGCCAGGAATTGGCTTTTGTCATCAAGAAGCAATGATTTACTAATCTGATAACCATCCGTCTTCTGAGCTTCCGGCGTAACTAAAATTTTTCCCTGGAAAACGCCGACAGCTCCACCTTTAAGAACCTTTTTAAAAACCTGTCTACTTTCACAATTTTCTGCATTATGGGTAATAAATACAGTATCATCATGATGAAAATTTCCTTGTCCAATAGATGCTGCTGCTAAATGGGCTATGGCATTTCTACCGTTTAGGCCTACGATGTGTTCGTTTCTAGTTAACCCTCCATTGGTTGTGAGCGTGAATGATCGCAAAATACCATTTTCAGCCAGCTTAGCGAACAAATGACTAGTTACTAATTTTTCGTTTGTATTGCCCTGCACACAAACATGCTGAAAGGAACCGCCTTCGGACACTTCCAACTCTAAAACTTTATTAAACCTTAATGAAGCCTGTCCACTTTCAATTAAAGTTAAACTAGCACCAGCTTTTACTTTTATACAGTGATGTATATTAACATCTGATTCCGGTGAACTATTTTCATAAATCAAGTGCACCGGCTTTCTTGTATCTCCATTTACCAGTAGAGTTACTCCATCTTTAGCATAAGCAGTATTAATCATGGCCAATGGCCTATTAACTGGAGTCTGTCCTTCCCTCTCGAGAGTGCCATAAAAATCTGAGGCCCAGGAGTCCTCTATATCTGCCAAACTAGAAATTGGACTAAACTCCAAATCTTCGGCCTCTAGGGAGTCAGATTTGTCACTGTTGAAAAGACCATCAGTAAAAACAAGTTTTATACAGTCAGGAATCTCAAAAACTGGTCCCTTTTCGAGATTTTGGTGCCCAGTCTTATGAGTTAAGGGTTCACAGAAGCGTTTTGGATCCGTATACTTCCAATACTCATCTCTTTTACTAGGCAATCCGAGTTCCTCTAAATTTGCCAACGCCTCTTCTCGAACTTTTAAACTGTCTGAGGGTAATTCTAAATTTGCTGTAAGTTCTTTCACTTGTTCACGAGTCGTCTCAAGAGGCATTATTTTCTCCGGTCAAAAGATCAGTGTATCCAGAGTTCTCGACCTGAAGAGCTAATTCCGGTCCACCAGATTTAATGATGCGTCCATCCGCCATGATGTGAACGATATCCGGCTTAATATGATCAAGTAAACGCTGATAATGAGTTATCACCAAGAAGGATCTACCAGCATCTCTTAAAGCATTTACACCCATCGCGACCAACTTCATTGCATCTACATCCAATCCAGAATCTGTTTCGTCTAGTACGCACATTTTTGGTTCCAAAAGAGCCATCTGAAGAATTTCATTTCGTTTCTTCTCACCACCCGAGAAACCCACATTAACAGGCCGTTTAAGCATTTCAGGGTCAATCTTTAAGTCTTTAGCTTTTTCACGAATTACTTTCAGAAAATCAGCTGCGCTCAGCTCAGCCTCATTCCTTGCTTTTTTTTGAGAATTTATAGCCGTTCTTAAAAAAGTCATATTTCCAACGCCAGGAATTTCGATTGGATATTGAAATGCTAGGAACAGACCAGCAGCAGCCCTTTCCTCTGGCTCAAGTTCAAGAATATCTTCCCCGTCTAGATTAACGGTACCCTCAGAAACTTGATACCCACTCCTTCCAGACAAAACGTATGATAAGGTTGATTTTCCAGACCCATTTGGACCCATTATAGCGTGAACTTCTCCTTCATTAATACTTATGTTAAAATCCTTGAGAATTTTTTTACCTTCAATAGAAACATTCAAATTATTAATATTTAAAAAAATCATCCAACACTTCCTTCCAAAGAAAT
>JBMYRX010000017.1:0-36020 GCA_049602715.1 Paracoccaceae bacterium | reverse complement strand
GCATCCGTTAACTGAACTTCTGCCTCCGCTAAATCCGCTCGAGCAACATCAACAGCTGTCTGAGCATCCGAAGGATCAATTTTTAAAAGGAGCTCGCCTTTTTTTACTATACCACCTTCTTCAAAAGACTCAGATAACATTATAACATTACCTCCAGACGGAGCGCGAAGCTCAAGAGTTCTGTTGCTACGTATCTCCCCAAAACTATTTATAGTTGGTTCAATGTCAGTAAGCTTAGCTATCATTACATCAGTAGAAAATACTCTCTCACGCGCAGGCCGTTTCTTGACCTCCTTGCTCCAGCGATCTTGGAATGCTGTATAGATTGTGTTGATACCTAAAGTTAATAAGCCCAAGGTCAACGCAATCATAAGTAAGCCAATAAGACTTCTAGTAAAAAATCGCATATATTTTAAAACTCCAAAATAATTCCAATACCTAAAAGTATCAAAAAAGTCTATTAACTATTTCCTCTGCAAATGTTCGCCTAACCGCGGTAAGATTTCGATAAAATTACACGGCATATGACGGTAATCTAACTGTTTTACCAATATCTCGTCCCACGCATCAGCGCAAGCACTTGGAGAACCCGGTAAAGCGAATAAATATGTGCCATGTGCTACCCCAGCGGTTGCCCTAGATTGGATAGCGGAAGTTCCAATTTTTTTCATAGAAATAGAAGTAAAAATTACTGAGAATGCATCAATCTCTTTATCATAAACATCTCGATGAGCTTCTACTGTTACATCTCTACCCGTTAAACCTGTACCTCCTGTACTGATGATCACATCTATGCCTTCATCATTTATCCAGGTCTTTAATTGATTGGAAATAACACATCTATCATCCTTCAGAAGCATTCTCTTTACTAAGATATGACCGGCCGTTTCAATTCTATTTTTTAGTAGGTCCCCAGACTTATCTTGCGATATTTTTCGGGTATCAGACAAAGTCAGAATAGCTATTCTACAAGGTATAAAACCTCTTTTAGGACTATTAGTCATTGTTGGCTTTCTCCCAATTTTTTCTTCAGCATCTTTAAATCCTCCCACGCCTCTTTTTTTGCAGAAGGATTACGTAACAAATATGCTGGATGAAACATCGGCAAAACATGGTAATCTGAAAACTTTGTCCATTGTCCCCTCAATTTTGTAATACCACTCTTCCCCAATAAAGCTTGACATGGAGTATTACCCATTAGGACTATTACTTCTGGTTTAATTAAATCGATATGTTTCATTATGAACGGCTTTAGTAAATTTATTTCGCCTTCTGTTGGTGTTCTATTTTGGGGAGGCCTCCAAGGAACCACATTCGTGATATAAAGAGGCTTATCCTCTGAAAATCTTTCATAACCAATTGCCTTGAACATTTTATCTAACAACTGTCCCGCTGGTCCTACAAAAGGTTTGCCAGTCTTGTCCTCCTCTCGTCCCGGTGCCTCACCAATAACCATGACCCTCGCTTTACAGTTTCCATCGGAAAAAACTAAATTTCTAGAACCTTCCCTCAAGTCACAATGTTCAAAACGTTCCAAAGCGATATTTAAATCTTTTAATGATTCTGAAGAGTCTGCTGCTAACTTAGCTAAAGAAATAGGATCAGCGCTAGGTTGTGGTTTTTTTAAAGAACTAGATTTGGAAGGGTAATCCTTTTTTTCTTGAACTAACTTATACCTATTAACAGGCTCTTCACCTATCGTTTCTGTAACTCCAAGTTCGAATTGCCACCGAAGCAATTCCAAGAGTTCAGCATGAGTCAAATTTGATTCCATTCTCCTAAATTAATATCGAAATACAGTTAGTGCAATCGTGACTTGTCCAAATTAACAACTCTTTCTATAAGTCTTAAAGAAAGAGGGTTAAATGAAATTCTGTTTAAAACATTTACTAGGTATCGAATACATTAGTCCTAGTGAAATAGTATCTCTGTTAGATAGGTCAGATCAGTATGTTGCATTAAATAGGAGTGAATTAAAACATTCTGAAATTTTGTCCGGGCTTACACAAATTAACATGTTTTTTGAGAATTCCACTAGAACTCAAGCCTCCTTTGAGATCGCAGGTAAAAGACTCGGTGCTGACGTGATGAATATGGCTATGCAAGCCTCATCAATAAAAAAAGGGGAGACATTGATTGATACTGCCCTCACTTTAAACGCTATGAACCCTGATCTTCTCGTGGTTCGACATCCTAATTCAGGAGCTGTTAATTTACTAGCAGAGAAAGTTCACTGCGCGGTAATAAACGCTGGCGACGGTGCACATGAACATCCTACTCAGGCTCTACTAGATGCATTAACTATCCGAAGAGCAAAAGGACGTCTCCATCGACTAAATATAGCGATCTGTGGTGACATAAGTCACTCAAGAGTTGCTAGGTCAAACATATTATTATTAGGAAAAATGGGGAATCGTATTAGAGTTATTGGTCCAAGTACCTTAATGCCAACGGGGATAGAAAATTTTGGCGTGGACGTTTTTGAAGATCCAAAAACTGGCTTAAAAGATGTAGATGTCATTATGATGCTGAGACTACAAAAAGAACGAATGGATGGCGGCTTTATTCCTTCTGAACGAGAGTATTATCATCGTTTCGGGCTTGATAAAGAAAAATTGTCCTACGCAAAAGGAGACGCCATTATTATGCATCCTGGCCCTATGAATAGAGGTGTAGAGATTGATGGTACGCTTGCAGATGATATAAATAGAAGTGTAATACAGGAACAAGTAGAAATGGGCGTAGCTGTTCGAATGGCGGTCATGGAACTTCTTATCAAAAATCAAAAGAATGCATCTAATAAGGTCTAATTATGGAAAACTGTTTTATACTAAATAACGCATTAATCATTGACCCAGAAGTTCAAGATCCATTTTTAGGCGCTATAGAGATAAAAGATAGCGTTATTAGTAAAGTTTATAAAAGCCCTAAATGTTCCAAGGTTAAAACAATAGATTGTGGAGGTAAATATTTAGGACCAGGTATCATTGATATAGGAGTCAAAATCTGTGAACCAGGAGAACGGCATAAAGAAAGCTTTAAGAGCGCTGGGAAAGCAGCTGCAGCCGGTGGCGTCACAACTATGGTTACTCGCCCTGACACCCTTCCACCAGTAGACAGCCCGGAGATATTATCCTTTATGCAGCAAAGAGGTTTGGAAGACTCGATTGTAAATATATTACCTATGGCAACCCTGACCAAAAATCGTGAAGGTAGGGAAATGGCAGAAATTGGTTTTTTACTAGACTCTGGTGCAGTCGCTTTTTCTGATGGGGACTTTGTTATAACTGATTTAAAAATATTAACACGGGTGATGAAATACGCTAAGTCATTAGACGCATTAATAATAGGTCATATCCAAGAACCAACCCTATCGAATAATGCAGCAGTAACAAGTGGAAAATTTGCATCTTTAAAAGGTCTTCCTTCTGTATCAGAGATGGCAGAAAAAATAGGCTTAGAAAGGGACCTCTCGCTTGTAGAACTAACTGGTGTTCGTTATCACGTTGATCAAATATCTTCTAGAATTGCTCTCCCTGCCCTTAATAGAGCAAAACAAAAAGGCCTAGATGTAACAGCCGGAGTCTCCGTGCATCACTTAACATTAAATGAGTTTGATGTAGGGGATTATCGAACCTTCTTCAAAATTAAACCCCCCTTAAGATCAGAAAAAGATAGAGAAGAAATGGTGGAAGCTGTATCAACAGGAACAATCGATATCATTTGTTCGATGCACACCCCCCAAGACGAAGAGAGCAAAAGATTACCATTTGAAGAGGCTGCTTCTGGGGCGGTAGGCCTCGAAACATTATTGCCAGCTGCTTTAAGGCTGTATCATTCTGAGTCAATTACCATTAACAAGTTATGGGCAGCGCTGACATTGAACCCAGCCAAGAGACTCGGTTTGAAGAGTGGTAGGATAAAAGAGGGTGCCCCTGCAGATCTAGTATTATTTGATGCCAACACGCCTTTTGTATTAAATCGAGAAACTCTGAAGTCTAAGTCCAAAAATACACCTTTTGACGGAGAAAGAATGCAAGGAAAAATCTTAAAGACTTTTGTTCAAGGTAGAGAGGTTTATTCTGGGTAATGTTGTCAATTGAAAGTTTACCTTTTTTCTTTTTAATTCTATTTTTTTCTTATCTGATAGGATCTATAAGTTTTGGCTTGTTGATTACAAAAGCTTTACGGTTAGGTGACATCCGTTCTATCGGCTCTGGAAATACTGGCGCAACTAACGTATTACGCACTGGTAACAAAACCGCTGCTCTGCTAACTCTAGTCTTAGACGCAAGCAAAGGAGCTTTAGTCGTTTACTTTTCATTGCGTTATTATGATATGTTTTCAACTTCTTGTGCAGCCATAACTGTGTTTTTAGGTCATTTATTTCCCCTATGGCAAAAGTTCAAAGGAGGTAAAGGAGTAGCAACACTACTCGGCATAATTCTAGTTTTTTCTTTCAAAGCCGGTATGTTAACGTGTTTGATATGGTTACTTATGGCAATCATATTTAAAAAATCATCTTTTTCGGCGTTAAGTTCATTTCTTTTAGTACCATTGTGGTTATGGGTCTTTGACACATCATATTTTATCTTACCATCTTTGATTATGATCTCACTTACGTACCTCAAGCATAAAGAGAATATCAAAAGGCTTTTTATGGGGACCGAACTCGATATAAAATTTTAAAGATACTAGTAACTATAATCTTCGTAAATTTTTTTAAGATTCCCGCCCCAATTGCCATTGAAGCAACTTAATAATTCATCTGCAGGGGTTTTCTCATTTTGCAAAATATCATGAATTGAATTCAAAAAGTGAGTCTCATCTGGCACCAGACCTCCTGCCCCCGGACAAGCTCTAGATTTTAACCCCTCATTAGAAATCTCTACAGCTTTTCGAGCCAATTCAATTATTTTGACGTTCCCTACATTTCCATCAAGACCATCCACAGATGCTGCAACTCTTAATTCCTCTCGAAAGTCAGAACTCCAATTTTTAACCAGATCCAGCGCCGAGTCTAAAGAAGTATCATTATAACATATTCCAACCCAAAAAGCCGGCAAGGCGCAAAGATTTCTCCAAGGACCACTGTCAGCGCCACGCATCTCTAAAAACTGCTTAATTCTGGCTTCTGGAAAAATAGTGGTCAAATGATCAGCCCAGTCTGAAAGTGTGGGTATTTCACCAGGTAAAGCTGGCAGCTTTCCTTTAAGGAAATCTCTAAATGATTGTCCTAAGGCATCAATATATTTACCTTTTCGATAAACAAAGTACATCGGTACATCTAAGGCATAATTTGCCCATGCCTCAAAACCAAAACCCTCCTCAAATACAAATGGCAGCATACCTGTTCGGTCTTGATCTAGATCCCTCCAAATACGGGATCGCCAACTCTTATGCCCATTAACTTTTCCCTCAAAAAATGGAGAATTAGCAAAAATTGCTGTCGCTATAGGTTGGAGCGCTAAAGCAACTCTAAACTTTTTTACCATATCAAGTTCAGAGCTAAAATCTAAATTCACTTGAACAGTACAAGTCCTATACATCATCTGAGTACCGTGCGTTCCCACTCTACCCATATAATCTGTCATTAATTTATAACGCCCTTTCGGCAATACAGGCATTTGCTCATGACGCCATTCAGGGGCAGCACCCAACCCAATGAAACCTACATTTAATCTATCTGCAACTTCTTTTACCTCAATTAGGTGCTGATTAACTTCGTCACAAGTTTCGTGAATCGTTTGTAGGGGCGCACCGCTTAACTCTAACTGACCACCTGGTTCTAAAGATATATTTGCCCCAGATTTGGTAAGTCCTATCAAACAATTATCTTCTAATATTGGCTTCCAACCAAAACTATCCCTTAGGGCCGATAAAACATCAACAATTGATCGCTCTCCCTCATAGGGTAGTGGGTTGAAAGAGTCTTTTAAAAAACCAAATTTCTCATGTTCAGTTCCAATACGCCATAAATTTTTTTCTTTACACCCATCCTCCAAAAACTCAATTAACTGGTTCTGATTAGTAACAGGACCACCACCCGACTGAGGAACAGACATATTTTATCTCCAATAATGTTTTAAATATTCGTGATATTAAAATATGATTAAGTCAATGGGCATTATTTAAAGCCGTTGCCAAACTATTATATTTTCCATTTTCCTCGAAGCCATTGCTGATCTAAAGGCACCGTAGTTCACCTTCTTTAAAAATATGAGGGACTCGATAAACTTGTCTGCTCCAAAAGCATTAGTCGGAAACACTAAAAAATTTCCCTCACAATCCTCAAGCTGCCAAAAACGTTCTATTTTGTGTGATTCATCTTTGTTGGTTATCAAAAAAATAGTTTTTAATAGATCCAAAGAAATAAAACCTCCGTTGACTGTATGGTCGTAAATGATTTGTCGCTCTGTTACGCTTATATGTCCTAAATTTTCTTGTTTACTCAGAAGGATATACCTTTGAGAAAAGCTAATCAAAAGAACACCCCCAAAGAGAATAAGTAACAGACCTAATATGGTATTGATCCAAAAAATTGAAAATATTAACGCCAAACCGCTGATAAGAAAAAGAGCACCTAGAATTGCTTCTCGATAAAATTTTATAACATTCACAGCCTCTTCTCGAAAAAACGCCACTACCAGTCACCGTTATTCAATTGCCATAATGTTAACGCTACTACTGCTGCTGTATCTGCCCGTAATATTCGGGGCCCAAGTGATATAGAATGGACGAATTCTTTTGCCAAAAGTGAGCATCTTTCTCGGTCTGAAAACCCCCCTTCGGGCCCAATTAAAATTGCCGATGGCCCCTTTGTTTTAATCATTTCAAAATTATTAATATTCTGCTTAGTCTCATCACAGAACCAAATAGTTCGACTTCTTGACCAGGAAGCCAAGATATCTGATAGCTTTTTTAGTTCTGAAACTTTAGGTACGAAATTTGTTCCACACTGTTCTGCGGCCTCTATTGCATGAGCTTGCAATCGATCTCTACTAATTCTGCCAGTATTCGAATGGTCAGTAATGACTGGTACAATTTTTGATGCACCCATTTCTGTTACCTTTTCAACGATAAAATCAGTTCTTGTTTTTTTTATTGGTGCAAAAATAAACCAAATGTCAGAAGGTTTAAAACTGACTGCTAACTTTTTTAGACATAATAGAACACCACTTGTTTTACTTTTTTCCTGAACTGTTGATAGCCATTCACCGTCACTACTGTTAAATATCCTCAAATCATCACCAATATTCAACCGCATTACATTAAATATGTAATTTGCTTGCTTTCGGGATAAGACAACTGAATTGCCGTCAGACAATTGATGCTCTAGAAACAATCTAATTTTACTTTTTATCATAGGGTAACTATATGGCTAAGGAATTTCAAAATCTAGAGTATCCTTTACCTGACTCAGTGAAAAAAAATTGGGTCAATAAAAACGCGCCAAAATGGAGTATTCCATATTTAAGATTAAGTCGGATAGATCGACCAATCGGTACTTGGTTACTTCTCCTGCCATGCTGGTGGGGGTGTTTGTTAGCCATTTGTTACGATGAAAACAACTTTCAACTTTTTGATTTATGGATTATTTTTGGTTGTGTAATAGGCGCGATATTAATGAGAGGTGCTGGTTGTACCTGGAATGATATTGTCGATAAAAATATAGACTCAGAAGTTGAAAGAACACGCGGTCGTCCTATACCATCAAAGAGTATTAATTTAGTTTCTGGTTACTTTTGGTTATTTCTGCAGCTTTTATTGGCTTTTTTTATATTAATAACCTATAATAAAGCTGCAATTATTGTTGGTCTGTGTTCTTTAATCCCAGTATCGGTTTATCCATTTGCAAAAAGATTCACTTGGTGGCCCCAGATCTTTTTAGGTATTGCTTTTAATTGGGGAGTACTTTTTGCTTGGACAGCTCATACAGGTTCGATTGGGTCTCCTGCAATCTTTCTATATTTAGCGGGTATTTTTTGGACTCTATTTTATGATACAATATACGCTCACCAAGATATCGAAGATGATCTACTAGTCGGCATAAAATCAACAGCCATTCTTTTTGGCAAAAATACAAAAAAATGGCTAGGATACACTATTATATTAATTAGTTTCTTTTTTATTATGGCCATCATTGATACATTCTCAATAGCCAACCAACAGAAACAAATAATCATTTGTACATTTGGCGTAATTGTATTTGGGTTTCATCTTATTTGGCAAACTTTTACGGTTAATATTAAAAATTCAGCCTCTTGCCTACATATTTTTCGATCAAACCGTAACGCTGGGCTAATTATTGTATTGTTTTTAACCATTGCGTGTATGTTATAAATTTATAAATAAAAGAGATTTAAGTTTGGAAAAAAATATAAGATCATACAATAAATTCAAACATATTATAGCTTTTTCAGCTGTAATACCTCTAATAATATTAATTTCTTTTGTAATCTCAACTTCACTTCAAAATACTACTATAAAACGTGTTAATTATATTCTTAAAAATATGGAAAATTCTTGGGCAAGCGTGGATGTCGACGGGGTTCAGGTAACTATAAGAGGAAAAGCTCCAAACGAAAATCAACGTTTAAAAACTATAAAATTTTTTCAAACAACTTTAGCGCCCACCCTAATAACTGATCGGACAGGGATTCAAATTCCCGCACAAGTTACCAAGGAAAACTTCAAATTAATAATACTAAAAGAAAATGATAATATATCCGTGATAGGTTTAGTTCCAAACAAAAATTATCAGGAATCTATAATAAGTAGCATTAGTGGTTATCCAAATGTAAAGATTAATGTAGAGGTAAGTAATAATAAAAATACAAAAATGCCTATAGCTTTGGAGTCCGATTTAAAGCTGGTTGCTGATTTATTATCGCTATTTTCACAAGGAACAATTTCAATAAATAGCGAAAAAATTCACATTAATATCCTATCTTTGAATAATCATGATGCCAGACAGTTAAAACATAAATTATCTGATAAAATTAAGTTCAAATCGAATTTTTTGGTAGATATCGTAGCTCCAAAAACTTTAATTTCTCCTTATTACTTCGAGTACTCTATAGATAACAATATAGGAACTCTAAATACCTGTTCGTTTGAAACAGTTAGTGATCGAGATTCAGTAATCACACAAACCAAAAAGTTTCCTCTTAAGGTAATTCCAAACTGTAACATTGGCATAGGCTCTCCTACTTCAAATTGGGTTGATACCGTAAAAGCCACAGTGACTCTTTTACAAGAAATTGGTGAAGGTTCTTTAAAGTTTTCAGATTTAGAAATAAAGCTAATGCTTAAAGAAACAGACCCGAAAAGAGAAATCTTAAAACTAGTAGACGAATTTAAACAAAAATTACCAAAAGAGTTTAGATTCTATATGACTCTCCCTAAGCATGATTCACAAATCGAAGCTAAAGTGGAACAACCATTAGCAATTAAGGTAGAAAAAAGTAGCTCTAATAATATAAATATTACTGGACACCTTAACTCAGAGTTAGAGAAACAGGTAATTAGATCTTATGCAAAGGCTCTCTTCCCAAAATTTAGAGTCAATTTAAATATAAGTTTAACTGGAATTACTTCAACTAATTTTGTCCGAAATACTACTATCGCAATGGAGGCTTTAAAGGAGCTACATTCGGGAACCCTAATTGCACAAAAAAACAAAATAAAGCTAATTGGGAGAGTCTCTTCTAAGCTAAATTCTCATACTGTACAGGAATATTTAAAAAATATGCTTCCCCCAAACAATATAATTGAAACAGATATTATATTTGATAAGTCATTATCTCCTGTTATGGTATCTATGACTCCTGAACAGTGCGTTAATAATATCAATGAAATATTAAAAAAGGAAAAGATTGCATTTGAACCCGCATCTACAGCAATTAAGGGTTCCTCAAGAATAGCCATAAAAAAAATAGCAACAGTTGTTAGAAAATGTGAAAACGTAAGAATGGAAATTAGTGGGCATACTGATAGTCAGGGTGGAAAAGAAATGAACCTCAATTTAAGTCAGCTTCGAGCTGAGTCAGTAAAAGCTGCACTTTTATCTCGTAAAGTACTTGTTAAAAAATTAGTTCCAATAGGATATGGAGAAACATTACCGATCGCCGACAACAAAACAGAGGAAGGGCGTGAGATGAATAGAAGAATAGAGTTCAAGCTCTTAAAAAAAGTAGACTTGGAAAAATCTTTGGGCAAAGTAAAGAAATAACAACTGATGATTAAATTAACCTTCATAATAGCTACTGTATTGCTGATTTCATTTTCATTAGGTTATGCTACTTGCTGGGCAATTTATAACAGTCAAAAACGAACTAAAGACAACAAAGCAACGCAAAAAAAGAATATTAATAAAAAAATTAAGGTAAAATAAATTAATATTAGGATTTATCCCAGCGATCTAAAGCCTTTTTATCCTCATCTCTTGCATCAACCCAAAAACTACCATTCTCTGCAATTTCTTTTTTCCAAAACGGTGCATAAGATTTTAAAAAATCCATTAAAAACTCAGCTGCATTAAAAGCATCTATGCGGGTAGGTGAGGCTGTTATAACCATCATAATTAGCTCTCCCTTTTTTAATTTACCAAACCTATGTATCACTAACGCATCAATCAAGTTCCAACGCTCATAAGCCTCTTCACAAACTTGGTTAATCGCTTTTTCAGCCATACCTGGATAGTGCTCTATATTTAATAAATCTAGTCTTCCAGGTATATCCCTTACCATGCCAGAGAAACTAACCACAGCTCCAGCCCCACAAACCCTCTTGGTGAATTTATTTAATTCTTCTCCACTATTAAAGGGTTCAGGTTGGATAACTATATCCATTCTTAGCCCCCAGTCATGGGTGGAAAAAAAGCTACTTCTTTAACTCCAAGGAGCGATGAATTAAAATCTGCCAGGCCTTGATCTAAAGCAACTTTAATTTCATCTAGCCTTGAAAAAGCAATTTTGTAGTTTTCTCCTTTTTGGCTCAATTCCAGAATTAGTTCATTAACAGTTCCCGCATTTGTTTCAATTACTTCTTTAGAGACACCTATTTTTTCTCGAACCCATGCAAAATACATAATTTTAACCATCATTAATTATCTTCTTTCAAATATGGCAATGACTTTTTTAAGTAATCAATTCCTGTAATAAAGGTTAGAATTCCTGCTATCCAGAGGAATAGTACACCAATTGTCCAAAATAAATAAGCGCCCCAATATACCCAAGTCAAACCTTCTCTTTCACTTGTAATTCCGGAAATTGCAGTTTCCAACATATCTCTATTCATACCCCAAAACTCTATTTCTAAATAGTATTGGAATATTCCTTGACTGAATAATGTAGCAATAGCGATCATCTGAAGAGCTGTTTTCCATTTCGCCAACTTCGTTACAGTTAATAAGCCCGCGGACTTTCCTAGAAATTCTCTTAGCCCAGAAACAAAAACTTCTCTGAACATGATAATTGCGGAGGGCAATAAAATCCAAGAGTTCATTCCAGAAAATCCTGTGATTATAAGTAATGCGATAATAACCATGGCCTTGTCTGCTATAGGATCCAACATCTCACCAAATTTACTCTCCTGGTTCCACCGCCTCGCCAAATACCCATCAAACCAGTCCGAAACAGCCGCGACAAGAAAGAGAACTAAAGCGATCCAATCTGCTAATGGTCGGCTAAAATATAAGAACATTATGACAATACCTGGAGCAGCCACCAAACGCATAACCGTTAATATATTGGGAAAAGTCCAAATCATAGATACATATTAACCCGTCATTCCTTATCATGGAAGAACTGATATATAATTTGGGATATTTTTGTTGATAT
Source organism: Paracoccaceae bacterium (assembly GCA_049602715.1). Taxonomy (GTDB): domain Bacteria; phylum Pseudomonadota; class Alphaproteobacteria; order Rhodobacterales; family Rhodobacteraceae. Next base: position 24,177 of record JBMYRX010000017.1, on the reverse strand, counting down.
TCCTTCCACACTGGCAATTTGTAATTTACTTGCTTTACTAACACCCTTAGCGGACCCAAAGTTTTCCAATAATATTTTTTTCCTTTTAGCTCCAATTCCAGCTATCTCATCCAAAGGGCTTTTAAATTGCTTTTTCACACGTCGAGTACGATGCGTTCCAATTGCAAACCTATGAGCCTCATCTCTAAGTCGTTGAACATAATATAATAAAGGATCCTTACTATTAAAAACAAAGGTACCATTTTTAATGGTATGAAACTCTTCCTTTCCAGCATTTCTATCAGGGCCCTTCGATACGCCTAAGATTGGTATTTCTTGAAGATTCAAATCTTTCATAACCTTAGAAACTACTGAGACATGTGTCAGACCGCCATCTATTATAACAAGGTCTGGCCTTCTTACTACAAGACTATCTATCTCTTCTTTTTTTAACCTTTGGAACCGTCTGTGGAATACTTCTCTCATCATCGCATAATCATCGCCTAGTGATATATTATCAGATTTAATATTGAATTTTCTGTACTCACTTCTCAAGAACCCTTCATGTCCAGCGACTATCATGCCACCTACTGGAGAGTCTCCCTGAAAATGAGAGTTATCATAGACTTCCACTCTTTTTAAATCATGTGTTAGTTTTAATGCTTTTTTTAAGCCATTAAGTAATTTTTGCTGCGTTTGAGTATCAGCCATTTTTCGCGCTAAACTCTCTCGAGCATTACGCATCGCTGCTTTAATCAAATCTGATTTATGCCCGCGACGAGGTACCTCTAAAGTAACTTTTTTTCCTAGTTTTTCTGATAATATTGATCTCATCAATTCGAAATCCTCTATTAAATTACTCAACAATAGTAATCGAGGTGGTGTCTTATTTGAATAAAATTGTCCGATAAAAGTTTTTAATATTTCCTCCGGACCAGCTCCAATACCTGTTTCTGGAAAATAGTCCTTATTCCCCCAATTCTGGGCTGCTCGGATAAAAAACACCTGTATGCAGGCGCGGCCCTGTTCCAAATGTAGTGCTATTACGTCTGCCTCTTGGATATCACCTACAGCTGACTCTTGACCTGTTTTCACCTCCTTTAACACAGTTAATCGGTCTCTAAGCCCTGCGGCTTTTTCATACTCTAACTTATCTGAGGCCTCATTCATTTGGCTCACAAGCTCTAACCGCATTTCCTCACTTTGACCTGAAAGAAACTTTTCTGCTTTAGCTACTAACTCTGTATATTCAGTTTGAGAAATTAGATTTACGCATGGTGCACTGCAGCGCTTAATTTGATACATCAAACATGGGCGCTCTCTGCTGTCAAATACCGAGTCAGAACAATTCCGAAGTAGAAATGCTTTTTGAATTTGATTTAAAGTTCTTTCGATTGCTCCTACATTTGCAAATGGACCGTAGAAATTCCCCATCCCTTTTTTAGCCCCTCTATGTTTCTTTACCTGAGGAAAAATATGGCTTTTATCAAGATGGATACTCGCAAAGCTTTTATCATCTCTTAACAGCACATTATATCTCGGTTTTAGGTTTTTTATTAGACTTTGTTCCAAAAGTAATGCTTCTGTTTCAGTCTCTGTTGTTAGAAACAACATTGATCTAGTCTCTGAAATCATTCTGATAATTCTATTTGAATGACCTGTTGGACGTGAATAGCTTGATACTCTCTTTTTCAAATTCTTAGCTTTACCCACATATAATACACAATCTTTTTCATCGAGCATTCGATAAACGCCAGGACTATTATCGAGAGTTCTAACATAAGCACGTACACACGCGTTACCATCACGAACTGTCTGAGATACGATTTCATTAGCTTTTAAAAATATAGCCATCTGTTACCCAAAAAACTTTAATTTATTTCAAATAATATCTTATCAATTAAATTTCCAAAAGTGATATATCTAAACTGTGGATAAGGTTGGGGAAAATTAAACATATTTTAAATTTATCCTTATTTCTCAGATGTTTAGTTAATTTTTTTTGTTTTTATATATTTTACTAAGTCACTGTTTTTATTATATAAATCATATAAAAAACTACAACCCACTGAAAACATTATACTTTTTAATCAAGATAAATTAATCAGATAATGATAGTGGACAAGTTTACTTAACTGCCTCACTTTCTAAAACTCCGTTCCAAGCACATCGGCAGTTCTCCAATTTAAATGTTGACCACCATCCACACAAAATATTTGCCCCGTAATTGCTGGAGAATTTACTATATATTCCAATGCCTTAACTATATCTTTTGAATTAGATCCACGTCCCAACACAGTTTCTGAGCGCTGTTTCAAGAAATGTTCTGGTGATTGTCTAATACCCTTGAGAGTTGGTCCAGGACCAATTGCATTAACTCTAATCTTAGGAGCTAGAGCTTGTGCTGCAGTCTGAGTAAACGCCCAAAGTCCCATCTTTGCGATTGTATAAGTCATAAACTCAGGATTAAGCTTTCGGACTCTTTGATCAATCATATTTATTACTACCGCTCGTGCTATCGGTTCATTGTTTTCATCAATATCGAAATTTGGGGCTTGTCGAGCGAACTCCTGAGTTAAAAAAAAGGGTGCTTGTAAGTTTGAACCAATATGCCTTCTCCAGCTCTGATCGTCTGCTGTATCTAAATTGTCATATTCAAAAATAGATGCGTTATTAATCAATATGTTTAGATTTCCACCTATTTTTTTTACAGCTTCTGGTATCAGTTTCTTAACCACTAAAGGATCCAAAAGGTCAGCTTGCAAGCTAACAGCGAATCGTCCTTTTTCCTTTATCAAAGATACTACTTCTTTGGCTGCATCGGATGACGCCATATAATGCACAACAATATTAAACCCTAGGTCGGCCAAATGTAACGCCATCGCTTTGCCCAACCTATCTGCTGCGCCCGTAACAATTGCATTGCCTTTATACATTCATAATCCTCGATTTATTACTAAAATGATATAGGCTAAATAAATCATAATAAAAAGCAATCCCCAAATACGGTTCAGGTTTTTTGGCCTAAATATAATTGGCGCTAGTAAAAACGCAGAACAGACCATCAGCCATAAATCAAATTGTAAGAGTTCATTCGGAATTGTGATATTACTTATAAAACTTGATATACCAATAACCCCTAAAAGGTTGAAGAGATTGGAACCAATAATATTTCCAAGAGCCATTTCTTTTTCTTTCCTAATAATCGCCATAAACATGGTTGAAAGTTCTGGTAACGATGTTCCAATTGCTACCATAGTAAGTCCAATAACAACCTCTGAGACACCAAATCCATTAGCTATATTTATGGCATTATCAACGAAAATATTAGCGCTTAATGGTAAGCCTACCAAACCCAACAAAAGTAATAGAATTTGTTTTGATAATATCGTCTTATCTAATACCTCAACCTCGTTTATCGAGTGTTTTAGTTTTGCAAAACGTTTTTGATTAGAAATAATACTATCTAATATTACTATCAAAAATAATACTATTAGAATGATTCCTGAACTACGATTAAGCTCCCAAAAAAAACAAATGCATACAAATAAAAGAGTTGAACCTAGCATTATTAGATATGTTCTACGAATTTTACGCTCTATTAAAGGTAGACCAAAAATCGCTGCTGGTAGGCCTAAAACCAGCAGAACGTTAGCAATATTAGATCCTACAACATTTCCTATAGCCAGGCCTGAAACACCATCCAGAACGGCTCTGATTGAAATTACTAATTCAGGAGCGGAGGTTCCAAATGCGACAATAGTAAGCCCCACTATTAACTTTGGAATACCCAATCTTTCTGCAACACCTACGGCGCCTTTGATAAGTAGGTCTCCAGATAGTAGTAAAAAAACCAAAGCCAAAAGGGTTAAAATAAAAAAGTAAAACAATCATTCTACCTTTTCACAAAAGCATTTATCGTTACCAATTTTATGGGCCCCACATTTAGAGCAGCGTCTTGCTTTTCTATATCTAGTTTTTGGAAACCTCAACTTTCCAAACATCGCCAAAACCATCATGCCTATTAAGAATAAAAAAACAATTTTTAAAATCATTTATAAACCGAATCGATTCCACAAAGCTTGGTAATTCAGTTCGTCAATATTATTAGCTAATAGCTTCGCGCCAAACCTTTGTAGGATAGATTTCTTCCCACCAAAAATATTTATTTTCACTTTTTTACCGTATTTCTTTTCAAAAAATGGTTTAAGGTGTCCAATTCCGTCTACTAGGCCAACATCTATAGCCTTCTTACCAATCCAAATTTCACCAGTAAATAAATCCTTATCATCAGACAGCTTTGAACTTCTACAATTCTTAACATGTTCGATAAACGTTTCATGAATCTGTTTCTGAAGCTCTTTTAAACGTTTTATATCACTAGGTTTTTCCGGTCTAAATGGATCCAGCATAGATTTATCAGTTCCAGAAGTGTGAACACGCCGCTCTATTCCTTGTTTTTCCATAATTTTGTTAAATCCAAAAGAAGCAGAAATTACACCAATAGACCCTAGTATCGAACTGTCATCAACATAAATTTCATCCGCACAGCAAGCTATCCAATATCCACCAGAGGCTGCAACGTCTTCAACAAAAGCGTAGACTGGTACTTTATGTTTATTTGATAGATATTTTATCTTTGCCCCGATTAAAGAAGATTGAACAGGCGAGCCACCCGGGCAATTAATTGATAAGGCAACAGCTTTTGGAGCACCCTTGACGAATGCTTTTTCTAAGTAAGGCGATAGATTTTCTTCGTTTATAGTGGAACTTCTGCCACCCGTCGCTATTACACCGACGACTCGTACGACCGAGATTACAGGGGCAGACTTCAAAAATGGGATCCATCGCTTCATACGACCTCATGTAATCTGCTAAGCAGTTTCAAACAAGTACAAATCGCATCAGTTCTTAATAATTTTTTGTTGATTAAGAAACTTTTAGTTCTTGCCAAATTTAATAAAAACACTGATCATGTATGAAATTGATTTATAATATAAAGGATTATCTATGAAAGACTCCAACTTTTTAAGAGAAAATAATGCTAGACATTTATGGCATCCGATGGGGCATCCAGGTACAGTTATGAATAATCCTCCTAATATTATTTCAAAAGCTGAAGGTTCTACGATTACTGACTACGAGGGCAATACAGTCGTAGATGGTGTCGGTGGTTTATGGTGCGTAAATGTTGGTTATTCTTGTGATCCAATCAAGCAAGCAATAATTAAACAAATGGACCAGTTACCTTACTATTCCTCCTTTGCTGGTTCAACAAATGAACCTGCCATAGAGCTTAGCTACGAATTGTGCCAAATGTTTAGCGAAGAGGATATGGGAAGGTGTTTTTTCACTTCAGGCGGCTCAGACTCTGTCGAGACCTCTCTTCGTTTGGCTAGACAATATCACAAAATTAATGGTCATCATAGTCGTACCAAGTTTTTATCTTTAAAAAAAGGGTATCACGGCACTCATTTTGGTGGCGCTTCTGTGAACGGAAATAGCCGGTTTCGTACGAATTATGAGCCACTTTTACCAGGCTGTTATCACATACCAAGTCCATATACATATAGGAACCCATTTAACGAAAGTGACCCAGAGCGCCTTGCTGACCTTTGTGTTGCAGCCGCTGCTGACGAAATTGAATTCCAAGGGCCTGATACAATAGCAGCTTTTATAATGGAACCGATACAGGGTGCAGGGGGTGTTATAGTACCACATCAATCCTTCATGAAAAAAATGAGGGATCTATGCACTAAACACGGAATTTTAATGATCGCAGACGAAGTAATAACAGGTTTTGGAAGAATAGGGGATTGGTGTGGTTCACGCCACTGGGGAGTAAAACCAGATATGATGACTATGGCAAAAGGGATAACATCTGCGTACTTCCCTTTTGGGGTATGTATGGTTTCAGAAAACATAGCCAAACGATTTGAGCAGGGTGACTCTGTTACGGGTAACATTGGCCATGGTTACACATATTCTGCTCATCCTGTTGGTGCCGCAGCCGCACTGGCATGTATAAAAGAGAGTCAAAGATTAGAAATTCAAACTAGCGCTAAAATCCGAGGTGAACAGCTTTTTAAAGGTCTGGAAAAACTAAAAGAAAAACATACCTTTATTGGAGATGTTCGAGGTGGTCATGGATTAATGGCAGGGATAGAATTGGTTTCCAATATTGAAAATAAAACCCCTATGGGGTCAGAAAATATGACTAAAATTTCAGCTAAAATTTTTGAGTCTGGAGCCATGGTTAGAGTGGGTGGCCACAATATCTTGATGTCCCCTCCATGTATTATAACTGAAGAGGAGGTGTCACAGGTTCTAAGTGCGCTCGATGAAGGTTTTAGTATTCTATAGACTATAGGTGTGCATTAAAAAAAGAGTTTAAGTTAGTAAATAATGACTACGGTATTACAAAAATGGTAGGTCCACCAATTTAGCTTTTACAGATCGCTCTCTACTCCTAATGTCTACTTCATCTCCAGATTTCAAATCTACCGAAATAAGTGCGTAACCAATGTTAGCATCGAATTTATAAGACCATACGCAGTTAGTCATATCTCCAACTTTTTTTCCTTTAAAATATATATCTTCCCACGAAAACTTAAGTGGGGCTGGTGACTTTCCGTCCAGAATTAGGCCTAGCTGATGTCGTTTGGGCCCTTCTTTAGCGATTCTTCTAAGTTCATAAATGCCAATTACATCATCTGGTACCTGAAGATCTAGGTACTTACCTAATCTGACCTCAAACGGATTGGTAGTATGATCACTATCCCCACCCACTGACAATAGTCCACTTTCTGTCCTTTCAGGAGTTCCAGGCGAACCTGGGCCAATACCGAAAGGCCGGCCTGCTTCCCGGACTATATTCCAAAGTTTGGTACCCATTGTCCCATCCATCAGGTATATTTCAAAACCACCTTGTTTTGACCAACCTGATCTTTGAACAGCTACCGGTATGCCCTCCAACTCAGTCTCTTTGAACCAAAAATATTTTATATCTCTTATCCAATCTCCAAATAGCTTTGCCACCACTTCCTCTGCTAATGGCCCCTGAATAGCTAATGGCGAAACATCCGGCTCTATTATATCAACGTTCAACCCTCTCTCTCCAGCTAGAGCCTGAGCCCAAGTCAAAACGTCACTATCAGCGATGGAAAACCAAAATTTATCATCAGCCAATTTTAGCAGTATAGGGTCATTTATTAATATACCTTTATGATTACATAGCGGTACATATTTCCCCTGTCCTACTTTACATTTTGACAGATCACGTGGGGCTAATATCTGGGCCAGCTTACTAGCGTCAGGCCCCGTTAATTGGATTTGCCTTTCTACACCAACATCCCACATTGACACCCCATTTATTAACCGCCAATACTCCTCCTCTGGATTTCCGTAGCTGGCAGGTAAAATCATACGATTATAAACCATCGCCGTTTTCAAACCTTCATCCAAAGCTGCCTGATAAAAGGGAGATGGTCTCAACCTTGCTGTTGGAAAAATAGAAAACATTTTTAGCTCCAGTTTTTAATTCATATTAATAAAAAAGTTTTTATTATTTTGTGTATCAATATTAGATATTCTTAGACCACTACAACTTCTATGAGGGAAAGGCTTTACACTTTGGCGACCAAGTGATCTCTTTTACCGACAGGTAAAACTCAATAATGATATTACTACTGAACAATATACCCATGATTAAGATAAATAGCTCTCTGAATTGTTGTACTGGTTATCTGAAGTGTTAATTATTTAACTCTACTAATTATTTTTAGAGGGCTCGTAATCAGCTGGATTAACCGTCTGCGTTTCTGCACCTAAAAATAATTCAGTAACTTGAGGATTAGTTTTAGCAATGATTTGTCCGCCCCTAATAACATACAATCGATTTGGTCTGAGTCTCAAAGCTTCAATCTTATTTTTTGCCTGCAGGATCACTAAATCTGCCTTATTATTTTTTTCAATGCCATAATTATTTAGCGCCATAATTTTAGCCGAATTTTTTGTTATTGCATCGTAACACCAATCCATATCATCTCTACTAGAAAGTTGACCCACATGTAACGCCATGGCAGAAACGTCCAACATATCGGCTTTACCTAAAGAGTACCAAGGATCCATCATACAATCTGATCCAAAACCAATTTGAATGCCTGCATCCCGTAATTCTCTAACTCGTGTTAGACCTCTGCGTTTTGGGAAACTATCATGACGCCCTTGAAGCATTATATTAATCAATGGGTTCGGTATTGCGTGAACACCGGCTTCTCCAATAAGTGGGATTAACTTTGAAACATAGTAATTATCCATGGAGTGCATAGATGTTAAGTGTGAACCAGTCACTCGTCCTTGTAACCCAACCCTCTGTGTTTCGTATGCTAGTGTCTCTATATGTCTACTCATAGGGTCATCACTCTCATCGCAATGCATATCCACCATGAGACCTCTAGTTTCAGCTAACTCACATAAAAGCCGTATAGACTCTTTACCGTCTTCCATTGTCCGCTCAAAATGAGGAATTCCACCAACTATATCTACACCCATATCCAAGGATCGAATTAAGTTACTCATTGCTGAAGAAGAACGGAGAAGGCCATCTTGAGGAAAAGCCACTAACTGAAGATCCAAGTAAGGTGAAATTATGTCACGAACTTGAAGTAATGCTTCAACACCTTTTAACTGATCATCACAAACATCTACATGACTTCGAATTGCACCTATCCCTTGAGAAATTGCTAGATTACAATATTTAAGGGCTCTGGTAACTATATCATCTACAGACTGGAGTGGTTTTAGTTCACCCCAAAGAGAAATACCCTCTAATAAAGTTCCTGTTAGATTTAATCTTGGGGTACCAAGAGACAAGGTAGCGTCCATATGGAAATGTGGGTCAATGAATGGTGGCGAAACCATATAACCTTTCGCATTAATTAATTGCTTAGCCTCGGCTTCAATATTTTTTCCAAGGTCGGCGATATAACCATCACGACAAAGAATATCTATATTTTCACGTCCATCCGGCAAGGTTGCATTTTTTATTATTAAGTCAATTTCTGGCATATTTCACCTTTCACCTTTGAACCACGGAATAAGCAAAGCTCTGGGATAATCAGCCTGCCGTGCAGCAATAATTAAAGCTATGATAGAAAGAATATACGGAGCCATCAAAAAAATCTGTCCCGGAACAAACGCACCAACTTCTGTTTGTAGCCGGACTTGCAACGCGTCAAATGCTCCAAACAACAATGCTCCTAACAAGGCTTTTCCAGGCCTCCAGCTAGCAAAAATCACGAGAGCAATACATATCCAACCGCGACCGTTGACCATTCCAAAAAAGAACGCATCAAACGCTGACATCGTCAAAAATGCGCCCCCTAACCCCATTAAAGCAGAACCTGCAACTACTGATCCTATCCTTAATCCGTAAACAGATAGTCCTTGAGCATCAATAGCACTCGGATTATCCCCAACGGCCTGAATAGCTTTACCCAAAGGCGTTTTGTATAATACATACCAAACAACTAAAACCATTATCAATGCCAGCCATGTCATCGCCGTTTGCTGTCCCAAAATAGGTCCTAAAAAAGGTATATCGCCAATGACGGGTATATCAATTGGACGAAAAGGCTCTATCCTAGGTGGAGATGACACGTTTGGTAGTGCCGTTCGATAAACAAAATAACTTAAAGACGTCGCGAATAGTGTTACACCTAAACCCGAAACATGTTGTGATAAACCTAATGGTACTGTTAAAATAGCATGAATTAATCCAAAAAAAGCCCCTGCTAATGCGGCAATAATGAGTCCTCCAATCAAACTCAAACCAAGCCAAACTCCTAACCACCCTGCCATAGCACCGGCCACAAAGATACCTTCAATACCAAGATTTAAAACACCAGATTTTTCACACAAGAGCGCTCCCAAAACTCCAAAAATTAAAGGTGTTGATATCCTGAGTGCTGCTGCCCAAAATGACTCACTCATTAATATATGAAAAATTTCGATCATTTGTTATGTTCTTTAATAGCTTTGGTAAGGATTAATTTATAGTTTGATACAAAACCTCCAACTAGGACACAGAGTAATGACGTCGCTACAACTAAGTCCGCCAAGTACGAAGAAACTCCCATTGCTCTACTCATACTATCGGCGCCAACAAAAACTGAAGCTATAAAAAGTGCTGCAGCAACAACACCTACGGGTGATAGTCCGGCTAACATTGCCACCACAATGCCCGTATATCCAAATCCTGGGGATAAATCAGCTGTTAAATATCCCTTCAAACCAGCAACTTCACTAACACCAGCAAACCCCGCCAAAGCTCCAGAACAAATAGCAACCCCCAGTAAAGTTTTATTAACACTTATCCCAGCGTGTCGGGCTGCTGAAATATTCTCACCAACAGCTCTCAACTTGAACCCCCAAACAGATCTATCGATTACTATTTGTAAAACCAAAGCAATCACGACCGCAATTAGTAAACCTGAATGTACACGCATTCTATCTAAAAGGGTCGGTAGCATTCCTTGATCTAAAATTGGTGCAGATTGTGGCCAGCCTAAACCCATCGGATCCTGAAGTGGACCCTCCAACATCATCTGTAAAAAGATCAAAATTATAAAATTAAGTAGAAGTGTTGTTACAACTTCGTCAGCACCAAATTTTGTTTTCAAAGTGACCGGTATCACCATTCCAATAGAGCCCGCGACACAACCAAACAAAATAATTATCGGCAATAATAAGGCGCCACTTATGTCAAGGATACCTGTGCCAACCGCAACTGCGGCCATAGCGCCCAAATAAAGCTGCCCCTCAGCACCAATGTTCCATAGCCGGGCTCGAAAAGCAATTGTCGCCGCCAATCCGGTAAATATCAATGGTGTTGCTCGAGTTAACATTTCTGAAAAAGAAAATATTGAGCCAAACACTCCTTTGATCATAAATTGGTATGCCAAAGAAATATCAGCACCTGCGAATGCCAGAGGTATTGCTGCAAGAAATAATGACAGTATAGCCGATGCAAGTGGTACACCAAGTTTAAAAAACCAAGATACTGTACTTCTAGGCTCAACCCTTAACATTCTCTTTCTCCAGCCATCATCAGGCCTATTTGTTCTCTATCTTTATTCCTGGTTTCCATCAAAATACCACCATGTATGACTAAAATCCGATCAGATAACCTTAAGATTTCATCCAAATCCTCAGATATCAAAATAGTTCCCGCCCCTCGACTCCTAGCATCAAGGAGTCGTCTTTCAACTTCACTGGCAGCACCCATGTCCAGTCCGCGTGTCGGCTGGTTAGCTAGGATTATTTTTGGCCTGTTGTTAAAAACACGCGCCAAAATCATTTTTTGAATATTTCCTCCAGACAGAAATTTAGCAGAAGCATGTGTACCTGGCCCCCTTACATCATATTTTTCACATAACTCTCGCGCTGATGAATTAATTGAATCATGGTTTAGGAAACCAAAGTTCCTAATTTTTGGATTATCTAAATTTTCAATGATCAGGTTTTCTGCAACCGTCATACTACCAATTATACCATCTCGATGTCTATCTTCTGGTATTCTACCAACTCCAGCTTTAATAACTTCTTTTGGACTCAAATTAGTAGAAATTTGTGAATCAAACGATAGCTCTCCAGCATCTGGTTTTCGTAGACCAGATATAACTTCAGCTAGCATTGACTGTCCATTTCCCGATACACCTGCGACGCCAACTATCTCATGTTCAAAAATCGACATAGAAACGTTTATGAGACCATTACGAACAGACGTTCCCTTTGCACTTACATTTGATATACTTAATAATTCCTTACCGACACTGACCTGGTCGCGTTTTCTTACAGTAGTATCTTCACCTACCATTAAATTTGCTATTATTTTTTCATTCGCATCACTCGTTAGAAGTTCACCAACTTTTTTCCCATCTCTTAAAACTACTATTCTATCTGAAAATTTAAGGACCTCTTTCAACTTATGTGAAATAAAAATTACAGATAAGCCACTTGCTGTCATATTCTTAATATTATCAAAAAGAATATCTGTTTCTTTTGGTGTAAGAACCGCTGTTGGTTCATCCAAAACTAGGATTTTTGCTTCTCTATAAAGTGCCTTTAATATTTCAACTCTCTGACGTTCACCGACAGACAACTGCCCAACCGGCACATCCAAGGATACATCCAAACCACTTTTTTCAATTATAACTTTGACCTTCTCTCTTGCACCAATTGCATTAACCTTAAATGCCCACAAAGGCTCTGATCCAATTAAAATGTTGTCTAAAGCCGTCAAATTCTCTGCAAGTGTGAAGTGTTGGTGCACCATACCTATGCCTTTAGATAATGCAGCCTGAGGTTGTCCTAAGCTCAAAGAATCCATTACACCGTCGTTGTCCGAAATTAAAATTTTCCCACTATTTGGCAAATAATGACCAAATAACATATTCATTAAAGTCGTTTTTCCAGCCCCATTTTCACCCAGTAAGGCTAGAACTTCTCCCTTATGCAAATCTAAGCTTACATCTTTAGTAGCATTAATATTGCCAAAGGTTTTAGAAAGACCCTTAAGTGATAAGATAATCTGAGATGACATTTATTTTATTGGGCTAGCTTTTACGCTAGCCCTTAACTTTTTTTACTTATCAGAAACAGGACGGGCATCGTTCACATTAACACGGAACATACCTGCCATTATCTCACTTTCTCGCTCACGAACCTTAGCCAGAGTGTCAGCTGACACTAAAGATTCATCAACTACTAATGAACCACCACCGTAGCCCATGAAGCTATATTGCCCGTAATCTGAAGCTTCAAAAGTACCATTTTTTATCCTTGAAACTGCTTTGTCGATTGTTGCTTCAAAATGCCAGAGCGCCGAAGCCATTATTGTGCCGGGATAATCACCAGCGGTGTCAATAACGTTACCAACTGCCTTCACACCACGCTCAACTGCTGCGTCAGAAACTCCAAACCTTTCGGCAAACATTATATCAGCACCCGCATCTATCATCGCGAATGCGCTTTCTTTGGCCTTTGGTGGGTCATACCAGCTATCGAGAAAGCTGACTAAAAACTTGACATCTGGGTTAACTTCGCGTGCTCCATCCATAAACGCCTGCATCAAACGGTTAACCTCTGGTATCGCGTAACCACCGACCATACCGATAACATTCGACTTAGAGGCTGCGCCCGCTACCATGCCTGTCAGATAGCTTGGTTCATGGATCCAATTGTCAAAAACAGAAAAATTAGGAGCGACAGGTCCAAAAGACGACCCCATTAAGAAAGCTGTATCCGGATAATCTTTGGCCACCTTTCGAGCACCTCTTTCTAATCCAAAGACCTCTCCCACTATCATATGAACACCTTGTTCCGCATACTCTCGCATTACTCTTTCATAATCTGTGTTTGCTACATTTTCAGAAAATACATAATCAACTTCTCCACGATCACTTGCAGCATTTAATGCCTTGTGAATTCGACTTATCCATTGCTGTTCTACCGGCAACGTATAAATACCAGCTACTTTTACTTTCTCAGCAAGAGCGAGGCCTGCAGAAAATAAAAGGCTTATCGAAGTCAAAGCTCCAAATAGTACCCGACGCGTATAATTTAGTTTAAATTTCATAAATTTTTCCCCCTTTTGTTAATGTCTTAATTAGCTATCTTTTTACTCCATTGGTCAACATTTTTATTTATTTTTTTGATTTATCTCGGAATAACATAAGAAGCGCTACAAAGATGAACATACCACCACTTAAGATAATAAAACCTGGCCAACCGTGACCTAAAAAATATTCTAAAAGTACCACCCAAAAAGGTATCATATACGTATATGCTGTAACTTTAGTACTAGATAATCTTGAGGATGCGATCGTAATAAGTGAAAAGGTCCCTAGACTTGCAAAAATAGCTAGATAAAGGATTGTAGCAAAAACTAATAATCTGAGCCCTATCCAATCCGTGTTTAAAATACTTTGCCAAGCTATAAAGCACAACAAGAAAGCACCGCCCAATGCAACTCCAAATGTAGTTGCATAAATCGGTTCCCCACGCCTTAGGATTGGAACGAAAACTGCGTAAGCAGCATGAGATAGAGTACCAAAAAAAAATAGTACTTCACCTTTCCCAATTTTCAAGCTCATGACATTTTCAATCCTACCATTGAAAATAATCCACAGTGCTCCGATAGCGCCTATTACTATCGCCAAAACTACCAAATATGATTGCCTCCGACCTGTTATTTGCCAATCTAAAAGCATAGCCATTAGAGGCATTAATGTGAAAATTGCAGATGTAGATGTTACCGTTGATGTTTTTAAAGCCTCAAACATAAACACAAAAAAGATCGCGTACATGCTCCCCAGCAGTAAAAACCTCCACGGCGAAGCATAATGTCTAACTCTCCATTTTCCAGTGACTGTTAAAACCATCCCAAGGACTAAAGCCGCCACAAAAAAACGTGCCGCCGTAAGCGGAATTGGATCAATATCTCCCGAAATTAGTTTCCCAAAAGAAAAGGAGCCAGCAACGATTAAGGAAAAAAGTAGCATCGAAAAGTGCCCTATCACTTTTTCAGTAAAGTGCTTACTAAAATAATTTCTCACACTTTTCGCCTTATTTTCTTATCTTAATAGTTTCCATTCTAATATATAAACAGTTAATATAAGATAAAGTATATAAACTTCTATAAAAAGGAACTTCCATGTCCCAATACATGATTTCTGCACCACAGCCCGAAGCCGTTGAGTCAGGCCTTGAAGTACTTAAGAATGGTGGAAATGTTATAGATGCCGCAATAAGTGCGGGTCTAGTGCAAACAGCTGTTGATCCTCAAATGTGTGGTATCGCAGGATTCGGTTCGTGCCATATTTATCTGGCAGATGGTACTCATAAAATTATTGACTTCCATGGTCGTGCTCCATTGGCGACTAGATCTGATATGTGGGAAGATCTAATCAGGGGTGAATGCGACGACGGTTTTGGCTTTTTATTAGATGGTCAGGTAAATGAATTAGGGTATCAATGCATGACGACACCAATGACGTTGAAAGCCTTTGACGATATACTTAATGAATTTGGAACACTTTCTATAGCTGATGCGCTCAAACCTGCAATTAATTATTGTGAAGAAGGTTTTATAGTGAGACCTCAAGTACATAATTTTTGGACAACTCCAGATGTCGCTGGACGAATTGCAAGAGTACGAGGAATGACAGAAAATCATGCAACCGCAAAAATATATACTAAAGCCGATGGATCACTTTATAGCATTGGTGATATATTAAAAAACCCAGATATGGCTGAGACATATAGGCGTATAGCAAAATATGGAGTTGATGATTTTTATAATGGACGATTAGCAAAAGAAATAGCTGGTGATATGCTTGAAAATGGGGGTTTAATAGGTCTAGAAGATCTTCAAGCGTGTCAAACTCTAGAGACAAAGCCTTTAACCACTACCTACAGGGGTTACCAAATTTCAACTAATCAACCTCCTGGCGGAGGGTTAGTACTACTAATAATGCTAAATATTCTTCAACACTTTGATTTACGGGCGATGGGGCATAATTCCGTAGATTATATAGCAACTGTTTCTGAAGCTATGAAGATAGCAACAGTAGAGAAAGACACCCGAATGGGGGACCCAGAGTTTTTTGATATACCGATAGAAGACTTATTATCAAATGAATATTCACTTAAAATGGCAGAAAAAATTAAACGTGGTGAAAAGACATTAGTTAAGCGCCTGAATAGTGGTGCAGATCCAAAAGAAACAACTCACATTTGTGTAGCTGATAAGAATGGTAATTGCGTTACGATGACTCATTCTTTGGGTTCTTCTAGCGGTGTAGTTACTGACGGCCTAGGGTTTATGTATAATAATTGTATGATGGTTTTTGATCCAAGACCTGGTAGATCAGGCTCTCTTGAGCCTGGTAAGGCAAGGTTTACCGCATTATCTCCAACGATAGTATTCAAGGACTCAGAGCCCTTCCTTCTGGTGGGGTCTCCTGGAGGTACTACAATTACGATGGGCAACCTTCAGGCTATTTTAAATGTAATAGATTTTGGAATGAATGCACAGGAGTCTGTGGCAGCCCCTCGCTTCACTACGACTTCTTCTACTATTGAGTTAACTAATAGGATTTTAAGATCGACTGAAGCCCAGCTCCAGAAAAAGGGTTACCCGACAAAACGCCATCCTTACAGTTACATGATGCCAATCTTGCAAACTATTAGGTTAATTGACGGACAATTGGATGGTGGAGCTGACCCTTCTGGAGATGGGATGGCAGCTGGCATTTAAGTTATGAAAAAACTGCTATAATTAAAATAACTCAAATGATTAAGCCTGCCGCGTTTTGATCGAGTATAATTTCTACTTCTTTATGATTTATAATGTGACTAGCAGGATTATCTGTTGATACCGGTAGTCTCAGAGTTTTCTCGATAGCTTTAGCCTTACTTGACCCCGTCGCTAGTAGAGCTATCTTCTCAGCGGCTAAAATATCTCCAATTCCAAGTGTTATTCCCATCGTGTTAGCTTGGTACCCTGATCTTTTAATTGTTTCATCAGCCAATTTAACAACTCTACATGTAGAGTTTAAATCACTTCCAGGCTCATTATACCCGATATGTCCATTAACCCCTATACCCAAAATTTGTAAGTCTATTCCACCTAACCTTTTAATAGATAACCAGTGCCGTAACGCCTCGTCATTTAAACTTTGTGCCAAAATATCTATAGATAAAAATGAATCATACCCACCTTCCAAATGATTGAGAAAAATTTCCTGTAATTCCTTGGAGAAAAGCCTGTCTGTTTCCGCCTTTGGAATAATCTCATCTAATTGCACAAAAACAGTATCTTCAAACAAACCAATATTTTTTTTTTCTTCTTCAACCAAGGTTTGATATACTCCGACCATAGTCTGCCCAGTGGCTAATCCAATCAAAGAATCTCTCTTTTTTAAAACTTGGTTGACCACAGCTTTTGCCAAAGCTCTTTCAGCTTTATTTGAGTCTTTGACCACAGAAAGATTAAAAGGGACAACCATAATTTCTTATTTTAACCCCATCTAAATTTGTATTAATATTGCTAAATTAAGGTATCTTCAATGTCGTACTTATTCAACCAACTCGCCGTTTTCATTAAAAAAATGAATACTTTCTTTGTTAAGTTCAAAAATAATATCCTGGCCTACCTCTAATTTTTCTTTATCTGTATATTTCCCAATAATCTCTCCAGCAGGGCTGTCACACGTTACAATTATTTCATGGCCCATAGGTTCCAATACAGAAATCTTTGCTTCAATAAATGACTTATTTGGTATCTTTTTTTGTTTAGTTTTTAGGGACATATGTTCAGGACGAATACCTAATGTTAAGGTTGATCCGTTCATGGCAGGACAGTCAATTAAGTCAATTGACTGATCATTATCAAATCTTAATTTCTTTTCATTTTCGCTACTATTATAAACTCCAGAGACAAAGTTCATAGCAGGGGACCCTATAAAACTAGCGACAAACTGAGACTTTGGCTTATGATAAACTTCATCAGGAGATCCAACTTGTTCAATTTTACCGTCTTTCATAATTACAATTCTATCAGCCAACGTCATCGCTTCCACTTGGTCATGGGTTACATATATTGTCGTAGTTTGAACTTTCTGATGTAATTTTTTCATCTCTGCACGCATCTTATGGCGAAGCTTAGCGTCAAGATTCGATAAAGGTTCATCAAAAAGAAAAACTTTAGGCTTTCTTACTATGGCACGCCCCATAGCTACTCTTTGTTTCTGGCCACCAGATAATTCACCTGGTCGACGATCTAGTAATTCTTCTAAACCTAAAATTTCAGCGGCTTCATTTGTTCTGGTTATAATTTCTTTTTTAGGTAACTTTTGAGCCCGAATCCCAAATGAAATATTTTCTCGAACACTTAAATGAGGATATAAAGCATAATTTTGGAATACCATCGCTATGTCTCTATTCTTGGGGTGAATATTATTAACAACAGTTTGATCTATGGAAATACTCCCACTACTTATTTCTTCCAAACCAGCTATCATCCTTAACGTAGTGGATTTTCCACAGCCCGAAGGACCAACAAATACAATGAACTCTTTGTCCAATATCTGCAAACTAAAGTCATCAACTGCTTTTATCTTTCCAAAACTTTTATTAATATTTTCTAATAAAACTTCTGCCATTTTTAATTCCTTACCTGAAAAAGATCTACCAAGCTTTGGCATTCATTAGCAGTATCTTGCAAAAACTTTTCTAAATGCTGAATACGTGACTTGGAGTCTTGTAGACGTTTACTATAATTTTTAAGACTTTTCTTAATTGAAGAAGGTGCTGGTCCACCAGACATTTTTCGCACTGAAATAAAGTTCTCAGGACTACATATTTTCCTGAAAGTTTTTTCGTCTGTATTAGGTTGTCTACCTACAACTTCTTCAAATTCCCTTTTAAAAACTTTAACATCTAAGTCGTCTAAAGACGTCTCCAGGGATAGTGCTTGATACGCTAGCTTGTGGGCGACACTATGTGCTAATCTAAAGCTAATTTCTTCAGTTCTAGCTAGATGATCAGCGAGCTCTGTAATAGTTGCCATCGACTCATTTATTCTCTTAGAAATAGAAACCTTATCAATTTTAATAGAGTCTACAAAACCGGCAAGAAGTGGCAATGCTTTATTAAATCTTTCAAAAACGGCAAAACCAGCTGCTTGAGTTTCCCTCTCAGAGTCATTCATGTCAGCAAACGGGGTGTTATGCATCGTATTAATAATTTGATCAGCACCACCTCCTGCCAAAGAAAACTTAAGTCTCAGATGCTCCAAAGGTACCGGATTTCTTTTTTGAGGCATAATTGATGATATCTGTACGAATCCATCTGGTACTTTAATTTGTGAAACTTCAAAGCCGGTCCAGGTAATGAGATCTTGGACAAAACGACCTAAATGAAGACACCCTAATTTTATAGCACTGTACGACCCAGTTATATAATCTACATTAGCTATAGCTCCATAAGAGTTTTCAACAATTGATGGAAAACCTAACAAATAGCCAACTCGTTCTCTATTTAACGGAAATCCTGACGTAGTGATCGCAGCTGCTCCCATTGGTGACATGTCTACACTTTTTAGAGCTCCATGTATTCGTTCTATGTCATTTAAAATAAATTCGATCGCCGCTGATAAATAATGGGCCAGAGTTGACGGTTGGGCTGGCTGACCATGTGTATAAAGAAGTACAATCTCATCTATTCCTCTTTCAGCTCTATTGATAAACTCACCTAACAAAGCGTTATAGTTGTTTAGTAAACCTATTAACCGACTACGAAGTTGAATACGAAACATAGTATGTTCCATGTCGTTACGAGAACGACCAGTGTGTAATTTTCCGGCCACTTCTGAACCTATCCGTTTGCCCAACTCTTGCTCAACTAAAAAAAACAAATCTTCAAAAGTACCATCAAATTCAATATCCATATAGGGTTTGTCTTCATTAATAGAGATTAAACCTTGAATAATTGAGTTTGCTTCATTTTTAGTCAAAAGACCTTGTTCTTTAAGCATTATTCCATGAGCTATATTTATCTTGTGCAAGCTTTCAGAGAAGTACTTCTTATAAGTCTCCAAGTCTGGAGCCAATACAGCGTTCGAATAAACATTTGCTGGAAATTTATCATATGTTCCTGTCATTAATTTATCCTTTAAGACCTGCGAGCATTACACCTCTTATAATGAATTTCTGAAGTAGTAAAAAAAACAAAAGTGTAGGAAGTGTAGCTAAGCAGGAGGCAGTCATTACAACTTCCCAATCAGTTTGGAACTCTCCATTGAAAGAAGCCAGTCCAACAGGAATTGTGTATAGGTCCGGATCGTTTGTTACAATTAAAGGCCATATAAATGCTGTCCAGTTTCCGAGAAAATGGAAAATAGCAAGCGCAGATAAAGCTGGGACAACTAGCGGCATAGCAATTCTTGTCCATATTGCAAACTCTGACCAACCATCTATACGAGCTGCCTCAATTAATTCATCTGGCAAACCCATAAAAAATTGACGCATTAAGAAGGTACCAAAACCCGTCATAAGACCAGGAAAGGCTATGCCCCAGTAAGTATCTATCCAGCCGAACTCTCTAGACATCATATACCAAGGAATTATCAACATCTCAGTTGGGATCATCAAGGTACTGAGTATGGCGACAAAAACAATTGTTTGGCCTCTAAAAGTAAATTTAGCTAAAGTATAACCAACTAATGAGTCAAAAAATAAAACAGATACAGTACTAAAGGTTGCCACCCATAAAGAATTTAGTAGCCAGCGTGAAAACTTAGATTCTGTCCAAATATTGACATAATTCTCAAGGGTTGGATTTTTTGGTATTATACCGAGAGAAAAAACATCCGCTCCTGTTTTTAACGAAGTCGAGATCATGAAGGCTAATGGTGTAATCATTACGACCCCACCTAAAAATAACAGTGTCCATATTATTATTTTAGAGGGCTTTATTCGTTCCAAATAGGCAATACGAGCAGCATTATCAATCATGGTTTTTTCCTCATCAACCAAAGCTGAAGCATACTAACAATAAATAGAATAAGAAATAAAATAACTGTTAACGCCGCTGCTCTTCCCATTTTAAATTCATCAAATGCAAATTCATATATCATTAGGACAAGTGGCTTTGTTGAGTCGAGTGGGCCGCCATCACCATTCGTTGTCATGGAGTAAACCTGGTCGAATATCCGTAAAAATCCAATCGTAGAAACAACTGTCAAAAATATGACGGTGGGCTTTAGGGATGGTAAAGTAATTTCACGTAAAATTTGCCACCTTCCTGCCCCATCAATCTCAGCCGCCTCATAATAACTCTTAGGTATCGCCCTTATGCCTGCTATGAATATAACAACTTGAAAACCCAATCCAGCCCATACGGCAGGCGCCATGATGGCATATAACGCCTGCGTAACAGATTTTAAAAATGGCTGCTGAGGAATGCCAAAAGAAGTTAAAAAATAGTTGAAATATCCTATAGGCACAGGTTGATAAAACCATTTCCAAACCCAAGCCATGGCAACAGCAGTTGTTAGAAAAGGAATAAAATATAAAGCCCTTATAAAGTCATGCCAACGTGTTATCTCGTTTAAAAAATATGCCACAATAAAAGCTAAGAAAAGACTAAGTGGTACACCGACACCTGCGTATTTAAAGGTATTTAAAAGTACAAGCCAAAACTCATCATCGGCGAAAATTTTCTCATAGTTTCTTAACCCAATGTATTTTTTCGCACCTAGTAAGTTCCATTTTAGTGTAGATACGTAAAAAGCTTCAAAAGTTGGATAAAATCTGATGATGACATAGAACGCTATTGGGACGGCTAAAAACAACCACGCCGTAACAGCAAGCTTTTGATTAATACTTAGTTTATTCCAGAAACTCAAAGCCATCAGTTACCCAACTTAATGTTTGGGAGATGGCAAATTATATGCCATCTCCCCTGTTCCTTATCGTTTAGAAAAATATTCTAATCAATTAGTTATCGTAGAAATCATCCAAAATCTCTTGCTCATCTTTTGCAACTTTATCAAGAGCATCAGACGGTGAAACACCTTGTAAAGTCACCATATCTATGGCATCGATAATCGCTTGCCTTTGAGGTTTCTCTGATTTGAATGAAGTAGCAGTTGCATAGCCGAGACCACGAATAAATGGCCCAAACATAGGATGCGATGTATTTGCATCTGTTAAAGCAATCGCAGGCTTTGCCGGAAGCTCCCCAACAGTATCTAACCATAATTGCATTGCCGCATCACTAGTTATGTGAGCAAGGAATTTATTAGCAGCCGCGAGTTTTTCACCTTTAGCTTTGGAACTAATACCGTTTATCCAGTAAGAAGCAAAGTTATACCGATTACCATCATGCCCCGGAAGTTCTGCAATACCAAAGTTTAGCTCTTCAACTTTCTTAAAGGTATTTATTCGGAAGGAACCATCAATTACCATACCAGCTTTACCAGCCTTAAAAGCATCTTGACCTCTATTCATGAACCCACTTGCTCCAGTTTTATGCGTCATCTGAAAGTCAGTCATATATTTCAGAGCTTTAGCACCAGCCGCATCATTATATGTAACTTTTTGTCCATCATCTGAATAGGGGGCTCCTCCATAAAGTCTTGTTAGCACTTCTCTCATCCAATGATGTTCTTGGCCGGCTCCACCATCAGTAGCATAACCGACGACTTCATAATTTCCACCAGAGTCCTTCTTGGTCAATTTTTTTGCATATTCAACCATCTGGTCTAGCGTTTCTGGCGCGCCAGGTAACCCGGCGGCGGCAAACATGTCTTTATTATAAAATAAGGCCAGTGCTCTAACAGCTGTTGGTAATCCCCAATAATCTCCATCTACTTTCATTGTTGATACCATTGGGAAGAAATCACTTTCTATCGCAGCATGTGGAAATGCCTCTTTTGAAAGTGGTTGTAAGAGCCCACTATCTCTGTAGTCATTCAACCATCCATAGTATAGCTGTACCACGTCTGGCCCATCACCCGCAGAAACAGCAATTGCAACCTTTTTGCGATAGTCAGCATAAGGAAAATTAGTATGTTTAACAGTGATGCCGGGATTTGCAGCCTCAAAGCTTTCAATAAGCGCATCAATTGCTTTAACTCTACTTCCATAAGTGTATTGCCAGTATTCTATCTCTACAGCACTAGCCAAACTTGCCGATAGTGCCACTATGCCCGCTGCAATAGCTACCAACGGTTTTTTCAAGTATTTATTCATTTTATAACTCCTTAGATTATTAAAATCTTCTTACTGTGAAAATATACTTTAATCACTAGAAAACTAAAATCTCTTCTGATTGCCCCCCAGCGAATAAATAGTAATAACTCTATTTATAATAAATTACAGATATAACTAATTTGCATTCAATTTGTTGACTAAGTCAACTCGAAAGATCATTATAACAAAAAAATATTTGAGGTAGTTATGAGAAATATTGATGTTGTAAACCAAGAAAAGCGTAACCCAATGAGAAAGCTTTGGGGCCATTTAAAATCTTTACAATCGACAGTAATCTTCATGCAAACCGGTGCTCATCCCGACGATGAAACATCTAAATTGCTGGCACGACTAGCTTTAAAAGATGGTTTTCACGTTGTTTATGTAAATGCCGTTCGAGGTCATGGAGGGCAAAACTCTATTGGTCCAGAAAGGGGAGATGATCTTGGTTATATAAGGTCAGAAGAATTATTTCATGCTATGGGTGTTTTCGGCGCCGATATCGGATGGCTTTCAGAAACCATTGAAGACCCCATAATTGACTTTGGGCTTTCAAAGTCTGGTAAAGAAACTTTGGGAATATGGGGTGAGCAATACACAAAACGTCAAATGGTAAAAATGGTTCGAACATTTAAGCCAGATATCATGATTCCAACATTTTTAGATGTGCCCGGCCAACATGGTCATCATCGCGCTGTAACAGAGGCGACAATATCGGCATTCACAGAAGCTAATGATCCAAATTTATATCTAGACCTTGGCTTACAGACATGGCAGACGAATGCGCTATATCTACCTGCTTGGGGCGGTGGTGGAGGCGCATATGACGACGAAGTGGGTCCTCCTGATGCTACCCATCTTGTAAGCGTTAGTGGATTTGATCCAGTTTTTGGTGGATCTTACAGTCAGATCGCCGAATGGTCTCGAAGTTATCACGCGACCCAAGGAATGGGAAAAGTAATTGATGAAATGGGAGGACAAGTTCCCTTACATCAGCTGCAAACAGCTACAGGAAAATTGATTGATAAAAACTTAACAGAAGGTATACCGACGTGCCTGTCTGAACTTTCTGAATTTTGTGAAACAGAAGAAACTAGCTTATCGTGTAAGTTAGCTCATCAAGCTGCAGAAAATGCTTTAGCATCCTTTCCCAACCAATCAGAAGTTATAAATTATCTATGTGAATTAAAAGCTCATCTAGACAAAATAGAAATGCAAATTAGAACAGATCATATACACAGGATAGCTCTTAAAAAGTCTCAATGTTCCCAGGCAATAGCTGAAGCAGCCCAGCTTTTAATCCGTTTGGACATTGAGCCCGAAACTCCAGTTATTGGAAAGTCTTTTTCAGCCAACCTAAGTTGGCATGAGAGTGCAG
>JBMYRX010000016.1:0-36809 GCA_049602715.1 Paracoccaceae bacterium | reverse complement strand
TTAGATTTATAGCCATATTAGAACTTTGTGTAAGTATGGCGACACCCTTCTTTACTGGCTTACAGCCGTGTTGATCTGGCCAGAGAGCAACGTTATCCAAAGCATTTATGAACCCATAACAATTTGGTCCTAAAATTCTAAAGCCAACAGATGCGTGTTTTAAGGCCTCATTAGCTAACAACCCTTTTTTATCTTCGTTGCTAGATTCTTTAAAACCAGAGGCAAAACACACCGCGCCTCCAGCTTTTAGCTCGGAGAGTTCACCTACTATTTTTATTGTGGCATCTCGATTTACTCCTATAAAAACCGAGTCAGGTGGTCTGGGAAGAAGGTCAACACTTTTGTGTGTTTTTATACCAGATATGATACCTTTGGTCTTATTAATGATATATAAATCACCTTTATATTCAAATTTTTTTAACTGATCTATTACAGACGTGCACCAATCCCCACCACCTATTACGGCGATAGATTTTGGAGAAAATAACCTTGATAAAGATGTCATTTCTTTAAGCTCCAAGAGCCCTTAAAAGATCACGACTTATTATATGGCGTTGAATTTCTGAGGTCCCATCCCATATCCTTTCAACTCTAGCATCCCGCCAAAACCTTTCTAAAGGTAAATCATCCATTAAACCCATACCTCCGTGGATTTGTATTGCTTGATCTGTAACGCGGCTGAGCATTTCACTAGCAAATAGCTTAGCCGATGCAATTTCTCGATTAGAGGGCTCTTTCCTGTCTAATTTATTTGCTGCTGATAATGTTAATAAATCCGCTGCATCTATTTCTGTAACCATATCAGCTAATTGAAAACTGACACCTTGAAATTTTCCAATTTTCTGGCCAAACTGTTCTCGATCAGCTGCGTAGTGTAAAGCATAATCGAAAACTCTTCGAGCGCGACCAACCGACATTGTAGCAACAGTAATTCGTGTTGCATATAACCATTCGTTCATTACATCAAAACCACCGTCAACAGCTCCGAGAACCTGAGAGTCTGGCAAGCGGCAGTCGGTGAATTCTAGGATCATATTTTTATAACCCTTATGACTGACTGATTTGTAACCATCTCGGATTATAAACCCGGGGGTACCTCTATCTACCAAAAAAGAAGTTATTTTCTTTTTTTTCCCTCTCAAGGTCTCTTCTTCGCCTGTTGCAATGAAAACTATTATAAAATCAGCATGATCTGCTCCAGATATAAAGTGCTTGGTACCGTTAACCACCCAATCACCCCCGTCTCGCTTTGCTGTGCAAGACATACTTCGGATATCAGACCCGGCACCAGGCTCGGTCATTGCAAGAGCATCCATTTTATCACCTAATATGGCAGGTTTCAGATAATTATCTATTTGATCCCCGCTACAGGCCATTAGAATATTTTGTGGTCTTCCAAAAAAATGATTCAACGCCATTGATCCACGGCCTAATTCCCTTTCGACAAGAGCAAAATCTAAATGATTTAAACCAGCACACCCTAACGACTCTGGAAAATTACAAGCATAGAACCCTAGCTCTAGAGTTTTCCTTTTTATTTCTTGTGCGATCTCTTTGGGAACCATTCCAGTTCTTTCGACTAAATCTTCATGTGGATAAATTTCCTTCTCAACAAAGCTTCTAACCGTCGCTACTATCATTTCTTGCTCTTCATTTAGGCCATACTGCATCTCTTTAACCCTAATTTTCAAATTTTTGTCTATCCAAGTGATATTTTAGAAGATCACACCAAAGAAAACTGACTGTTTTTTATTGAGATGTACATAGAGATTTTTGATATTTAGCTGGACGATTTGTTAAGTATGCAAAGTTTTTGAAAAGTAATGGGGTAAATAAGGTTGATTATTAGTTAAAACTAATAATTCTGACACTATTTTGACAAAAACTCGTAAAAAAAAGACTTTATAACTACTAGGTATTGTGTTGTACCCCTAGATAAAGTTATATTTTAGATGTTAAACCCCAATTATGGGCAAAAAGGAGATTTAAAAATGGCAGTGAAACCAATGACAAAGACGCAACTGATATCAGCATTAGCTGATGAAACTGGATCAGACAAAAAGACAGCAGGAGCAGCCTTGGATGGTATGATTAGTATCATAAGTAGAGAAGTTTCTGGAGGTGGAGCAGTTACTCTACCCGGTGTTGGAAAAATATACTGTAGAGAGCGTCCAGCACGAACAGTAAGAAATCCAGCAACTGGAGCAACAATGCATAAAGATGCAGATAAAGTTGTAAAAATGACAATCGCAAAAGCTCTTAAAGAAAGTGTTAATGGTTAAAGCGAAAAAAAATAATTTAATTTTCGGGCTATCTAAGGATGGCCCGTTTTTATTTCTGCTCCTATTTTAATACATAAAGATTATTAAATTTAATTAAGAGAATTAAATGGATATCAAGGCTATACTTTTAGGGCTGGCTTTCGCGTTCATGTGGTCGAGTGCGTTTACATCTGGTCATATTATAGTTTCGTCTGCGCCACCTCTGATGGCCCTAGCGTTAAGATTTTTAATTTCAGGTTTTATCGGAGTACTTTTAGCCCGATATTTAGGCCAGACCTGGAAGCTAACTCGAAAGCAGTGGATTGCAACTTTTATATTTGGGATTTTCCAGAATGCACTCTATCTCGGTCTAACTTTTGTTGCAATGCAAACGATAGAGGCCTCCTTGGCTGCAATTGTGGCTTCAGCAATGCCT
Organism: Paracoccaceae bacterium; assembly: GCA_049602715.1. Taxonomy (GTDB): domain Bacteria; phylum Pseudomonadota; class Alphaproteobacteria; order Rhodobacterales; family Rhodobacteraceae. The sequence goes on along the minus strand of JBMYRX010000016.1, from coordinate 34,112 downwards.
TTAATGGTGGCCTTGTTAGGGTGGGTAGTCTTTAAAGAGGCTATCAATAATGTTGGTTTTATCGGGTTAGTAGCAGGGTTATTTGGTGTTTTGTTGATTATGGGCTCTAGAGTTAATACTGGGGTTGATTTGTTTGGATTAGGTATTTGTGTAATAGGAATGTTTGGGTTAACCTTTGCCACACTTGCAGTAAGAGGTGCCTCCTCAGGAGGCAACTTACTTATGATAGTTGGTTTGCAAATGTTAGTGGGTAGTTTTACGCTTTTTGTGGTTGCACTACAGACTGAAACGATCACTGTTAATTACACCTGGAGCTTATTGGTCGCCTTTTCGTATACAACTCTTGTACCAGGTTTATTAGCAACTTGGGTTTGGTTTGTGCTTGTGGCCAGAATCGGAGCAGTGAGGGCGTCAACATTCCATTTTTTAAATCCATTTTTTGGTATTCTCATCGCTGCAACAATATTAGGAGAGCCAATTACGTTTATGGATATTATTGGAGTTATCATTATTGCTATAGGAATTCTGGCAGTTCAGCTAGCTAGAATTGATATTCAAAAAGGTCACGGTTAATTAAGGTATATTAAATTTTCCCAGTTATATTTCCAACCTGACCTCTATGAAGTAGGAATTGATCTAATAAGACGCATGCCATCATAGCCTCTCCCACCGGTACCGCTCTTATACCTACACATGGATCATGCCTCCCTTTAGTTACAATTTCTGTCGATTCTCCCGTTTTTGATATAGTTCCACGAGGTGTTAAAATTGAGGAAGTAGGTTTTACAGCAAAACGCGTGATTATGTCTTGACCTGTAGAAATCCCACCAAGGACACCGCCTGCGTTATTTGTTTTATATTCAGGTCCATCTTCTCCCATAACGATCTCATCAGAATTCACATCACCTGTGAGGGTTGCAGACTTCATACCGGCACCAATTTCTACCCCTTTAACAGCGTTTATCGTCATCATTGCCATAGCTATTTCGGAATCTAATTTTCGATAAATTGGAGAACCTAAACCCGACGGGGGTTTTGACGCCACGATTTCTATTATAGCCCCTATAGATGTACCTTTCTTACGGATGGAATCGAGATATTCAGCCCATTTTTTCGCAGTCATTGAATCTGGGCACCAAAATGGATTCTCTTCAATTTCTAATTTGTTAAAATTATTTCTATCAATTGAAATATTTCCAATTTGAACAAGGTACCCGTTAATGGTTAGCTCTGGCAAAAAGGTATTTAATGCCTCTCTTGCTATTGCTCCGGCTGCTACGCGAGATGCTGTTTCTCTAGCGGAGGAGCGTCCACCACCACGGTAATCTCTTATACCATATTTTTGCCAATAAGTAATATCTGCATGCCCGGGTCTAAACTTATCTACTATGTCTCCGTAGTCTTTTGAACGATGATCAACATTTTCTATCAGTAGTTGGATTGGAGAGCCTGTAGTAATGCCTTCAAAAACCCCAGACATTATTTTTACAGAGTCTGGTTCTTTTCGCTGAGTTGTATATTTATTTTGCCCTGGTCGGCGTCTATCTAGCCAATATTGAATCTTGGTTTCGTCTATTTTAATCCCAGGTGGGCATCCGTCTACTGTTGCACCTATCGCAGGCCCATGACTTTCACCCCAGGTAGTTACACGAAACAGATGACCAAAACTATTAAAAGACATTAATTTACTCCTTAATAAAAGACCAACTACCTTTGATATTACAAAAAGCCAAGCAACACCTGTAAAGATAATGAGCTAATGTCTATTCTTGTTGCTTTATAAGCCACAGTAAATTTCTCAAAAATTAATACTTGATAAATATTATATAAAAACTTAGAACTATACTACCTCGGGGAGCCATATAGGCTGAGATGTTGAAACAGACCCGTTGAACCTGAACCGGATAATTCTGGCGGAGGGAAGGTTTAGATTAAGTCTAACCATTTCTCCGTTTTAAATGGAGAATAAGATGAGAATACTAATAACCCTATCCCTTTTTATTGTAACTACCTCGATTGGTTGGGCTAAGCCAATTTTGACTGTTTATGCACCCGACTATTTCACCTCAGAGTGGGGTCCTGGTCCAAAAATTGAAAAAGCTTTTGAAAAGGTTTGCAACTGTGATCTTACATACGTACCCGGTGACCTATTGCCTAGATTAATGATTGAAGGTAAACGAACAAAAGCAGATATAGTAATTGGCCTCAATACAGATGTAACCTTTCAGGCTAGGAAACTTGACCTTTTTTCACCGCATGGGCAAGATATTTCAGATTTAACGATACCTGTTAACTGGATAGATGAGACCTTTCTCCCGTTTGATTGGTCCCATACAGCATTTGTTTATGATAACACAAAATTGAAAAACCCACCAAAATCATTTGATGAGCTCTTAAATTCTAACACAGATCTAAAAATTATAATACAAGACCCTCGTACATCTATTTCAGGCTTGGCGTTAGTTTTATGGGTAAAAGCTATTTATGGAGATAACGCAACTGAAGCTTTTGAAAAGCTAGCCCCAAAAGTATTGACTGTAACAAAAGGTTGGTCTGAGAGTTATGGGATGTTTACTGGAGGGGAAGCAGATATGGTATTAAGTTATACAACGTCACCAGCTTATCATATCATTGCGGAAAATGATGATAGTAAATCTGCAGCAATTTTTTCTGAGGGTCACTACTTTTTTACAGAATTAGTGGCTATGACAAATACTTCGAGAGAGCCAAAACTTGCAAAAAGGTTTATGGAATTTGTTTTATCTGAAACTTTTCAAGAAATGATTCCAACGAGTAATTGGTCATTTCCAGCTAAGCTAGATTCAAAAAAATTACCCAGTGGGTTTGCTAATTTAGATATGCCAGAAAAGGCTTTATTCTATAATGAGCTTGATGCACAAAAATATAGAGATATAGTGATAAACGAGTGGTTAGAAGCTTTCCAAAAATAAATTCTACGGTATTAGGAGGGGGGTTTGTTATCGCCCTTCTCTTATTTCTCACTATCGGGACACTGATTGCTGTTGTCTTCAGGGTTGAGAGCTTTTCAGGTTTGACCCGAAATGAGTGGCTAGCCATTCGATTTACTTTCTTTCAATCTTTCGTATCGGCGTTTATAAGTGTGCTGCTGGCAATACCAGTATCAAGAGGACTTTCTAGAAGAACATTTTTAGGCCGTAAAATTTTAATCACTCTACTCGGTGCTCCGTTTATTTTGCCTGTAATAGTAGCAATTCTCGGATTAGTTCTAGTTTTTGGAAATAATGGCCTAATCCGAAACTTATTCCATTTTGAGGAACTGTCTATCTATGGTGTCCATGGCGTAGTAATGGCGCATGTCTTCTTCAACCTGCCATTGGCAACAAGGTTATTATTACAGGGATGGGTCTCGATACCATCAGAGAGATTTCGGTTAGCACAATCACTTGGATTCACACCTTTTAATTTTTTTGTACATTTAGAGCTCCCAATGTTGAGACGCCATGTTCCAGGGATATTTTTAATAATTTTTTTGATTTGTACAACAAGCTTTGCAGTTGCATTAGCGTTAGGAGGAGGGCCAAAAAGTACAACTATTGAATTAGCAATTTATCAAGCTTTTAGGTTTGATTTCAATCTTTCTAGAGTAGCAATCTTATCAGTTATACAAATTACAATATGTGGAGTTATTGCACTTTTCTCTTCCTGGGTTAGCATACCTGTTAATTATGGAGGTGGATTGGACCGGATACGGCCTCAGTTGTCTAATGGACGGATTATAGATTTATTCTTTATATCGATTGCTATAATATTTCTATGTTTACCTTTGATAATAATAACTTTTCGGGGGTTAGGTTTCTTACCCTCTATCTCTTCCACTGTTATTTTCGCCGCAATTCGGTCGATTATGGTTGCACTTGCAGCGTCAACCCTTTCGATTATCATGACTTTATATCTAGCGGCTTTATCAATCTATTATTCGAAAAGGTTTGAGGTTTTTGGGTACCTACCAATAGCTGCCTCTCCACTAGTTGTTGGAACTGGCTTATTTATGATGTTTTATAAGTGGGCTGACCCAACTTCTTTTGCTTTGCCTGTAGCCATCATTGTAAATTCCATGATGTGCTTGCCTTTCTCATTAAGGATAATCACGCCAGCTTTTTTTGATCTCGAAAAAAATTTTGGTAAACTGGCTACCAGCTTAAATATGACAGGATGGTCACGTTTCAAACTACTTATATTACCCCGACTAAAAGGACCTATAGGTTTTAGCGCGGGCCTCTCAGCGGCATTATCAATGGGTGACTTAGGCGTAATAGTATTATTTTCTGATCCGAGATTTTCAACATTACCCATGGAAATATATCGCCTTATGATTTCTTATAGGATGGACGAAGCTTATGCTGCTGCAGTACTTCTGTTGGTTTTAAGTGTATTTCTTTTTTGGTTATTTGATAAGGGAGGAAAGACAAATTTTAATTCTTGAAAATCTATATTACTCGATAAATGGTTTTGAGTTAGTGGCAGACTTTGAAGTTCCAAGGGGTTCTAAAGTGGCAGTTATTGGTCCTTCGGGCGCCGGTAAATCTACACTTCTATCCTTGATAGCAGGATTTGTGAGCCCTAATAGGGGTAAGATAATTATTGATGATCAGGATGTTAGTAAACAAAAACCCAATAAACGATCTGTCACCTCGATTTTTCAAGATGGAAATTTATTTCCCCATTTAACTGTTGAACAAAATATAGGCTTAGGGATCCGCCCAGATTTAAAGCTAAACGATTCACAACTGGAGATTTTAAATAAGGCGATTATTAGGGTGGGTTTGACTGGTTTTGCAAAAAGAAGTCCTGGAACACTGTCTGGTGGCCAACAAAGTAGAGTTTCTTTAGCTAGATCTCTAGTACGGGATCAACCCATATTGTTACTTGATGAACCCTTTTCAGCGTTAGGGCCATCGTTAAAGTATGATATGTTAAATTTAGTTAATGAAATTGCAGATGAAAAAAAACTAACACTTTTATTCGTTTCCCATGAACCAAAAGATGTTAAAAAAATATGTGATTTGTCAATTGTTGTTGGAGATGGTTGTGTTTTCTCTCCTGTTGAAACTGGGAAATTATTTGAAAACCCACCAAATGTATTAAAAGATTATCTATAATATTCTTATAACCCAGTTAACTGTGCTTAATCGGGCCCCAGATTCGCTTATTAGTAATATATAGAAGCCCTGTTAGTACAATTAAGAAAAATACGGCTAAAAATCCTGTTTGCTTTCGTGCATTCAATTTCGGTTCGGCTGTCCACATTAAGAATGCCGAAACGTCTTCTGCTATATGATGAATTGATGTTGAATGTCCATCAGCATAGCTTACATCGTCACCGTATATGGGAGGCGCCATTGCTATCCACTTTCCAGGATATGCCGTATTTTCATATAGGATTACACCACCCTCTTCTTTTTCTTTTCCAGTATACCCAGTTAGTAATGATGCTATGTATTCTGGGCCACCTATACCCTTAAAGAGCTGATTAATTCCTGTTCCGTAGGGCCCATGAAAACCAGATCTACCTTTCGCCATTAATGATAAGTCGGGTGCTCCTGCCGCATTGTTTGTGGGAAAATTATCTGACGGCTTTAATGCTCGATACTCACCAGTTTCAGGATCTAATAATTTTGGGTTAGCCCCTTCATCATTAACTGGGAAAGTTTTGGCATATGCTTTCATTTGATTTTTTGGTAAACTCGGTCCACCTTCATCTGAAATTGTTCTGAGGGGTACGTATCTAAGACCATGACACGAAGAACAAACTTCTGTGTAAACCTGTAAACCACGCTGAAGTTGCATTTGATCATAGGTTCCGAAGGGACCCTCAAAGGAAAAGTCAACGTCATGTGTGTGGCCTTCTCCACCGGCAGCGAAGGATGCCCCTGAAATACAGAAAACGGAAGCTATTATAATCAGTAATTTTTTTAGCACGGCCGGTTCCTTTTATTCTGCAGGGGCGGTTTCTGAATTAGTTGGTTTATCTTTGATTGGGTAGTGGGAATTAAAATCCGCCTCAATAGTGTCGGGTTGATTATTTGGTTTTTCAATAAGCCCCAATAGTGGAAGTATGATTAGGAAGTATGCGAACCAATAGGAGGCAGCAATAAGAGAGAATGTTGCATACGGTTCCTCTGCTGGCATAGCTCCAAGCCACATTAACGCAAAAAAGTCAAAAACTAATAATCCGAACCACCATTTAAACATTGGTCTATATCTACCGGAACGTACTGACGACGTATCAAGCCATGGGACTACTGCCATCACGCCAATTGCCCCAAACATAGCCAAAACTCCAAAAAGCTTAGCATCTATTATTCCACCAGAAATAAACCCGGCAAACTGTACTAACCACACTTCTGCCGTAAAGGCTCTAAGTATCGCATAGTATGGTAGAAAGTACCATTCTGGGACAATGTGTGCAGGCGTAACTAATGGATTAGCCTCTATATAATTATCAGGATGACCCAAGTAATTTGGCATAAAGCCTACTATCGCCCAGAAAATGATCATAATCACACCGAGCGCGAAGAGGTCTTTAATAACAAAATATGGCCAAAAAGGTAGCGTATCTTTTTTTGCTTCGGTTTTGGATGTACGTCTAACCTCAACACCTGTTGGATTATTATTTCCAGTAGTATGAAACGCCCAAATATGCACTATTACTAACCCGGTTATTATAAAGGGTAGTAAATAGTGTAGGGAGAAAAAGCGATTTAGTGTTGCATTATCTACAGCAGGACCCCCTAATAAAAGAGTTTGAAGCGGTTCACCTATTCCAGGAATTGCCCCAAAAAGCCCTGTTATAACTGTTGCTCCCCAAAAGGACATTTGTCCCCACGGTAGTATGTACCCCATGAAAGCTGTGGCCATCATGAGAAGATATATTAGCATTCCTATTATCCAAGTTATTTCTCTGGGTGGTTTGTAAGAGCCGTAATAAAGGCCGCGGAATATGTGTGCGTAAACAGCGATAAAAAATAATGACGCCCCATTTGCGTGTAGATATCGTAGCATATGGCCACCATTAACATTACGCATAATATGCTCGACAGAAGCAAATGCCATATCAACATGCGGAGTGTAGTGCATAGCTAAAACTATGCCAGTTATTATCTGAAGGACTAGGCAAAATGTTAGTACAATACCCCATATCCACATCCAATTTAAATTTTTAGGTGTTGGTATCGTCAAGGTATCATAAAGCAAACCAGCAATAGGCAGACGCCGATTTAGCCATTTTTGCCCGGAGGTTTTTGGTTCATATTGATCATGAGGAATGCCAGCCATAAGTTATCTTTCTAACCTAGTTTAATTGTATTATTATCTATAAATTTAGCTACTGGGACGGGAAGATTTTCAGGGGCAGGCCCTTTTCGAATACGTCCCGATGTGTCGTAGTGTGAGCCATGGCAGGGACAGAACCAACCGCCGAAATCACCTGCACCATCGCCTAATGGGACACATCCAAGATGAGTACAGACACCCATCATACACAGCCATTCCCCACCTTCATCAAGAGATCTATTCTCATCAGCAGCACTTGCGGCTCCCAGGTTGTCGTTTCTTGCCTGCGAATCTGGTAAATCGTCAATATTAACTGTCCTTGCCTCATCAATTTCGTCTTGAGTGCGCCGCCTGATGAAAACCGGTTTACCGAGCCACTTTACTGTAATTTGTGTTCCCGGCTCTAGGTCGCTTATTGACACGTCTATAGAGGCTAAAGCTTGAACGTCTGCTGTTGGATTCATTTGATTAATGAGTGGCCAGATAGCTGCTCCAGCTGTAATAGCTCCTACACCAGCTGTCGCATAATAGATAAAATCTCTACGCGTGCCTTCTGAATGATCTGTTTCTGACATCAGAAAGTCTCCTTTAGTTTAGCTACTTGTGCGTGGCTCATAATCAACTTGTTGTAAACTCTATGTTCAATTAAATGTACAGACTAGATATAATCTGTGATCAGGAATCGTCCATAGGTGAAAGTTGATAAAAGGAAGCCATTTGTCGCACCCAATCGAAATTGTAGCCTATGAACCAGATTTAGCACCGAATTTGGGTTCTTTAGTTCGTTTAGGAGTTTGTTTTGATGCACCAATAAACGTTATTGAGCCTTGTGGTTTTCCATTTTCACTAAAACTTTTAAAAACGCGTGGTTTAGATTATGTTGAATCGGCTAATATTAAAAGACACAATAGTTGGGAGGATTTCCAATTTAACCAACGAGAAAACCAACGACGGTTAGTTTTATTGACGACCAAAAGTAGTAAAAGTATATGGAATTTTAAATTTTGCAGAGGAGACTCTATTGTTTTGGGTCGGGAAAGCATGGGGGTTCCGGAAAATGTTCATCAAGAGGTTGACGAAAGGATTAGCATTCCGATGCCGGGTCCTGCGAGAAGCTTAAATATATCAATAAGTGCAGGTATCGCCCTAGCAGAGGCATCCAGACAATTGAAGTTTAATGGTTAGCTAGCATCCTACATAGAGGGCATGGTGGCGGACATACTCTCTCTTTTAGAAAAGTTTTTAAACCAATTGGATAGGCTTTTATGCTTTTCTCGCCAGTCTCGATCAGCGTTTCGAAAGTCTAAGTAACCTAGAGCACATCCAACACCTATTTGACCGATATTTATTTTACCTTCCAATTGTCCCATCCACTTTTGTTCTAGAGTATTTAGAGCACGATCAACTTTTGACCATTGTCCTTCTACCCAGTCAGGAAATCTGAGTTCTTTAGGGCGCATTCGCCACTCATAAGCCATTAGAAGCGCCGCATCTATTATACCCTCAGCCGTCGCTTCTAACGTGAGCATTTCCCAAAGTTGATCACCATTTTTATAGAGATTTAACGTTGCCAGACTATCGAGATACCTACAGATTACTCTACTGTCATATAGTGGTAACCCATCTTCACGTATCAAAACTGGAATTTTTCCAAGTGGGTTATATTGAATTGGACTATTCCCAGGATCTAATGGAGTGCCAGAAGCTAAATTAACGCTTACTTCAATATTCTTAACACGACTTATTTCCTTTAAAACTACATTAACCTTTCGTCCATAGGGTGATAAAGGACTTAAATATAGCTGCATATACTTTCTCCTACTTTTATCGTTGCATTAAACGAAAAGTTTTGAATCTACCGACCCAAGTATTTTTTTCTTCACTATATCCCCAGGAATTTGATTGGTATCGAATAAGACTTCTGTAAATTGCTCGGTTCGCCCAGTGCGAGGGGTTTCAATAAGAATATTATGTCGCTTACCTATTTCGGATTTTAAGTGTTTTGCAACCTGAATTTTTCCTAAATTTCTAAGAGCCGCAGCTCTTTTTTTGGTTATTTTCCCGTCCGTTTGGGGCATTCTTGCGGCTGGTGTACCAGTCCTGGCCGAAAAAGGGAAAACGTGCAACCAAGTTAAGCCACACTCATCAATGAGTCTCAAAGAGTTTTCAAACATCTCTTCTGTTTCAGTCGGAAAGCCGGCTATTATGTCAGCTCCAAATGTTATTTCTGGGCGTAATTTTCGAGCTGCGTTGCAAAACTTTATTGCGTCATCTCTAGAGTGGCGTCGTTTCATCCGTTTCAGTATCATATTATCTCCTGACTGGAGACTTAGATGGAGGTGAGGCATTAAACGACGTTCATTTGCGATAGCTTCCAAAAGAAATGGATCAACCTCGATAGAGTCTATAGAGCTCAGCCGCAATCTTTGTAAGTCAGGAATTAATCTTAGAATACGCAATACCAGGTTCCCAAGTTTAGGGTTCGAAGGAAGGTCTGCTCCCCAACTGGTTAAATCTACTCCCGTTAAAACTATTTCTTTGTAGCCATTTCCAACAAGACGCTTAATTTGATCTACTATTACACCAGCCGGGCTAGACCTGGAGTTTCCCCGACCAAAAGGAATTATACAGAATGTACACCTATGATCACAACCATTTTGAATTTGAACATATGCGCGACTTCTGGTTCCAAAACCATCAATTAAGTGACCAGATGTCTGCTTTACTGCCATTACGTCATCTATTATTATCTCCTCAGTTTCGAAGGACTCTTTTTGAGATAAATCTAGCCATGTCTTAGGGTCCATTTTAGCTGAATTTCCTAAAACTAAATCGACCTCAGCCATTTGTGAAAAGGTTTTTGGTTCAATTTGAGCTGCGCAACCCGTAACAATTAATTTAGACTTGGGATTTGACCGTCTCAATCTACGGATTTCTTGCTTTGCTTTCCGTACTGCCTCTGCAGTAACTGCACAGGTGTTCACTACAACGGTATCCTCTAGTGCAGCGTCAGATGTTAGTTTGCGCATGGCCTCTGTTTCATATGAGTTGAGCCTACACCCTAAAGTACTAAAAATTGGATCCTTAGTGCTCATTTATATACCTGATAGAAATTCAGTAGTTAAATTTCCAGAGAATACATGAGTGGTATCACCTGTCATCCATACCCCAGATTCTTGCCAGTCAATTTCTAATTGTCCACCATCCAAGTGGACAGTTACAGGACTTTCCGTCAACCCAAGCCGAGTGGATGCGACTACTGAAGCGCAAGCAGACGATCCTGAAGCTAAAGTATGACCTACACCACGCTCCCAAACCCGCATCCGAAGACAGTTTTTATCTATAACATTTACAATTTGAATATTAGTTCCGTTAGGAAAAAGTGGATGCCTCTCAAAACGTTTTCCGTAATCACTAAGGTCGTACTTTTCTGCATTATCCACGAAAAAAGTGCAATGAGGGTTACCCATACCAGTTGCTGTTGGCAAACCTTCAATGGGTAGTTTTAGTGTATTTACGTCTTCAGAGAGAGGTATTTCGTTCCATTTTAAAAAAGGGTGCCCCATATTTACGCTGGTTCTTGAATCATCTAGTAACTTGGCTTGAAGTAAACCGTGTTCAGTCCTTATTTTCAGAGTTTTTAAACACAGACGGTTCATTTCGTAGTGGGCCACACACCTAGTTGCATTTCCACAGGTAGATATTCTACTACCATCAGCATTAAAGAAAGTTAAACTTAGATCGGAATTTTTACCGCTACTAATTACTACTAGTTGATCAAACCCGATACCCTTATTACGATCACTTAGAGAAATCACTAATTTCCTATCAACAATATATGAAGAATCTCTAAGATCGAGAATGACAAAGTCATTACCGATCCCATGCATTTTCATAAAAGATAGTTGGTTTAAGTTTTTCATGCCTTTCACATAGCCTAGAAACATTATTATTAAAAGATGTTACGCTTAAAACTATTTTGGGGGTTGACCAGACGCTTACAGCTTTCTAGATAGGCCACTTATGGGGGCCCTTAGCTCAGTTGGTAGAGCAACTGACTTTTAATCAGTGGGTCACAGGTTCGAATCCTGTAGGGCTCACCATAAAAATTATTACAAGTTGTAAGTTTCTGTTAGAAATCTAGTAACTAAGAATGCTTCTAAACCTTCAACGCCCCCTTCTGAGCCATAACCACTATGCTTTATCCCACCAAAGGGAGTTTCGGGTGTACTTACAACCATTGAATTGATAGCCAAAAGACCAGATTGAATATCAGCTTGAAGTGCATTTATAATTTTAGAATCATTAGTGAACGCATATGATGCTAAACCAAACTCTAGTCTATTTGCTCTCTCAATAACTTCATCAAGAGAATGAAAGCTATCAATTGGAAGTAAGGGACCGAAGGGTTCATCATTCATTAATTTTGCATTGTCTGAAACATTACTTAGAATCGTGGGAGCGTAGAAACTACCCTCTCTGTTAAGCCTGCGCCCTCCAGTAAGCAGCTCTGAACCAGTATCAACTGCATCTTTAACAAATTCGTCCATGACAGATATCCTTCGTTCGGCGATTAGAGGGCCCATATTGACCCCTTCATCTAATCCATTTCCAACCGTAATTTTTTTCGTTTCTTCCAAAACAGCCTCTATAAAGGGTTCTTTTACAGAATCTTGAACCAAAAAGCGTGTGGGCGATATACACACCTGACCAGCATTTCTAAATTTTCCTGATACTGAAATTTGTGCTGCTTTTTTAATATCAGTATCCGCAAAAACCATTAACGGAGAATGACCTCCAAGTTCCATCGTGCATCTAATCATATTTTCTGCTGCTAATTTTTGTAAGTGTTTTCCAACTGGTACACTCCCAGTAAATGATAATTTGCGAGGGATATTTGAGGCACACAGACGCTCCGAAACTTCGGACGGAACACCAAAAACCACATTTAGTACCCCGGGAGGCAATCCAGCATCCATGAAAGCCCGAGCGATAGCGATAGCAGTTCCAGGCGTTTCTTCACTAGGTTTAATTGTTATTGTACAGCCAGCGGCAAGTGCTCCACCGACTTTTCTTACTACGTTCATTACAGGGAAATTCCAAGCGACAAATGCAATTACTGGTCCTATTGGTTCTTTCACAACTGTTTGTATCACGCCCGGAGTTCTTGATGGAACTACTCTTCCATAGGCTCTTTTCCCCTCCTCGCCGTACCATCTAAGTACGTCGAGGCCTACCGATAACTCCAGCTTAGCTTCTCCGAGCGGCTTACCCATTTCCTTTGTAAGATTTTCAGCTACTGTGTCTGCTCTATCTTCTAGTATCCGGCATGCTGTTTCTATAATCTTTTGCCTGGCAAGAGGCGTAATTATTTTCCAGGACTTAAAAGCTTTTGCATTTGATGCCAAGGCTTCATCAAGGTCTGAATCTGTTGCATGAGGGAGCTCACCTAAGACATCATTCGTGGCCGGATTATAAACTTTTTCTGTTTTATTTGAAGACCCTTGCCTCCAATTCCCGTCGATCAGTAATTCGAGCTTTTCGTATGACATTTTAAAACCTCACTTGTGTAAATATTTCTTTCCAAAAGCTAGATACATTTTTTCACATAGATAATAAACATCATATTGCGAATTATCCAAACAATTCTTTTTAACAATATAGCTATTTATCTATGGACGTTTCGTATCAGTGTGTTTTAAATAATACTGTTTACAAAAATTAATTAGGATAAGAAAATGATTACAGGCCTTATAGCACCGATTCTAAGCCCATTTGACGATAATTTAAATTTTGATCAAAATCTTTATAACGAGTTGGCACAAAAATTACTTGAAACAGGATGCTCTGGTCTCGCACCATTTGGAACTACTGGAGAGGCCTTGTCAGTTAGTAATAATGAGAGGAAGGCTGCTTTAGAGGGTCTAGTAAACTTTGGTATTGACCCAAATAAACTTATTCCTGGGACGGGACTATGTAATCTTCCTGATACAATCGATCTTTGTCAGCATGCATTAAAGCTTGGGTGTAAGGGTGTTATGACGTTACCGCCGTTTTATTTTAAAGGTATGAGTGATGATGGACTTTTTGACTATTACTTAAAACTTATTGATGGAATCGATGACCCAAATTTAAAAATATACCTTTATCACATTCCACAAGTTTCTGGCGTCGGGTTATCCATTGAACTGGTTAAGAGGCTTTTCGCAGAATTTTCGGGTGTAGTTGTGGGTATTAAAGATAGCTCTGGGGATTGGGAAAATACAAAAGCTCTTCTGGGGATAAAAGGTTTAATTGTTTATCCGGGCGCAGAACTGCCAGTAATAGATGCTATCCGTTTAGGCGCACCGGGCTGTATTTCAGCTACTGCCAACTTAAATGGGAGTGATATTTCTGAAGTTATTGATCTTTGCCATGCGGGAAAATGGGATGAAGCGGAGGAGAAGCATAAAAAGGTTCGAGCTGTGCGTTTGATGTTCCAAGACTATGCTCCTATCCCTGCACAAAAAGCTCTATTAGCTAAATCCACAGGTAACGGAAATTGGGAAAATCTGCGCCCACCTATGCAACCTATGGCAGCGGATAAGTTATCTACTCTGATTGATAGTTTAGCAAGCCAATTTGATATGCATTTTTAATACTAAAAGCACAAGAACCTAGAACATCAATAAATTAACCCAGGTTGCTACTATTGCTGGTCTCTCTACGTTTTTTATTTCAACAGAAACATCCCATTTGGTCATTATTTGTGTGAGTGAGCGTTCTTCAACTTCCTTTAAAATAAAACGAGCCCTTAAGTTAGAGTTCGCTGCAACAGGATAAATGAAACGAATTTTATCAAACCCATAATTTATAGTAAATTTTACATCTTTAATTTTTGGTAGGGCAGATTCAGCTAATTTAACAAGCATCGAGAGTGTTAAAAATCCATGTGCAACCGTTCCACCAAAAGGTGTTTCTTTTGACGCTCTTTCAGGGTCTATGTGAATAAATTGCTCATCTTCTGTAAGTCTGGCAAACTTATTAATTCTTTCCTGATTTATCACGACCCAGTCAGACAGTCCCACCTCAGAGCCAAGGAACTTTTTCATTTCAGTAATACTACACTCGGCACAATTAATCATCTGAAAATATCCTTGGACCAGTTGCTACATTTATTCCCCCACTTAATGGGAGTATTGACCCAGTCAGATATGCTCCAGCTTTGCTGGTCAGAAATATAACAGCCCCTGCTATATCGTTGGAAGAACCCACTCGACCAAGTGGAACATTTTTTCCAACTTTATCTCGACTTTTAGGATCAGCAGTAGCAAATGCTGTCATATTACTAACAAATGGGCCTGGCGCTAACGCGTTTACAGTTATTTTTTTTTCGGCGAGTTCTTTGGCGAGAACCCTAGTCATCTGATGTACGGCCGCTTTTGAAGCTGAATAACTATAGGCACCATCCCCCATTGGTATTTCTCCCATAACTGACCCCACGTTAATAACTCTTGCCGGGTCTTCAGAAGTAGCTGATTGTTCGAGGAGAGGAATTAATAATTGGGTTAAAGAAAACACTCCGGCAACGTTAAGGCACATTACTTTTTCCCATGCGCTGTAGGGGAAACTTCCTAGAGGAGCTCCCCAACTCCGTCCAGCGTTATTCATTAAAATATGTAATACCTCTGTTCTATTTTTTATTTTATCTGCGACCGAATTAACACCTATTTCTGTTGAAAGATCACCTTCAAAGCTCTCAACTTTGCCAGTATAGCCTTTTTTATTAATTTCTTCGGCAACAGACAAACAAGCTGATCCCTTTCTACTCGCTATGAATACTTTTGCACCAGCCATAGCCATAGCCTCTGTTGCCATTCTACCAATACCTGTTGCTCCACCACTTACAAAAGCAACTTTGCCACTCAGATCAAAAAGATTGTTTATATTCATGTCTATAGCATCCTATTTTATGTCTCGGTTTCTGTCTCTTGCTTCAGAAAGTACTTCGCGTATTCATTCCTAAGAGTTAATTTTGATACCTTTCCCGTAGCAGTTAAAGGCAGTTTATCAACAAAAAGTATATCCTCTGGGATCTGCCATTTTGAAAATTGTGTTTTAAGTAAATCTATTATGGTTTTTTTCTGTGGTTTTATACCTTCTACCGGTATTACTATCAGGATAGGTCGTTCTCCCCAAAGAGGGTGTGGCGATGCAATAGCGGAACAATTTAAAATGTCAGGGTGAGACATAGCTACATTTTCCAAATCGATCGAACTTATCCATTCACCGCCAGATTTTATAAGATCTTTAGATCTGTCTACAATTGTTAGGTATCCATCAGAGTCGATAGTAGCTATATCGCCAGTACAAAACCAACCGTCAGCGTCGAACGCGGCTCTTGTGGCCGATTCATTGTTAAAGTAGCCGGCAGTGATAGCGTGCCCTTGAACATATAAATTTCCTTGTGCTTTTCCATCATTAGGCAGTATTTTTCCATTTTCCCCCACAATTTTTAACTCGACTCCGAATAAGCGTCGTCCATGTTTAGCTTTCAAGTCTATTTTCTCTTTCAGACTTAGACGATTATGGGAGTGTGGTATATTTCCTTGAGTTCCTACGGGGCTCATTTCTGTCATTCCCCAGGCATGACAAACATTTATACCCAAATTTTCAAATGTTTCGATCATCGATCTAGGAGCTGAAGAGCCACCGATCACTACATCACCAAAGCTTAGGGGAGTTTTTTTCTTTTTTGAAATCGTTTGCAATAAACCTAACCATACAGTTGGCACTCCCCAAGCAGAATAGACCTCTTCGGACTCCATCAAACTATAAAGACTTTCACCATCTAATTTTGGGCCGGGAAAGACTAAGCCTGCCCCCGTTAGTGGCGCGGCGTAAGGTAAACCCCAAGCATTAACGTGAAACAAGGGGACAACAGGCAATACCTTTCTACCTTCTTTGAGGGAGTCAGATAATGAAATAGATATCATCATCGCATGTAAAACTGTCGACCGATGAGTGTATAACGTTCCTTTTGGCTCCCCGGTAGTTCCGGAAGTATAGCATAGCGATGCAGCAGTGTTCTCTTCAAAATCTGGCCATTTAAAGATTTCAGATTTGTTTGATATAAGATCCTCGTAACACTCGATTGTTAACGATGTTTCAGGCATATAATTTTTTTCAGTTAATACCACGATCCGCACATCTGGTGAGAGACTATCTTTCACATTTTCTATTAGTTTTACAAACGCTAAATCAATAAAGATCAACTTATCTTTAGCGTGATTAATTATGTATATTAATTGACTGTTAGACAGCCTCGGGTTTATTGTATGGCAAACTGCACCGATTCCAGAAATAGCATAATATAGTTCTAAATGACGATATCCGTTCCAAGCTAGAGTTGCTATCCTGTCTCCTTTCTTTATACCCAGCGACCCAAGAGCATGAGCTAACTGGGAAATACGTTTATAGATTTTAAGGTAATTAGTTCTATGAATATCACCTTCACTCCTTACAGATACTACCTCGACATTTGGATAATTTTCTGATGCAAAGGTTATAATGTCCGAAATTTTGAGTGGACGGTTCATCATTAGGCCTTGCATTGGTAAATTCCTTTCATTACGCGCTTTATTTAGATTTAAACTACTTCTAGTGTTTATACTCAACAGAAAAAACCCTGTTGTTTATTGATAGACTGATGTATTATGAAACTTCTAGAAAAAAGTGTGACTTTAATTAATAAACGGGGTAAATAATCACATGTCTATCGAAGATAAGATCGTAAACGATTTTGTAAAAAACGATATTAGTTTTGTTACCACGGTTCCCTGTAAACAGTTAGCTGGAGTAATTGGAAAAATTGAAGAGTGCGAAGATATTTATCATATACCCTCAAATAAAGAAGACGAGGGTATGGGACTTTGTGCTGGAGCTTATATGGGTGGAAAAAAACCGGCTATCATTATGCAAAACACGGCGATAGGCGTAACAATTAATACTTTAGTTACACTTACTCAGTATTACAGACTGCCATTACCAATGTTAATTAGTTATCGTGGTGAGCTGGGTGAACCAGTCGCTTGTCAGGTTGAGATGGCCGTTCATACGAAAGCTCTTTTAAATCAATTAAATATTCCAACCTATCACTTTCATAAAGAAGAAGACGTTGAAGAGTTAGATAAAATTCTTCAATACACATTTATGTGTAATAAACCCGTAGCAATTTTAACTGATGCATCATTTTGGAAAGGTTACTGAGATGATAAGATCTGAAATATTAAAAGAACTGGTTCCGATAATTTCTGATTATTTGGTGGTGTGTAATATTGGGCTTCCTAGTCAGGAGTTACATTCAATAGATGATCAGCCCTCAAATTTCTATATGTTGGGAACTATGGGGTTAGCGTCATCTATTGGTTTAGGTTTGGCTTTATCTCAAAAAGAGAAAGTCATTTCTATCGATGGGGACGGTTCAGTGTTAACTAATCTAGGAACATTACCAACAATTGCAAATAACATAGCAAACAATTTTATTCTATTAATTATTGATAATGGTAGCTATGGGTCTACTGGAGACCAGCCTACATATGCAGGAAAGAAAACATCACTGTCAGCGGTTGCAAAAGCATGTGGTTGTGAAAACGTAATTGAATGTAAAGCTGAAGATACAGTGGTTGCTGTAAGAGACGCTATAGAGGGCAATCAAATGACAATAATTGTTTGTAAGTGTGATTCAGGAAACGTAAAAGTTCCTGTAATTACAATGGACCCTGTTGTAATTAGAGATCGTTTTATGAAAGAAGTTGTTTCTAAGAATACCTAAGGCAAGAGGTTAGTTTATAAAGTAAATTTTTTGGTCCCGTGGCTCAACTGGATAGAGCAATCCCCTCCTAAGGGATAGGTTACAGGTTCGAGTCCTGTCGGGACCGCCAAGTTAATTAATAAAAATTAGTTTATTTTTTTGTGAATACAGCACTTAAGTGATGACTAAATCATTTTGAGTTTACGTTACCATAAAGATTTTTAATTTTCGTTAATTTTTGTTATTAAGATACAATCTTCCTAAAACCACTTCTTCGTTTTTCCATGCTTCGCCCCATAACTCATCATTTTCAAATTGAGTCCTCCAGTTTAGGTGGTCTGGGCCTTTACCATCAAAACTACCACAACCATCTAATTCAATAATTCTATTCCAAATCAGGCCTTTTAGATCAAAATTATGAAGCTCTTTATTAAATTCATTTCGAAATAACTCTACTGAACCAAAATTGTCGTTTATCCATTGCGACGGAAATGGATAATGCCAGCCAAATCTGTCAACTGAACTGAACAGTACTTTTGTTACCCATTGGAGGGATTTTTCAGACACACTCAATACTCCTGAAACATATTTAAATTAATCTTGGATTAGATAAATGTACTCATATCAGTCGTAAGTGATTACTTCAGAGTAGCTATTTTCAAAGAGAACCTCACCCATAGGGTTATCAAGAATCTTACTAATATCAGGATGTTCGTTTACATTTTTCCTACAGGTTCCCGCATGCGCAACATCGTCAAAGTAAGCAACCATTGACATAGCTCCGTAAAGGCCACCAGTCATTGTTGCAACGGTTGTTCGATTAGCACCTGAATCTTTCCAAATTTTGGCAACTTTTTTAATAACGTCCAAAGTTTCGGAGCGAGCCTGGTCAGGGTTAGGCTGTACGATGAATTGAATGGCGTGCATGCTATATTCTCCTTTAAAATAAATAATACATTCAATATAAGACAAATGTTATAATTTGAAAGATCAAAACGAATTAATTATAAGTATCACTTCGTTAAACTTTTATTATATAATAAGCCGTATATAAAATGTAAAAACTGTAACCTTTCAATTTTTTTAAATAAATTTTATATGAAACATGGGTTAATAGGTATGAATACTAATCACGGTCACTGGGTAACAAACGTCTTTATTTTAAAATCCCAAAAATGGATTGAATATTATTTTGTAAGCTCGACGGTAATGGCAGATTGGTTTGGTTCAGTAAATGGGTTTATTCAATGCAGGGATAAACTCCTTGGAGATGGAGGAGAATATGGGATACCAGACCTATTGGCAGAAATTGCTGACGAAGAACATGAGGGCTGCCATAGAGAAGGCCCAATTAGAGTGAAAAACGAAGAATACGCTAAAGGTTTAGTTCCAGGATATTTTTTAGGAAAATTAGGGAGTCGGTTAGTTAAATGAAATTAGAATTTCATCACATAAACTTTGTTTCAAAAGATGTTCCCTTAATGAATAATTTTTACCGAGATATATTGGGAATGGATGAAATACCGGTTGATAAGTTTCCTCGTACAAAAGAAACAAAAAATAGAGGTTATAGTGGACAAATCAATTTTGTCACTGAGGGCAAAATAGAGATGCATCTTGCTGAAAGAGATTTAAATGTGGGGTTTAAGAATAATCAGAAAATTAATCCAGTTGAAAAAGGTCATATAGCATTCAGAACTGATGACCTTGAGGCATTTATAAATAAACTTGAAAAAGATAATATACCTTACTCAGATTATGGAACAACTTTTGCAAAGGAGTGGCATCAAATTTTCTTTTATGACCCCGAGGGTAACATTATAGAAGTACATCAAAAAGTAATTTAATTTTACCCACTCTTGATTGAGAAATTACGGGGTCTTCCGTACCAAATTAATATGATGATCTATAAATGCTCTTTCCGACTTTGTTAGATCAACATGTCTTGGATATAAGGGATTTAGCCGATCATCTCTTATTTTGATATCCCAACCATCAGTAGTGGAAAAGAATTCAGCGGCTATTTCTTCACCAAACTGTTTTAAATAACCTTGGATTACGCAGTCTAAATAACTGAGTAACAACCCTTTATCTCTATTCCGTATAGAAAAATTGCATTTCGGTACATAGTATATCTGAGTGTGTTTAACTTCTTTTGTCTTGATAATGCATTTGGTCTCTGTTCTGTTGTACCCTTTTTCTCTAAAGTCTAAATCTTTCCAACTGTTATCTGGAACCTTGGCAATTAAACCATACAATTTATTTTTATCAGAAGGGTAAACTGAAAGATAAGGAATATCTCTTAAAGAAGTATGTTGCCAATACCTTCTCCAACCTTGGACAAACCCAGTTTCATATGTTTTAAAAGAGTGAGTGCTGGTATTTACGAGAGAGCCATAGCCAAAAAAATATGAATTTTTCATATTATAATTTATTAGGTTAGATAGGATTGTTGTCAATTTAAATAAGTCTTTAGGAAAATATAATTGGTTTTAAAAGAGTGAAGAACATCAAATCCACGCCAGATTTTAATTTAGAAATTGAATTGAGTAGAGGCGGTGTCAATAGCATAGCTGGTGTAGATGAGGTTGGTCGAGGACCACTCGCTGGTCCAGTAGTCGCGGCTGCGGTTATCCTGGACCCATGTAATATCCCTAATGGTATAACTGACTCTAAAAAGCTCTCTAAAAAGAGAAGAGAGGAACTCTTTTCTTTGATATTAGACACAGCGTGTTATTCAGTGGGACACGCATCGGTAAAAGAGATAGATCAGTTAAATATTTTACAGGCTTCGCACTTAGCAATGGTCAGAGCAATAAGGGGACTAGTCATTCAGCCAGATTATGTCCTAATTGACGGAAATATGGTACCAAAAGCTTTAAAGATTCCAGCTTCATCCATAGTAAAAGGTGATAGCAAATCAGTATCAATTGCGGCTGCATCTATTATAGCTAAGGTAAGTCGCGATAAGATAATGGTGGATTTAGGGCAACACTTTCCAGGATATGGATGGGAAACGAATGCTGGATACCCCACCTCAGCTCATATTTTAGCATTAGAAACCCTAGGAGTGACACTACATCATAGGTCCTCTTTCCGTCCTATACACAACATATTGTATCAAGAATGATTTGTAACTCATTGATTAAAAATAGTTTTTGACAAAGATTCAAGTTTGAATCATTTTAACCCCAAATAATTTAAAGCGTGACAAGCGTGTAGTTGAGGCGGACATGGGTAAAATTGATAAAGTTATAAACGCGGCTCTGCCGTTAAATTCAATCCTTGAAGCCGATTGTGTTGAAGCTATGAAAAGCTTGCCAGCGGAGTCGGTTGATTTAGTATTTGCAGATCCACCATATAATCTGCAACTGAGAGGCGATTTACATAGACCTGATAATACTAAGGTTGATGCAGTTGACAACGATTGGGATAAATTTTCTAGTTTTCGCACATATGATGAATTTACCAGAAATTGGCTGACGCAGGCTCGAAGGGTATTAAAGCCAAACGGAGCAATTTGGGTGGTTGGTAGTTATCATAATATTTTTCGTGTTGGTAGTGAGATTCAAAACCAAGGTTTTTGGGTGCTCAATGATGTGGTTTGGCGAAAGTCTAACCCAATGCCAAATTTCCGTGGTATGCGTTTAACGAATGCACATGAGACACTGATTTGGGCGTCAAAGTCGGAAGAAAGTAAGTATACCTTCAATTACGAAGCATTGAAGTCTTTGAACGATGGTGTTCAGATGCGTTCTGATTGGGTACTACCTATATGTACAGGTCACGAAAGATTGAAGAATGAAAATGGTGATAAAGCTCACCCTACTCAAAAGCCAGAAGGATTACTTCACCGTATACTTGTAGCAACTACAAAGCCTGGAGATGTAATTCTTGATCCGTTTTTTGGCACAGGCACTACCGGTGCTGTAGCAAAAAAACTTGGTCGAGATTTTATAGGTGTTGAGAAAGAGCCTGAATATAAAAAAGTGGCCCTAGAACGATTGAAAAAAATAAGGAAATTTGATCGATCCTCTTTAGAGGTGACACCTTCTAAACGAAGTGAGCCTCGGGTACCGTTTGGTCAACTCGTTGAACGAGGAATGCTAAATCCAGGGGAAGACTTGTGGAGTTTAAATGGCCGGTATAAAGCAAAAATTAGAGTAGATGGTACATTAATAGGAAACGATATCAAAGGGTCAATTCACCAAGTGGGTGCAGCTATGGAGGGGGCACCGAGCTGCAATGGGTGGAATTACTGGTGTTATAAGAGAGATGGAAAGCGGATACCGATAGATTTACTCCGTCAACAAATAAGATCTGAGATGACCTAGACAAAAATCGCCTACGCATGCTGTAAAATTGCAGTAGTTACTACCCCGTTTTTTTTAAAGCGGGGTTTTTTTTTAATTCTAATAGGGCGACATCGAAGACTTTTTGCATCAACTTTGGCAGATCGGATTTCATAAACTGATCAGCATTATGAAAAACGCCAACGATTGGCGTAATGCCTGTCGGAATGATGGCTATTTTTACCTTTAAGTGGAGAGTGAAATGGCTAAAAACATGACGAACTAGCGTTTCACTTGTGATCCACTCTGTTATCACTGGAGCTGATTCAACGGGTTCAGTTGACCATTCAGAGCCTGGCCATCCGAGCATTCCCCCTAGTAAACCTTTTGGCTCTCGCCGCTCCAAAAGCCATGAGCCATCATCGCGTTTAACAACGTAAATTATACCATAACGGATTGGCTTAACGTCTTTCTTTACCTTAATTGGCAAACTTGATGCTATACCTTTAAGTCTTGCTAAGCAGTTTTGTTTCCATGGACAAATATCACACTTAGGGTTTTTGGGCAGGCATATTGTAGAACCAAGATCCATAATAGCTTGAGCGTAGTCACCAGCTCTTCTCCTGGGTGTGATCTTTTCTGCACACTCAAATAAAAGAGTTTTTGCTTTTGGGAGTGGCTTTTGTATGGCATGTATTCTTGATATTACGCGCTCTACATTACCGTCTACAACTGTTTCAGGTTTATCGAATGCTATAGCAGCTATTGCGGCAGATGTGTACGGGCCAATCCCGGGTAAGGCTTGTAAATCATTTATATCAGTAGGGAAAACACCATCAAATTCTGACATTATAATACGAGCGCACTTTAAAAGATTCCTTGCTCTAGCATAATAGCCTAAACCCGCCCAGGCGGCCATAACCTGGTTATCTCTAGAATCTGCTAGGTCAGAGATTTTTGGCCACATAGAAACGAAATAAATAAAATAACTTTCAACTGTTGCGACAGTGGTCTGTTGAAGCATTATCTCACTTAACCAGATTTTATAAGGATCTGGCTTTTCACCCTTTTTTATCATATTGGGAGGTATTCTCCAGGGCAACTTTCGAGCGTTTGTGTCGTACCAATTTAGTAGATCACGGGAACTTACATTAATTGCCAAAACTTTACCCTGTCAGTTGAAACTAATACGATATATAATGATTTTTAAAGTTTAATAAAATAAGAAATAATTAAATGTACAAAAAATCCGAAAACCAAGAAAACAACAAGCGTATCAGAAATCAAAAAGGATTTAGAGCGATTTCTAGTTTCTTAAAAAATGAGACAAAGAGGGTTACGGAGAAACGAGGTTTTACTACGACAAAAATACTTACCCACTGGGAAGAAATTGTTGGGCATGAGATCGCATCGATTGCAATACCTGTAAAAGTTACATCTCAAAAGAGTAATCTTGGTGCAACTCTAACAGTTTTGTGTCTGGGGGCAAATGGACCAATCTTACAAACAATGTTACCACAAATCAGAGATAGTGTTAATTCGGTTTACGGTTATAATGCCATAAATCGAGTTAGAGTTACCCAAACAGATTCCCTTGAAAACCTAGATATAAAAAATTCCGAAACTAATGATAAAATACCTGTATTAGACGAAAAACTGAATTTGAAGATTGAAAATTCGTCTAATGTGATGGTAAAATCTATATCAAACCATAACTTACGAGAAGCGTTGCGAAATTTGGGAAAAAATGTACTATCTAAGAAAGATTTTTGAGGGTTGTTCTGATGGTTAATAGTAAATTATTTAGTTTTTTGATGTCTTTTATAGGTTTAGGGCTTATTATTTTAACCACTTTGAATTTGAACAGTACTGGGGTTAGTGCTCAAACACTCAGTTCTGATTCTATAGAATCTGAAACTATTGATGAAATGGTTTTAGGTAGTGATGATGCACCTGTTGTATTAATTGAATACGCTTCTTTTACTTGCCCTCACTGCAGAACTTTTCATGAAGATAGCTTCTTAAAGTTAAAAAAAAACTATATAGATTCTGGCCAGGTAAAATTTATATTTAGAGAAGTATACTTCGATAAATATGGCCTTTGGGCAGCCATGGTTGCTCGTTGCAGCGGTTCTGAAAGATACTTTGGCCTAGTTGATCTAATATTCAAAAAGCAAGATGAATGGACAACAGGGGATGTTGATGAAGTAGTTGGTAAACTAGAAAGGATAGGAAAAATCTCGGGGATGTCTGAAAATCAAATTCAAACGTGTCTGCAAAATAATACAAAAGCAAGAGCTCTGGTAGAAAAATATAGAGAAAATGCCCTGGAGGACAGTATTAAGTCGACACCGTCATTTATAATCAATGGTAAACTTTATTCTAATATGAACTATAACGAACTAATAGAAATTATAGAAAATAATTTAAATTAGTTTTTGGATAAAATCATTTTTAGTGCGTTATCCAGTAAATACCAATCGTTAATTTCTAATCTAACCGGTAAGACTAATATCTTCTTTCTGAAGTTTACGGGTAATCTGACAGCATCTTTTTCTGTTGTAACTAGTTGGGCATTAATGGCAAGAGCCTCTGATTCTAGTCTGGTTAACATTTTGGTATCAAATTTCTGGTGATCTGCTAGGGTTTTTTTCAAAACTACTTCAGCCCCTAAATTTTGTAAAGTATGAAAGAATTTATCAGGATTTCCTATCCCAGCAAAAGCTGAAACGCGTAAATTATCCCAATTCATCCCAGTATCTAGTGGAATGATTTCTGCCTCTACATGATTTTTTTTTGAGATAAGATAATCATATTTTTTAATAAATTCTTTCTGATTTTTAGTAGATCCAATTGATATAAAAATATCCATACGGTTAAGCCCTGAAGTCAGTTTCTCACGAAGTGGACCAGCTGGTATTATACGCTCGTTCCCAAACCCTAAATTTGTGTCAGCAACAACAATAGATAAATCTTTATGTACACTCATATTTTGAAATCCATCATCAAGTATAATTACATCAGCACCTTCTTTTATTGCAGCTTTTACCCCTAAAACCTTTTTTTTAGAGACCCATGTGGGCGCATAATTAGATAATAATAAGGGTTCATCACCAACGTGATCAACACTATGGATTTTTTCATCCACTAATAGAGGGCCCTTTTCACTACCTCCATAGCCACGTGAAACGATTTGAGGTTTTAGACCCAAACCTTTTAATCTTTCTGTAATCGCTATGGTAGTTGGAGTCTTTCCAGTTCCACCTGCGGTTATATTACCTATGCATACTACCGGTACATTAGAGTAGTACGGTTTACTAAGTATTCTGTAGATCATTACTGCTAAAATATATAAAAACGAAGGCAAAAGAAAAATTAATGATAGGAATCCAGATTTTTTGTACCAGAAATTTGGAGTTTTCATCCATAAGCCTCCAAATTAGTTAACACTTTTAATATTTCATATAAAGCCCTAGAGGAAGCTTCGGCATCTTTAGAACAAGCTTCCCAGGCTGAATGAGCCATTGAAGCGGCTGTATCAGGGTTTAAAAGATCAATTACAGCTTGCGAAAGTTCTTCTGAAGTCTGTACCTGCAATGATGCCTTGGAGTTCCCTAATATTTCATAAGCTTCTATGGCACTCCAGATATGTGGGCCATGAAGCACAGCAGAGCCCAACGCAGCGGGTTCAAATGGGTTATGTCCCCCTACTTTGACTAGTGAGCCACCCATAAAACTTATTGGAGAGATCCTATACCAGAGGCCCATTTCACCAAAAGTATCAGCTATATATATTTCAGTATTATTACTAATTCCCTCACCGTTTGATCTTAAAGATACTGTCCAGCCTAAATTCCGCAGTTTGGAACAAATTTCTGCACCCCTATCGGGATGCCTAGGGGCAATAATTAGTAATAACTGTCTTGAAAATCTTTTAGCAAATGCATGTGCGTGAGTTATAGTTAACTCTTCATTCTCATGGGTAGATGCTGCGAGCCATACAGGTCTACCGCCTATCTGATCACTAATTTTTATACGTTCACTTTCGATAAATGGGAGTGGGGCAGCACTCTGCTTTAAAGACCCTGTAATCTGAGGGTTTATTTTCAGATTGGACAGTTTTTTTATATAATTAGCGGTTTTTTCATCCTGACAAAGTATTACGCTAAAACTGCTTAAGATTGAATTTGCAATACCTTTAAGCCATTTCCATTTAGAAAAAGACTTTTGTGAAATTCTAGCATTAATTAATATTAGTGGAACTTTTTGTTTATATGTATAATAAATTAAGCATGGCCACAGCTCGCTTTCCGTAAAAATAGCTATATTTGGTTTCCAATGGTCTAAAAATTTTTGAACAAATTTACCAACATCTATAGGAATGTATTGATGGATTGCTCTACTAGGAAGGCGAGACTGTATTAGATTCGCCGAAGTGGTCGTCCCAGTGGTTATCAGTATATTTGTCAAAGGCCTTTCTTCTAAGAGGTCCTCTATAAGCCCGAGCAAAGCTAATGACTCTCCAACACTGGCGGCATGAAACCATATTAGCTCACCTTTTGGTCTACTGGCCTCGGATATCCCTCTTCGTTCGTTAATACGATCAGGATCCTCCTTTCCAGCCTTAAGTCTAGACTCAAGCTTTCTACTCGCTAACCCTGAAAGCTTATTAGCAACTAATAAATAAAAGGAGAGAGAAAATGAATATTTCATAGAGTTGCTCTTGAAAAAAAAGTAATGGCACTCATTTCTTATATAAGCCTTCCAATAGTGTTGAGTCTACAAAATTTGAAAAGTTCTATCAAGCTAGACCTCGAAGTCAAATATTGCTCTACACAATTCTAGAGCAGATTACCTTATGCAATTTATCGCCCGCACCAACGCAGCCTTCAGTTACTGTATTTACTTTATTAAAGATAAGCGGATTACCAAATTTATCTGTTGATCGGCCCCCGGCCTTTCTTATGATTAGATCCCCTGCGGCGATATCCCATTCCCAGCATTTGCGCATCGTTAATATAGCGTCGAATTGTCCATCCGCTACTAGACATAAACGATAGGCCAATGAGGATCTATACTCTATATTTATGTTTAAGGACTCATATTTCGTGTTTAGCGAATTCATATTTTTTGATGTTGTTAATATTAGAGAATTTTCCAGAGTACTAGCATTTGATGGTTTGATCAGTTTTCCATTTAATTTTGATGGGCTAAACTCTGCAGCCGTATACATGAGATCTAGAATAGGTAAGTAAACTACGGCTGCTACTATTTGGCCATTCCTAGAAATTGCCAATGAGTGAGAAAACATGCTGTCACCTGATATAAACGACCGTGTGCCGTCAATTGGGTCGATTATGAAAGTGTTTAAATGGGACAATCTTTTGATAGAGTCCTCTGTTTCTTCCGACAACCATCCAAAGTCAGGTCTGTTATTTATAAGTTCAGTTTTCAGCATATTATTAATAGCTATATCTGCCTCTGTAACAGGTCCAGATTCATCCGTTTTTTCCCATCTTTCTGGATTTTTGCGAAAAAAAGATTTGGCAATTTTTCCACATTCATACGCCGCATCTTTAAGCAAAATTAAATCATCATTTTCCTGCAATAGTCATTCCTTCTACTAACAAACTTGGAGTGCTAATATTTTTGTATGGTTTCGCATCATTTCCTGCTAAAATAAATGAAAAGATCTCTTTTAAGTTCCCAGCTATTGTACACTCATTCACTGGGTACTTTACTTCACCATCTTCTACCCAGAAGCCAGAAATTCCTCTAGAATAGTCACCTGTATTTTGATTGATAGTTAAACCTATCATAGAAGTTACCAATAGCCCTGCATGCATTTTTTGAACTAAATCTTCAAATGAATTATTACCACCTGTTAAAAAGGTATTAGTTATAGTGGGTCTTGGGGGCGATGATGGTCCTCTGGAAGCGTTAGAGGTACTCTTTAGGCCCAACTTTCGAGCGGTAGCTAAGTCCAGTGTCCAGCTCTTTAAGGTACCATCTTCGACTATGGTTCTCGTTTTTGATTGTAAACCTTCCACATCAAACGGTCTCGAGGAAAAACTCCTTTTTTTCATTGGGTCCTCGACCAACGAAAGATTAGTTGGAAGGATAGGTTTCCCTATTAAGTTTTTAGCCCAAGAAGTTCCCTGTGCTATTGCGGCGCCATCGACTGCGGTTAGTAAATGGCTTATTAGACTACTAGATATACGCTCGTCAAATAGTACTGGATAATAGCCAGTTTTAGGCTTTCTAGGACGTTCTCTTTTTCTAGCTCGAAGTCCAGCTTTTTCACCTACTTTCTCTGGAGAGAATAAGTCATTTCGATGGGTTCTGGTATCCCCAAAGCTATCTCTTTCCATCTGAGTGCCCGTTCCAACGATGGCGTCACAAAATAACCCATGTAATGTTTTTGAATATCCACCTGAAAAACCATTTGTGGCTGAAAGGTATAGTTCTCTTCTAGTATAAAAAGCTGAGGTTGATCGGGCTTTTGTTACTCCCTTTATTTTTAGCGCTGAATTTTCTGCACGTAATGCTAATTTGGCAAGAGTTTCAATTGCGGGTTCTTGTTGCGTTTCGTCCTGCTCTAGGTTTTTGATCTGCCAATCAGAAGCTATTTGGGTTTCTGATGCCAGTCCAATGAACGGATCACTAACTACTTCGTTAGCCATGGCAACAGCTTTTCTAGCCGTTTCTTGAAGTGATAAATCATCTAGTAAGGATGATGCCACACAGACTTGCTTTTTATTAATTATTACTCGAAGACCTATTTTGAAAGCTTCTGACCTTTCAGTTTTTTCAGTCACCCCATTAAGTATATTCACTGAGGTTGAAATATCTCTTATCGTAATTACGTCGGCTGCATTAGCACCAGCTTTTTCTGATTCCCTAAGAAGTTTATTTGTAAGATCTATTAATTTGCTATCCATAATAATAGAGAGGTATTATGTTGTTTGTGGCTAGGCAAGCATACTTTTTGCATTAGATTGCAGCAGATCCGATATTAAATAACTAGGAGCAAGTAATATGATTTTTAAAGATAAAACTGTGATAATTACTGGAGCCAGCAGAGGAATTGGTCTTGAAACAGCCAAACTATTCCATGAAGCGGGTGCCTGGGTGTATCTGGTCGGCCGCAGTAACGAAGATCTAGATGCTATTTCTAAGAACCTTGGACGCAAAGCCGTGAAATGTATAGGCGATGTTAGCAAAAGAGAAGATTGGGAAATTATTGTTGGTAAAGCTTTAAGCGATACAGGTAGAATCGATATATTAATAAATAATGCAGGGACTATAGACCCCATTTCTAACATCATTAACACAAACGTAGATGATTGGAGTAAAGCGATAGATATTAATCTGAAAGGTGCTTTTTATGGCTGTTATTATGTAATACCAGTTATGCGCCAACAAGAATCTGGGTGTATAATTAATTTGGGCTCTGGTGCGGCTTACAACCCCTTGGAAGGTTGGAGCCATTATTGTGTTTCAAAAGCAGGTCTTTCAATGCTGACTCGTTCTGTTCAATTAGAGTTAAAAGACACCAGTATAAGAGTTATGAGTCTATCACCTGGTACGGTAGCCACAAAAATGCAGCATAGAATAAAGGAAAGTGGTATTAACCCTATAAGTCAGATGGATTTTTCTGAACATATACCAGCTCTCTGGCCCGCCAAAACATTACTATGGATGTGTTCTCCCAAGTCTTTAGATTTCACTAATGAAGAAATATCTTTGAGAGAAACTTCAATAAGGAAGTTGGTGGGATTAATTTAGAGATAATAGATGATAAGACACTACATATCTAATGAAAAAAAATTGAAATTGAGTATTAGGAACAAAAAGTGAGTAACTTTGCTGTAGTAATAGGAGCTGGGCCGGCTGGTTTGATGGCAGCAGATAAATTGGCCTCTAATGGATTAAAAGTTCTTATTGCTGATCGAAAACCATCTTTTGGTCGAAAATTTCTAATGGCTGGAAAATCTGGTCTAAATTTAACAAAAAATGAAAATATAGATAGCTTCGTCAAACAATTTTATGACGCATCTGGCTGGATGGGTCCAATATTAAGGAGCTTTGGACCAGACGCTGTTTCACGTTGGGCGAATGATTTAAATCAAAATATTTTTATTGGCTCGAGTGGAAGAGTATTTCCAAGTTCAATGAAGGCGTCTCCAATTTTGCGTTCGTGGCTTAAAAGATTACAAAATATGAATATAAAGTTTGAAACTCAGTGGAACTGGGTTGGATGGAAAGATAATAAATTATGTTTTGAGACTGATAGCGGGTTGATAAAGGTTCAACCACTAGTCACTATTTTAAGTCTGGGCGGTGGTAGTTGGAAAAAGCTTGGCTCAAATGGCCTATGGGTCAAAATAATGAGGAATGAAGATATATTAGTGAATAGGTTAAAGCCTGCAAACGTAAGATTAAAGATTTATTGGTCGAATAAAATGGTACCTCATTTTGGAAAACCCTTAAAAAATATTATTTTGAAAGCTGGTAATTTGCGGACGAAAGGAGAAGCTGTGATATCGAAAAGCGGCTTAGAGGGAGGTGCGGTATATACGGTTTCAAAGGCAGTGCGAGAAGGTCACAATGTTATTTTAGATCTCTTGCCTAATCTTTCTCGGAAAGACATCATAAAAAAAATGAGACAAAGAAATAAAAAATTAAGTTTTTCTAAATTTTTACAAAAATCTTTCAAATTAAATGAGACTAAGAGAGCCATATTTTTTGAGTTTTCTCATCCATTACCTAATGATAATGAAAGTCTAGCAAGCTTACTAAAAGAAGTTAAAGTGAGTTATTCTGGTCTGGGTAGTTTAGATGAGGCTATTTCTTCATCTGGCGGTGTTTCAAAGGAGTCATTTAATAATGGTTTGATGTTATATGAAAAGCCGGGAGTTTTTGTAGCTGGAGAAATGTTAGACTGGGAGGCGCCCACAGGGGGTTATTTAATAAATGGTTGTCTTGCCACTGGATACTGGGCTGGACTGAATGCTAGTGAATGGGTGAAAAGAAAGTCAAATGTCATCGTCTAGGCATTAAAGATAAACGTATCATAACACGCTCCATCAAGGCTCTACTGGGAGTGTTAGATTTTGTTCGAAGTTCTAAATCAAGATGGACCAGCATACTAATAGCTTCTGCTAGTCTTCTGGAACCCCACTCTTTGATTTGTTGAACCATTTTATCGGCCTTTTTAAAGGGTATAGGTGGCCTGAGTTTTTTTAAGCCATTTTCAGTTCCAGAGGGGTCATTAGATGCTTTATATAACTTCTTAAAATATAAAGTTGTTCCAATGCATAAAGTAGTCACTTGAATTCCCTGGGCTTCCAGTTTGCGTAACAAACTGGCTATTTCAGCTGTCCTTCCATCTGCAATTATACTGGCTGCATCTTCAAGACTTTTATCAAAAGTTGTAGGCACGATTTCTTTAATATCTTTGTAGCTGATGGGCGTTATATCATTAAGCTTATATAAACTGAGCTTTTCGAGCATTTGAGAAAACTCTTCTACACCTAAGGTCTGACCTAAGAAAATTAGCTCCGAAGATGCGTCCTTTTCGATAGTTTCAAAACCAAACTTTTCTATTTCATATTTTATCTCTGAATAAGTTAATAAATCATCAAAAATGGGAGCTACATAAACATTATTATCATTTTCAAATAGTTTCCTTAATGTAGATTTAGGAGACAAGAAATTTGCTGTGAGTAAAATATATGCGTCGCCCGGATTCCACACACTTAGGCAGTCTTTTATGATATCTGCGATGCCGTCGGTGGCATTTTCTATTAAGACGCAACGTGGACCAGAGAAAAACCCTTTTATTTTCACAGCATCAATTAGGAGGCTAGGTTCCTTACGTAGTTCTGACGACCCAATAATCTCTATTCGCATCTCCTCACTAGATTTTGTACCTAGTAACGATTTTATAAAGTCTTTTTTTTTCTTATGAACTCTAGCACTATTTGCACCATATAAAAGCAGCCCAGCCATCGATGGATCAGGATTTAAAAAATAGTCATTTTGATTTTTTTGTAATAGCTTCATAAATCAGCAGGATAATTCATATTAATGGAAGTTGTTATTTGGTCAGCCAAAGCCTTCATAAGCCGATCCCTAGCAGATCGATCAGCTGTCTCGGTTGCTAGGGTTTGGGCTGATGCTGAATAAGAGGTAAAAGTATTGACTTGACCATTTAATATAACTTTTCCAGTAGATATTTCGGTTAAAACAAAAGACGCAGTTCCTGGTAAATTGTATCTGGATATATTCCCAAGGCTACCAAAACCTTTTTTATCAACAGACGTCGAAACAGTGAGTTTAAACAAAACCTTGTCTAGTGGACCAAAATTTTCTTCTAACCTGGAAACAAGTATATACGATTCCCTACCTGTCGGATTGGGGAATTCGATTTTACCTTTTAAGTATTCAGGGCTATGTTTTGGTTTAAAAACTGGTGTAAAAGAACACCCTGCGACAGCAGAAAAAAGAAAAAGGAAGTTTCTTCGGTTAAATGACAACATTGAGTATTCGTCCTGGAACATAGATAATTTTCTTAGGAATATTATCTCCTATTATTCTGGCGATATTATCTTCTGACAAAGCTATTTTTTCTATGTCGCCTTTTGCCAGGTTACCATTTATTTTAATTTCTGCTCTCCGTTTGCCATTCACTTGGATTGGAATGATAATTGAATTCTCTTCCAAGAGATTTTTGTTCGCTTGTGGCCATTGAGCTGTTGCCACTAGCCCTCTCCCATCCAAATTGGACCAAATTTCTTCAGCAAGGTGAGGGGTCATTGGAGACATTAGCTGTGCCATTATTCTTAATGCTTTCTTCTTTGACGATGAACTCGACTTAGACTTGCTTATTATATTAAAGAATTCATAAATTTGAGCAACGGCTTTGTTGAATGCAAAATTTTCAATACCCTCTGTAACACGAATAACTGCTCTAGCTGTAGCTTTCTCGAGATCGTGATCATCGGCTGTCGAGGTACAATCAGAGTCTAGTTCTGATACCGTTCGCCAAACTTTACCTAGAAACTTCCAGGCGCCTTCTGCACCAGACTCGGTCCATTCAATGTCCCGTTCAGGTGGGGAGTCAGATAATACAAACCATCTTGCAGTATCTGCGCCAAATTGATCAATTATGTCTGTTGGATCTACAACATTTTTTTTTGATTTTGACATTTTTGCCGATGAAAGAATTTCGACGGTTTCACCGGAGCTTTTTAAAGTGGCTTTCTCATGATTTACATCTTCTGGAAGATGATAGATGGCTCTACCATTCTTATCCCTAGTTTGGTAAATCGCATGTGTAACCATCCCTTGCGTAAATAAAGCGTTAAAAGGCTCCTTAGATAACGCCTCAAGATGTCCAGTTTTAACCATAGCTCTAGCAAAAAACCTTGAATATAATAGATGTAGAATAGCATGTTCAACGCCTCCAATATATTGGTCCACATTCATCCAGTAATTTGTTTCTTCTAGATTGGAGGGTGTATTTGATTTTGGGTCAGTAAAACGAACATAATACCAAGACGAATCTACGAAAGTATCCATGGTATCTGTTTCTCGAAGCGCTCTGCCCTGGCATTTTGGACAGACACAATTTCTCCAAATTTCATGCCGATCGAGAGGGTTTCCAGGAATATTTAAAGTAACATCTTCTGGTAGTTCTATTGGTAAAT
>JBMYRX010000015.1:0-37121 GCA_049602715.1 Paracoccaceae bacterium | reverse complement strand
ATGGGGTCCCAAAATATTCTACCGTCAAAATACTCCATAAGGAAAAAACTACGTCCAATCGGAGAGTTCACATCATCAACCAAATGTACCATCTCAGGAACAGGCACCCCAGTATCTTTCAAAGCCTTCATAACTCTGAACTCTCTATCAACTTGATGAGCTGATTTAAGAAGATCGCCAGGTGGTTTAGACCTCAAGACGTAATAACCTTTTTCGAAGCGAGCCTTATATGTTGGGTTTGATTGACCCGTTGAAAATTTTTCTAAACCTACAATTTCTCCTAAAAAAGGGGTATGTTTTATAAAATAAGATCTTAAAGTCTCAATACTGATATCAGCTTCACTAACCATTGCTATTTGTTAACCTTTAAGTCCAATTGACAACTCTGTCTCGTAACTTAATGTAGTTTTCAAATTAACTAAACTAAAAAAGGAAAATTTATGGACTTGGGTATTTCAAAAAAACTCAAACCTCTAAGAGAGAAAATAAGTAAAATGGTTGTCGAGGAAATAGCTCCTGTTGAACAAGAGTATTTTGCCGAAGTTCATAAGGGAGATCGATGGGAGTTTACGGATAGACAATCAGATATAGTCGAGAACTTAAAAACTTCAGCTCAAGATAAGGGCCTCTGGAACCTCTGGCTTACAGATAGTAAAAAGGGCTACGGACTAAACACTGTAGAATATGCTTACCTTGCAGAAGAAATGGGTAAAGCACACTTGGCTCCAGAGACATTCAACTGCAATGCACCTGATACAGGAAATATGGAGGTATTTGAGAGATACGGGACATCTGAAATGAAAAAAGTCTGGTTAAAACCTCTCTTGGAAGGAAAAATTCGATCCGCATATTTAATGACCGAGCCAACAGTAGCTTCCTCAGACGCTACAAATATTTCTTTAACTTGTGTTAAACAGGGTGATCACTACGTGCTGAATGGTGAAAAATGGTGGGCAACTGGTGCTGGGGATCCAAGATGCGCAGTATATATAATAATGGTAAAGACTCCAACATCTGGAAAGAAACATCAACAACATTCCATGATTGTTGTAGACGCAAAAACACCTGGGATAGAGAAAATTCGTGCCATGCAAGTTTACGGTGATGATGAAGCACCCCACGGACACATGCATATTAGATTTAAAGATGTCAAAGTACCTATTGAAAATTTACTTCTGGAGGAAGGTAGAGGGTTCGAGATATCTCAAGGCAGACTGGGCCCAGGTAGAATACATCATTGCATGAGAGCAATTGGTATGGCCGAAAAAGCACTAAGATTGATGTGTGAAAGATCGCTTTCCCGTCAAGCTTTCGGTAAACAATTAGCTCACCTTGGAGGAAATTTTGATTATGTTGCCAACGCCCGCATGAAGATCGAACAAGCACGTTTGTTATGCCTTAAAGCCGCATGGATGATGGACCAAGGAGATGCTCGTGCTGCCGCACCTTGGATATCCCAAATCAAGGTTGAAGCCCCCAGAATAGCCCTAGAAATTACTGATCAAGCTGTTCAAATGTTTGGAGCAATGGGAATATCTCAAGATACTCCGCTGGCTCGACAATGGGCTCACTTACGTACATTAAGACTCGCTGATGGACCAGACGCAGTACATCGCAGACAGGTTGCCAGGGCAGAACTCAGGAAATATACTAATGAAAAAATATAAAACTGCTGAGCTATCATACTTTGTTTTAACCAAGGGGACTTACTAATGCCGTTAGACTGGATATATGGCCTTTTAGGAGGCTTACTTATCGGATCAGCAGGAGCCCTTTATCTTTTACTTTTGGGTAAGGTAATGGGAGCATCCGGTATTTTAGGAAATTTTCTTGTTGACACAGGAAAAAAACAATTTCTATCAAATAATACATTTTTTCTATTTGGATTATTTTTTTTCCCATTGATATTAAGTCAGGTAGATTTTTTACCTGATTTAATTATTCCACAAACAAATATAACGAATAACATTATAATAGTAATCCTATCGGGATTATCCGTGGGTATTGGAACGAGGGTAGCTGGGGGGTGTACCTCTGGACATGGAGTTTGCGGTATATCGAGGCTCTCTTTCAGGAGCATATTTGCGACGATAGTTTTCGTCTTATCAGGAGTTTTAACAGTTTCTGTATTTAAGGAATGGGTGGGCATTATTTGATGAATAGATTTATCTCTTTTGTAATAGGCGGCTTGTTTGGAATTGGCCTTTATATATCTCAAATGACAGACACCAACAAAGTTCAAGGTTGGT
Organism: Paracoccaceae bacterium; assembly: GCA_049602715.1. Lineage (GTDB taxonomy): Bacteria > Pseudomonadota > Alphaproteobacteria > Rhodobacterales > Rhodobacteraceae. The sequence goes on along the minus strand of JBMYRX010000015.1, from coordinate 34,872 downwards.
TAAATATATTCGGGGATTGGGATCCGACATTAACCTTTGTAATGGGAGGTGCAATAATCCCTATGTTTTTTGCCTGGAAGCTTGCAAAAAATCAAAACAAAACTTTCCTTGGAAAGGATATTAACGTTCCATCAAGAAAAAAAATAGGGACCTCATTAATTGTTGGTTCTATACTCTTTGGGTTTGGATGGGGGATGGCAGGCTTGTGTCCCGGGCCTGCAATTGCGTCTTTGAGTTTCGGTGGGGTTAATGGTTTTATTTTTTTAGTATCAATGCTAGTTGGTATTTGGATAGTATCAAAACCAAAGAGTCTAAAATATCTAGAACCATAGGGCTTTAAATGGAATATCGAAAACTTACATCATCCTTTTTTGTTTCGAGCCAGATAAAAACCACTGATTTGAAAACACTCAAAAATCTAGGTTTTACAGACATAATATGTAACCGGCCATCATATGAAAGCCTTGACGATGAAAAACCTAGTCTGATCCGTAAGGCAGCAAGTCAAAATAGTATTAACTTCCATGATAATCCCTTTCCCGGAAGCCATCTTTCATTAGAATGTATTTCACAACAAAAAGTGAGTGGAAATAAGATCCTTGCCTATTGCACCTCAGGTACCCGCTCGGCAATTTTATGGGCTTTCTCTGTGGCAGGTGAGATGACAATTGAAAGTATACTGCAATCTCTTTTCGATGCGGGCTTTCCCATGCCGCATCTTGCCGATCAGATAAGAGCATTCGCGATAACAAACACAACTAAAAAAGGATAGGAAATGAGAAAAGATAGAGGGCCTGAACACCGATGGCACGATATGGGCGGTTTGGAAGCAGGATCAATTAACAATGATAGTCATGATTTTGCTATCTGGGAAAAACGAGTAGATGCATTACTTACTTTATCTACAAAGAAGGGTTTATTCACTGTCGATGGTCTTCGAAGAGTACTTGAAGATATGGGCGAGGAAGCATTTGAAACTATGTCCTACTATGAGCGCTGGGTATCTTCTATAAACCAAAACTTAATAGAAGCTGGGATATACTCTCTCGATGAACTCGGTGAAAAAATGGCTGAAGTTAAAGCTCGAGGAGAAACATACGGAGAAGCACAAGAGGATAAGACATGATATTAGATAACGGATCCCGCGTAAAAATTAAGGATAAATCACCGCCGGGCCATATTAGGACTCCGAAATATATTCGAGGTAAAGTCGGTATAATAGAGCGATGCGTGGGTATCTTTAAAAACCCTGAACAACTGGCGTACTCCCTGAACGCAAATGAATACGGTTTATACAGAGTTAGGTTTAAAATGACTGAATTATGGGATGATTACACCGAAGGTCAAAATGATACTCTGGATGCTGAAGTTTTCGCCCACTGGATTGAGGAGATAAAGAATGCCGCATGATCACCATGAACATCTCAGCCCTTCAGGTCATCCATATCGAAAAGATAACGATGAACCATTAACTTATTGGCAAACAATGGAAATATCTATCAGGGAGCTAATGATCGAAAAAGGGAAATTTTCAGCCTTAGAGATTACCGAGCAAATAGACTTAATGGACTCTCGATCGCCAGCCCACGGTGCCGCAGTAGTAGCGAAAGCTTGGATTGATCCAGAATTTAAAAAAAGACTACTTCAAAATGGTGCTAAGACCGTTGCTGAGTTGGGTTTTGATCTAGGACCAATGCATCTTGTAGCAGTTGAAAATACTGCTAATGTACATAATTTAGTTGTATGCACACTTTGCTCTTGTTATCCACGCAACTTACTAGGTTTACCTCCAGACTGGTATAAGACTAGAGAATATAGAAGCCGTGCGGTTAAAGAACCACGTTCGGTTTTGAGTGAATTTGGCGTTATTTTACCCGAAAAAACAACTGTCCGTGTACACGATAGCACTGCAGACATGAGATATATTGTGCTCCCTAAGAGACCAAAACATACGGCGGGATTGACTGAAGATGAATTAGCGTCCTTAGTTACGAGAGATAGTATGATTGGAACTGGTGTTGTTAAGGAACTTCCATAACAAAAAAATACTGGATCTATTTTTAAAGGTTAATAAAAGAAATATTTTCATATGGCATTAGGTAAAACATCCGGAGGGCGGAAAAATCCAAGTGATTTAGTTATTAGTTTAATTATACGTTCCTTATTTACTTTAGCCTTATTACTACCATATCGGTTGAGAGTCCCATTTTCAGGATGGTTAGTAGCCACTATAATTTCTCCTTTAGCTGGTTACTCAAATAGAATTAAGAAAAATTTAATGTATGTTTTGCCCGAGCTTCCCCCGAGTGAGGTTAAAAGACTAGTAAAAGAAGTTCCTAATAATGCAGGCAGAACATTAATAGAAATATTCTCTGGTGAAGAATTTATTGTTCGGGCGGAAAATGCTGAGTGTATAGGGTCCGGCCTCAAAGAATTAGAACGAGCAGCCAAGGAAAATCGACCAGTGGTTCTGGTAACAGGTCACTTTGGGAATTATGACGTTGCCAGGGCAGCTCTAACAAAAAGAGGCCATAAAGTTGGAGCCTTATATCGAGAAATGAATAATGGTTACTTTAATAATTGGTATGAAAAAGCAATTTCTAAGATTGGAACACCGATATTTCCTAGAGGAAGGAAGGGACTTTCAGAACTCATAAAATTTTTACGAAATGGCGGTATGGCAGGATTTCTAATAGACCAACATATGAGAGACGGAGCACCATTAACTTATTTTGGCAAAACAGCCTTAACTGGGTTATCAGCAGCTGATCTTGCCCTTAAATATGATGCTGTTTTAATACCCGTATATGGCTTGAGATTGTCCAATGGTTTGGACTTCAAAATCATCTTTGAAGAGCCCATTGAGCACTCAACATCAGAAAAAATGACTCAACAATTAAATGACTCTCTGGAGGCTATTGTTAAACAGAATATGGAGCAATGGTTCTGGGTCCATAGACGTTGGAAACCTGACGACAAAACCAGAAATAGCGTTTAACTAGCTTTAGCCAAATTTCTCAACACGTAATGAAGAACTCCACCATTTTCGACATACTCAATCTCCATTTCAGTATCTATCCTACATTTCAAATTTATAGTTGTTTCAGATCCATCACTGTGTTTTATATAACATGGTACCGAAGATAACGGTTTTAACCCTTTATCCAACTCGGTTATGGAAATAACTTCATCTCCAACAAGTTTTAAAGTTTTTCGAGTGACACCATCCGTAAATTCAAATGGTATTACACCCATACCAACTAAGTTCGATCTATGTATACGTTCAAAGCTCTCAGCAATTACAGCTTTCACCCCTAGTAAAGCAGTGCCTTTGGCAGCCCAATCGCGTGAAGACCCTGCGCCATATTGTTCGCCACCAAATATTACTAGTGGTGTTCCTTTTTCTTGAAATTCCATTGCAGCATCAAAAATAGACGTCTGGTTGTTGTTAGGCCCTAAAGTGTAACCACCTTCAACATCATTTAAAATTTCGTTTTTAATACGAATATTAGCGAATGTCCCTCTCATCATAATCTCATGATTACCTCTCCTTGCTCCATAGGAATTAAATTCTCTTGGAGCAACCTGATGGCTAACCAAATACTCGCCAGCTGGTGTTGTCTCTTTAAACGAACCTGCTGGACTTATATGATCAGTTGTAATCATATCACCTAATAAAGCTAAAACTCTGGCATTGGTTATATTTTTGATAGTTCCTGGCTCTGGGCTCATTCCCTTAAAATACGGTGGATGCTGGACATAAGTTGAGGAAGTCGGCCAGTTATATAATTGACTGTCAGTTGTTTTTACACTTTGCCATTTTTCATCCCCGTTGAAAACATCTGCATATTTGGACTGGAATGCTTCCCTCGTAACTGTTTTCGTAACAAGTTCAGTCACTTCTTCAGTAGTAGGCCAAATATCCTTCAAATAAATATCAGTTCCGTCAGGGCTCTGAGAAATCACATCATTTGATAAATTGATATCTAAAGTACCAGCAATTGCATATGCCACAACAAGGGGTGGTGACGCTAAATAATTGGCTCTAACATCAGGACTAATCCTACCCTCGAAGTTTCGATTACCTGATAATACGGCGGTCGCGACCAAATCCCCTTCTGAAATTGCTTCAGAAATTTCTTTTTGAATAGGGCCCGAGTTTCCAATACATGTGGTGCATCCATATCCAACGAGGTTAAATCCAACTGCATCAAGATCTTCTTGTAAGTTAGAAGCTTCCAGATAAGCTGAAACTACTTGAGACCCCGGGGCCAGTGACGTCTTAACCCAAGGCTTTCTGGTCAAACCTAATTGACGCGCCTTTCTCGCGACCAACCCTGCCGCGATCATCACATAGGGGTTGGAGGTATTAGTACATGACGTAATCGAGGCAATAACAACTTTACCAGACTTCATTTTATATTCTTCGCCTGATACCTCTACTTCGTCATCCAAGGACTGTTTAAACGTTTCTTTCATCTCTCGATGAAATGCCTCTTTGGCAACATCCAACGCGACGTAATCCTGCGGCCTTTTGGGTCCGGATATCGCGGGAACAATAGTACCCATATCCAACTCTAATGTATCCGTATAAATTGGATTATAATCGGGATCCCGCCAAAACCCATTTACTTTTGCATAAGCTTCTACCAAGGAAATCGTTTCTTGATCTCGACCTGTTGTTTGTAAATATCTTAGTGTTTCATTGTCTACCGGAAAGAATCCACATGTTGCACCATATTCTGGAGCCATATTGCCGATAGTAGCACGATCAGCCAGTGGCAAATTATCTAACCCATCGCCATAAAACTCTACAAATTTTCCAACTACACCCTTAGCTCTCAATAGCTCAACAACTTTTAAGACCAAGTCGGTACCTGTAGTTCCTTCAATCATAGAACCAGTAAGCTTAAAACCTACCACTTCGGGGATCAGCATCGAAATTGGTTGACCAAGCATTGCTGCTTCAGCTTCGATTCCACCGACCCCCCAACCAAGAACAGCAGCTCCGTTAACCATTGTCGTGTGGGAATCTGTTCCCACTAGTGTATCAGGATAGGCTACATTCTGTCCAAATTGATCTTTGTCTGACCAAACAGTCTTTGAGAGGTATTCTAAATTGACTTGATGGCATATACCAGTACCAGGTGGGACAACTCTAAAGTTATCAAATGCGGACTGCCCCCACTTTAAGAACGTATACCTCTCCAGGTTTCTCTCATATTCCCGTTCAACATTCATTTGAAAAGCTCTTGGGTTACCAAAAGCATCGATCATTACCGAATGATCTATCACCAAGTCTACAGGGTTAAGTGGATTGATTTTCTCGGGGTTACCACCAAGCTCAACAATACCATCTCTCATTGCTGCTAGGTCAACTACCGCTGGAACACCAGTAAAATCTTGAAGAAGTATCCGTGCAGGCCGATAAGCTATCTCCCTATTACTTTTACCCCCATCTCTCGCCCAATCCGAAAATGCCCTTATATCATCCTGAAAAACTGTTTTCCCATCTTCAAACCGCAAGATATTTTCTAAAACAACTTTCAATGAGGCCGGCAGCTTGGCAAAGTTTCCCATTCCAGCCTCTTCAGCAGCGTCTAATGAATAATAGAAAAAGGATTTTCCATTAACGACGAGTTCTCTACGGGTTTTTGATGAGTCATTTCCGACTGTTATTGGCATAGCTGGCTCCTATCGCTGACGTTTCCAATACTTGAGGCCCTATTGCCTCATGTACTGTTTGCACTCGAGACTATGGTGAATTGGTTTTTAAATACAGTAATATCCATAGCCGATAATGCATCAATGTTTTTTTGTCTAGCTCTTTAAGAGCTTCATCTTATGAGTTAGAGAAACTTATGACATTAAAAGTTTCAAACTTATCTTGCGGGTTTCAAAATATACCCATTCTCTCAAATATCAATTTTGACTGTGCAAATGGTGAAGTAGTAGTTCTAAAAGGGCGAAATGGTGTCGGGAAGACAACATTTCTTAGGTGCCTTGCAGGTCTAAGCGTTAAATTAAATGGAAATTTTATTTTTGCAGAAGATTCTATAGCCTATCTCGGGCATCTTAATGCTATAAATGGCAACTTAACAGTTATTGAAAACCTATTATTTTGGAAAACGATTTATGGTTTAGAAAAGATAGAAAATACCATTAACTCTCTGAACCTTACCGATATCTTGTATGATCGAATTAGTAGTTTATCAGTTGGCCAACAAAGGCTGTTATCATTTGCGCGAATACAGTTAACGCAAAGTAAATACTGGATTTTAGATGAACCGATGACATCTCTCGATGAAAAAAATGTAACCATATTTATAACTTTGTTAGAAGACCATTTGGAAAACAATGGGTGTGCTATCATTGCCACCCATCAAGATCTAGATCTACCATTAACTGAAGCTAAGAGAGTAAACTTAGATACTTTTGTAGTATCATCAAAAAATCGGCTTGCATTTACGGAATTAGAAAACATATCATGATTGCCCTACTTATTAGAGATTTAAGATTAGCCTTCCGATCAGGTAGTACAATTTTCTTGGGCACTGCCTTTTTTCTGATTGTACTTCTTTTAGTACCGTTAGGTCTTGAACCTAATATATCAATTCTAGTTAACCTTGCCCCAGGAATTTTATGGGTCGCTCTTATATTATCCTGTTTGCTTTCACTCGACAGGATTTTTCATTTAGATTTTCAAGACGGCACGTTAGAACAATTGTCAATCTCGCCATTACCATTAGAGGGAATAGTTTTAGTCAAGTCTTTAACGCATTGGATTACTACTTGTTTACCACTAATTCTCCTAACCCCAATAGTTGGATTGATCTATAGTGTCCCATTAAATTCTATAATTTGGATGATTTTATCCCTACTAGCGGGAACTCCTGCTCTATCAGTAATAGGTTCTTTTGCTGCCTCTCTGACTTTAGGAGTTAAACGGGGCGGCCTTCTGTTATCAATAATTGTCTTACCCATGTACATTCCTACTTTAATCTTTGGATCTGAAGTTATACGAAGAAGTTTAGACCAATCATCCAACACTACCCCGTTGATATTCTTACTAGCGATTTCTACGAGTTCTATCGCACTGATACCATTCGCCACTGGGTCTGCTCTAAAAATTAATTTAAATTAGACTGTAATAAATTATAAGGTTAAAAAATGTCTCCTTGGAAATATACAAATCCAAATAAGTTTATGAGTTTTTCCGGAACAATCTTACCCGTTCTATCAGTCTTATCCTTTGCTTTGATTTTCACAGGACTAATCTGGGGTTTCTTTTTTACTCCAGATGATTTCCGTCAAGGTTCTACAGTGAAAATAATTTACTTGCATGTTCCCGCAGCCTTAGTAGCCGTAAACACCTGGTTTGTTATGCTAATTGGTTCATTAGTTTGGGTAGTTAGAAGGCACCATATATCATCTCTAATCGCGAAGGCTGCCGCACCTATTGGTTTAACAATGACCCTCGTAACATTAGCAACAGGAGCAATTTGGGGGAAACCGATGTGGGGAACTTTTTGGGCTTGGGACCCAAGACTAACATCCTTCTTAATTCTTTTCTTTTTTTATCTTGGATATTTAGCATTATGGAAATCCATTCAAGATCAACAAAAAGTCTCAGATCTTACAGCTCTTCTGTGCATTGTAGGTACTGTATTCGCTTTACTAAGTAGATACGCAGTAAATTTTTGGAATCAGGGGCTTCATCAAGGAGCCTCACTATCGTTAGATAAAGAGGAGAATATAGCCAATATCTTTTATTGGCCATTACTTGTATGCATTTCCGGTTTTATACTCTTTTTTATTACGGTCTTGTTAATAAGAACTCGAACTGAAATTCGGTTAAAACAAGCTTCAGCAATCTTGGTAACTAAAAATTTAAATTGAATTTGGAAATAAGGATAACAAATGCCTGAACTAGGACAATACACAAACTCAGTAATTGGGGCTTATCTAGTTTCGTTTTTAATTATAGGTTTTTTTTTGGTGCGTACATTAATAAAATCTTACAGGGCTAAAAAGAACCTTACCCAATTAACCGCTAGGTTAAAAAAATTTAACGGTTAACAAAGAATTTAATTTTCCATAATTTTTGTTAATAACGTTCGATAAACTTCTGGAGCATCCATTTTTTTTGAACACCAGTTATATAAATCATTGTCATTTTCGTCGAGCATTTTATCATATACTTCTAAATCAGATTGAGAAAGAACACGTAAGTTAGCGTCAGCAAACTTGCCTAAAATTAAATCCATTTCTTTGGTCCCTCTACGCCAGGACCTTATTTTTAACCTCTTTAAAGCTATTTCTTTTTTTTCTGACACCATTACTTTCCTATACGTCTAAGCTTTTTTTCTAGAGCTCCCAAATGTTCTGTCAAACGTGATAACTCAGATTTGGTTTGTCTTAATTCAATTAGAATTTCATTCATATCAGCAGAATGCTCTAATTCATCCGAGGGCCCTTTTAATCCAGCTCCTTGGCCCATTATTAACCACGTAATAGACACATTGAGCAGGCCAGCGATCATTTGTAATTTATTGGCTCTTGGTTCAGATAAATCTTCTTCCCATTTCTTAACAGTTTTCAACTGCACCCCAAGTTTTCGAGCAAAATCAGATTGATTTAGGCCAACTGACTCCCTTGCAGCAATTATTCTATCTCCAAAAGTTGAACGTTCGTTTGCAAAATAATTATCTTTTAAAAGGTTTTCCACAAAATATCCTAAACTACAAAACAAAATAACTACTTGAACACAAATTCAACGGTATTTATGAAGTGTTCTAACAATATTAACAAGGAAACAAAACATGTCTTTTTTAGCGGACAATTTATCTAGAGTTAAACCCTCTCCAACTATCGCAGTAACTCAAAAAGCTGCAGAGTTAAAACGTGCTGGGAAAGACGTTATTGGGCTAGGAGCCGGTGAACCAGACTTTGATACCCCAGAAAATATCAAAGACGCCGCCATTAAAGCTATTTCTTTAGGAAAAACAAAATATACAGCACCTGATGGTATGCCAGAACTGAAAGAGTCTATTTGTCGAAAATTTAAGAGAGATAACTCTCTTGAGTATTCACCCGCCCAAATAAGTATCGGGACTGGAGGAAAGCAAATTCTCTACAATGCTTTAATGGCAACATTAAATCCCGGTGACGAGGTAATTATTCCTGCTCCCTACTGGGTAAGTTATCCAGATATGGTACTTTTAGCTGGTGGGATTCCTATAGTTGCTGCAGCATCAATTGAAAATAACTATAAGTTAACTGCCGAAGAGTTAGAAAGTTCTATTACTAAAAAAACTAAGTGGTTTATATTTAATTCTCCATCAAACCCAACTGGAGCGGGATATAGTCGGAAAGAACTTAAAGCTCTGACAGACGTGCTCATAAAACATCCCCATGTTTGGATTATGTCGGATGATATGTATGAACATCTGAGTTATGACAATTTTAAATTCTGTACTCCAGCAGAAATAGAACCAGCGCTCTACGATAGAACATTAACAGTAAATGGCGTGTCTAAAGCTTATGCAATGACAGGTTGGAGAATTGGTTACGCGGGTGGACCAGAGGCTTTAATTTCGGCAATGCGGAAAATTCAATCGCAGTCAACATCAAATCCTTGCTCTGTTAGTCAGTGGGCAGCAGTAGAGGCTTTAGATGGCGATCAAAAGTTTATTCCAGAAAATAATAAAATATTTAAGAGACGTCGAGATTTGGTTGTAAAACTATTAAACGATACACCAGGTATTACCTGTGCTTCGCCTGAAGGAGCCTTTTATGTTTACCCATCAATCTCAAAATTGATTGGTAAGAGGACATCCTCAGGTATAGAAATTGAAACAGATGAAGTTTTCGCCACACAATTACTAGAAGAAACTGGGGTCGCTGTCGTATTCGGAGCTGCATTTGGGCTGTCTCCTAATTTTAGAATTAGCTATGCGACTTCGGATGACCAGCTGAAAGAGGCATGTGAAAGAATACAGAAATTCTGCACCAGTTTAACTTAAATTACAGTTATGTAACTGACTGGTTAAATTTTTTTTGATAAACAAAAGTTAACCTCACAATTAATAGTATACACACAATAGCCAGTCCTAAGACTAAACCTACCCAGACCCCGACACCCCCATAATTTAAATAAACTCCCAAATAATAACACATCGGCAAGCCAACGAGCCAATATCCAAACGCTGCTATAAGCATCGGTATTTTTGTATCTTGGAAACCTCTCAATGCGCCGAGCATCATTACCTGACCCGCATCAAAAATTTGAAAAATAGATGCTATAAAAAGCAACGATACCCCAACAGCTATTATTGCATCTTTTGCAGCATCATCTGGAGCGACAAATAGGCCTAAGATTGAATCAGGTAAAACAAGGAATACAACCATAGTCACTAACACAACGAACAATGATAATAACAGAGCAATAGTTACTACCTCTTTTAGATTATCAAAGTCATGTTTTCCAATATAATATCCCACTCTGACCGTAGTAGCTTGGCTTAAACCTAGATGAAACATAAAACTTAAAGATACTACTTGGAGGGCGATGCCGTGTGCTGCTAACGGAATAGTACCGATTAACCCAAAAATTATTGCCGTTCCAGCGAACAGTCCCACCTCTGCAAGCATAGTAAATCCAATTGGCCAACCAAGATTGAACACTGTCCCAAATATATCCCAATCTATCCGGTAAAGTCTTTTGAGAATTTGATATTGCCGAAGGTAGTTATGCCTGGTTATGTATAAAATAAAAGTGAGAACTGTTATGATTTGGGTAATAGCTGACGCGATTGCTGCCCCTATTAAACCCATCTCAGGGACACCCAAATTACCAAAAATAAGTATCCAATTTAACCCACTATTGAGCAATAATGACAAACAACCAATCCCAAGGATTATTTGGGCTCTATCTAAAGCTGATAGATAGCTTCGTAATACCATAATTGTGAGCGCAGGGAATATACTGATACAAACAAACCGCAAATAACTTTCAGCCATATTAGATAGAATTGGTTCTTGACCCAAAAGCTGTAAAATAGCTCCAGAAAAAAACATTATGGGTATCGTGAGAACTCCATATAACACAGACAGCCATATACCCATTCGGGTAACTCTACGAATTTTTACTTGATCATTTTCAGCAAAAGATGTCGCCACTAATGGTGTTACAGCTTGTGCGAACCCCGAACCCATAATGAATAATACAAAAAAGAAAGATGACCCCAGAACAGAAGCAGCTAATTCGGGAACTCCATACCAACCCAACATCAGGGTATCAATCAGATGAATGCCAGATTGCGTCAAGTTCATACCAATTAATGGTAAACCTAAGAATAACGTAGACTTTAGATGATAAATAAAACCTCTAGACCGTGCCATAATATCGCTTAGGTTTTTAAACGTTTTTATGCAAGGGAGTTTTATAGTTTTTACTTTTATTAGTGATCTAGGCCTTTTCCCGGTGTAAACTGTCTGTCATAAAGATATTAAAAATAATATAGAGCAGATATATGAGTACAGAGTCACACCCCAATATGGGTAACAAAACTTATGACGCTTCATCTATTGAAGTGTTGGAGGGACTTGAACCAGTTCGCAAAAGACCTGGGATGTATATCGGTGGAACAGATGAGCGAGCGCTTCATCATCTTGTATCAGAAATACTGGATAACTCTATGGATGAAGCCGTGGCTGGCTTTGCAAGTCGAATAGAAGTTGAACTTAAGTCAGATTATTCTGTATTAATTAGAGATAACGGGAGAGGTATACCAGTAGAAGCGCACCCAAAGTTTCCAACAAGAAGTGCTTTAGAAGTAATCATGTGCACTTTACATTCCGGTGGAAAATTTTCCGGCGAGAGTTATCAAACTTCCGGTGGGCTTCACGGTGTAGGAGCTTCTGTAGTTAACGCTTTAAGCGACTCTATGGTAGTCCAAGTAGCAAGAAATAAGGAGTTGTATGAACAATCCTTTTCAAGAGGATTGCCCTTACATCCAGTTAAAAAAGTTGGTGCAGCTGCTAATCGTCGAGGAACGACAATTACTTTCCACCCTGATCCCGATATTTTTGGAGAACACAAACTAAAACCATCCCGTCTTTTTAAATCAATTAAGTCAAAGGCATATTTATTTTCAGGAGTGGAAATAAGATGGAAAAGTGAAATAAATGACGGTCAAACTCCTGTTGAAGAAACTTTTCATTTTCCAGGTGGCTTATCAGACTATTTACGAGAAACTCTTGGAGAACACGCTACATACTCTGACCAGAATTTTAGTGGTAAGGTTGATTTCCAAAGTAAGTTTAAAACAACTGGTAAAGTTGAGTGGGCTATTAATTGGACTCCTGCTAGAGACGGATTCATCCAGTCTTACTGTAATACTGTTCCAACGCCAGAGGGTGGTACTCATGAATTAGGATTTTGGAATGCAATACTTAAAGGTATTAGAGCTTATGGAGACTTAATTTCGAACAAGAAAGTAAACCAAATAACTAAAGACGATCTTTTAACTGGCGGTTGTGCAATAGTTTCATGTTTCATTAGAGAGCCCGAGTTTGTCGGTCAAACAAAGGACCGTCTTGCAACTGTCGACGCACAAAGATTAGTAGAAAATTCTGTGAGAGATCACTTTGATAACTGGCTAGCAGCAGATACAAAAGCAGCAAACTCGATATTAGATTTTTTAATTCTGCGTGCTGAAGAGCGTTTAAAACGACGTCAAGAAAAAGAAACTGCACGAAAATCTGCTACAAAAAAGTTACGCTTACCCGGTAAGTTAGTCGATTGTTCGTCTAAATCTAGAAATGACACCGAGTTATTTATAGTCGAAGGTGACTCTGCGGGAGGTTCCGCAAAAATGGCAAGGAATAGAGTTAACCAAGCCCTTTTGCCTTTAAGAGGAAAAATATTAAATGTCCTTGGGGCCGCATCTGCAAAAATTAATACCAATACGGAAATAAGTGATCTGTGCCAGGCTTTAGGCGTTGGAATGGGGTCAGGTTTCAACATAGATAACCTAAGATATGAAAAGGTCATAATCATGACAGATGCAGATGTTGATGGAGCGCATATCGCATCACTTCTAATGACCTTTTTCTTTACTCAAATGCGGCCTTTAGTAGATAAAGGTCATTTATTTTTAGCATGTCCACCACTATTTAGATTAACTCAAGGTGAAAATAGAGCTTACTGTCTTTCAGAAGAAGAAAAGGATAATATTCTCCAAAAGGGGATCGGAGGAAAAGGTAAAATTGATGTCTCACGGTTTAAGGGTCTGGGCGAAATGGATGCTAAAGATTTAAAAAGTACCACGATGGATCCTGTGTCACGTGAATTAATTAAGGTCACAATCGATGAGGATGAGCCTGGTGAAACATCAAGATTGGTTGAGCAGCTAATGGGTAAGAAACCTGAACTACGTTATGACTATATTCAAAAAAATGCACGCTTTGTTGATGGGTTAGATATTTAGTTGCATTTTTAACTATAAGGTTAGGAAAGCATATGAACCAATATGATTTTAAAGATCAAGTGGCCGTAGTCACAGGAGGCGCTCAAGGCATAGGCTTCGCAGTAGCTGAAAAACTTAATCGTGCCGGAGCTAGAGTTGCCTCATGGGACATTAATCAAGCGGAAAATGAAAAGAATAATCAAATTTTCGAAAGTATCCAAACTATTCATTGCGACATTACAGACTATGCTTCAGTCTCTAACGCTCTTGTAAAAACGGAAAATGAGTTAGGTCCAGTAACTATTCTGGTGAATTCAGCGGGAATAGCGGGTGCGAATGAACCAATTCATAAATATGATAATAATGAATGGGATAAGATTATCTCGGTTAATCTCACCGGGACATATAATGTGAATAAGGCAATCCTTGAAAATATGCGAAAACAAAATTACGGGAGAATCGTCAATATCGCGTCGGTTGCAGGGAAAGAAGGAAACCCAAATGCCGCCGCTTATTCAGCTTCTAAAGCGGGTGTCATAGGTTTTACAAAATCAGCTGGGAAAGAAAATGCAAATAAAAATATCGCCGTAAATTGTGTGACCCCTGCCGCCGCTCGTACTCCTATATTCGATCAAATGAGCGAAGAACACATATTGTATATGCTTTCAAAGATACCGCGTGCAAGGTTTGTTGAAGTAGAAGAAGTAGCTAATATGATAATGTGGTTAGTTAGCGAAGAAAACTCATTCAGCACTGGCGCAGTGTTTGACTTATCGGGAGGTAGAGCAACTTACTAGCTAGGTTCTCATTTTATCGATTAACCAACTTCAAAACTATATCCCACAATTCGTCAGGGACATCTATCACATCGAGTTTAATACGAGATGCTCCTGGTATTCGAGCGCCGTCCTGTTTTTTTACCGCATCAGCAACCCGTCCAAATCGTTGTGTAAAAAGATCCGAGTAAGTGTGGGTATCGATAATTATATAATATTGACCAATACCATGAGGTTTTCCTTCTGGGGACTTCAGTCCTTTAATATCAAGGGAATTTACAGACCCGGTAACCCCGGAAGCAAAAATTTCTGACATTAACCCAAAGCCCCATCCCTTATAACCGCCTGTAGAAACGAGTGTGCCACTCAGTGCTTCAACCGGGTCAGTAGTTGGTTGGCCGTTAGAATCTAACGCCCACCCCAACGGTATTTCAGTACCCGAAGCCTTAGCCATTGTAATTTTACCAAGCGCTACTGCTGACGTGGAAAAGTCAAAATGCATAACTGGTCCTCCGCTACCTGGAACAGTCATTGCGATCGGGTTTGTCCCTATTACAGCTTCACTCCCTCCAGGCGGCGCAACGACTGACGAGGCATTTGTGAATCCCAACCCAATCATTCCCTTTGACGCTATTAACTCTGTAAAATAACCAAGAGATGTACAAGTATGAGCATTTGCCACCGCAAAACTAGAAATACCATTTTCTTTTGCTGATTCAATTGCAGCAATATACCCTTTCTCAAATGCCGGCTGTGCAAAGCCAAATAGTGCATCAGACTTTACAGCTCCTTTTCTGGGCTGGGATATAATTGGATCGACTTGGCCATCGACTCGTCCAGATTCCAATTGCTTGCAATAACTTTCAAGATAATACAGTCCACAAATTATATTTCCCGTTTCCTCTGATCTCCTTACAGCCCTCGAAATAGAACGCGCTATCCAACCTTTCGCACCAAAATTCACTAACGCTTGACAAGTGTATTCTTCTATATCTGCTAAATTAATTTTTGGCATTTATACCTCACTATTTTTTTCCTCTAAGATTAACCACTCGTCTTCTAACATCGCTAGGTTACGTTGTCTTTGAACTAACCCATCAGATAATATTAAAAATTTTTCCTTATCTCTTTCAAATAAGTCCATATCCGATAAAAGTTCGGTCAACTTTTTTATCTCTTTCTCCGTTTTGCGTATTTCATTAGGTAGCGATTGCAATCTATGCTTCTGGGTAAAGGTTAAGCTTTCGTTTTTAGTATTAATACTTCTTTTAGGTTTAATTCTTGTTTTTTTGTTTGGTAGTTTAACTTTCCCACGTTCCGAAGTTTCTCCTTTCTGCGAACCCTTTTTTTGTAAAAGATAATCTGACCAACCTCCAGCATAAACTATTGCGTTACCTTCCTCTATAGCTATCGTAGAAGTTGCAATTCGGTCAATAAAGTCTCGATCATGACTCACGAGCAAGACAGTTCCCTCATAATCGGCGATAAGCTCCTGCAGTAGATCCAAAGTCTCTATATCCAAGTCATTGGTCGGCTCATCTAAAACTAATAGATTTGCGTCCTTAGCCAGAATTTTAGCAAGGATAAGTCTTGCTTTCTCTCCTCCTGAAAGAGAACTAACCGGTGACCTAAATTGACTTTCATTAAAGAGAAAATCTTTAAGATAACCAACGACGTGTCTCGGTTCTCCCCTCACGCTGACATAATCGCCCTTTCCTATTACCTCAGTTTCTGATGAATTAGTAAGACTTTCCCATAATGTACTCTCAGAGTTTAGTGTTTCCCGATTTTGATCAAATATTGCTACTTTTAAATTTGTACCAAGTTTTACATTACCTTGGTCGGGACTAAGTTCTCCCACAAGAAGTTTCAATAAGGTTGTTTTTCCAGCTCCGTTGGGACCGATTATAGCAATCCTCTCGCCTCGCCCTACCTTTATAGAAAAATTAGAAATAATATTAATGTTAGAAAAAGATTTTGTGATTTTATTAACTGATATAGTCTGCTTTCCACTAATTTCACCAGGTTCGAAGGTTATTGCCTTCATATTTTTTCGAATTCCCCGATTAGAAAAATTCTGCCTAAGTGTTTTTAATGCTCTGACCCTTCCCATATTTCGTTTTCGTCGGCCACTAATTCCCTCAATTGCCCAGCGAGCCTCAGCTTGAATCTTTCTCTTAAGCTTGTGACGTATCGTATCTTCCTCCGCCCAGATCTGGTCACGCCAATCTTCAAAACTAGAAAAACTCTTACTATGGCGTCGCGTTTTACCATCATCAAGCCAGACTGTGCTTCTCGAGAGAGATGAAAGAAATCTCCTATCATGGCTGATTAGAATAAACGCAGTATTGAGTTTCTTCAATTCTTCTTCTAACCACATTATTGCCTCTATATCCAAGTGATTGGTTGGTTCATCAAGTAACATTACTTCTGGACGCTCGGCTAACAGTTTAGCAATTGAAACCCTACGTTTCTCACCACCTGACGAGGATGAAACAGGAGAATTTAAATTAAGCTTCAAGCCGCTGGAAAACGCATCTACTTTATAAGCTTCAGCTGCACTCAACTTACTCCGAGCATAATCTCCAAGGGTATTAAAATTGTTAAGATCAGGATCCTGTTCCATGTAAGAGACCTTAACATTAGGTGCACAAACCCTTGAACCACAGTCCGGCTCAATCAATCCAGCTAAAATCTTAATTAGTGTGGACTTACCAGACCCGTTCTGTCCAACCAACGCAATTCGATCATTTGGATTAACAATCAAGTCCAGATTAGAAAATAATGGCTTTCCGCCATAACTAAGTCCTATACCGTTTAACTGAATTAATGGTTTTAAAGCCATAATCTCGTATATCCCTCATAAGATTCTCTGATAAACTATCTTAAAATGCTTTAGTTAATTGGATTTATAAAATATATAAACAGCATAAATAAATTGATAGTAAAATAATGTATTTGAAATTTAATTATTTGGGTTAGACTATTTTAAATCCAACTAGGAAACCAAAAAGTATAAAAAGGTTAAGTGAATGAAAAAAGTTATTAAAACTGATTTGGAATGGAGAGAGTTACTAACACCCGAAGCTTTTAGTGTCATGCGACAGCATGGAACCGAACGCGCTTTTTCTAACGATAACTTTCCAAACAATAAAGGTATATATTGTTGTGTTGGTTGTGGTAACAAATTATTTACTTCAGACTGTAAGTATGATTCTGGAAGCGGCTGGCCTTCCTTTTATCAACCAATAAATAATGAGGTAATAAAAGAGAGCATAGATAATAGTTGGTCAATGAGACGTACGGAGGCTATTTGCTCTCAATGTGACGGTCATTTAGGACATATTTTCTCAGACGGCCCCCAGCCTACCGGCTTGAGATACTGCATAAACGGTGTGGCTCTTGATTTTCAGGAGAAAGAATAATTTAAAAGGATTAATCGTTACCAAAAGCTGTGGGTACATCAACCCGGCCAAAATTCCCAATAAGCTGTCTAAGGAAGGTATTATCTTTAACTTTTTTTCTTGTTACTCTTGACGAAATTTTTATATCTTGGCCATCACTTAGAGTGAACCTTTCAATATTCTCGACAACACCAGCTGGTGTAAAGCTTATAGCTATTATTACGCGCTTAATTTCTTGAGGTTTTTTCCATCCAGAATGTTTCATAGTACTTCCTATGTAGTACCAGTCTCCATTATTTAATACCCCGGCTGTGGTAGGCTTACCGATCAAGCTTTTAACAAACTTTTTATTATCAATTCCTATTTTTATTTTTTCTAAATCAGACTTTAATGGTATGTGACCATGACTTTGTATAACTGACGAACATGAAGAATATAATCCAAAAATGAATATTAAACTCAAAAATCTGAGAATTGGCATTTTAACTTAACCTTTAATTATCAACATAAAACCTATATATATTATCTAATAGTCGAACTCAAATGACCTAATCTAACACGAGCCAGTCTATCCAGAAAGATAAGTAATGATGCAAGACCAAAATAAATTAATAGTCTCAAAATTGATAAGCCAAAAAGAGTATAAATTTAATTTATCTCCAAGAAAAAGTACTTTGGCAGAAATTTCTCAAGAACTAAATATCCTATCATTGAAAAATTTATCTTTTGTGGGTCAAATATATTTAGTTAATAACTATGATCTTAAATTAGAGGCGAAACTTAACGCAATCGCTATTCAAACTTGTGGTATATCTTTAGAACCCATGAAAACTACTCTTGAAACTATTGTTAATCGTATATTTTGCCGTGATTGGGACGAAAGCAAAGTAAGGGTGGACGAAACGAGTATCGAAACAAGTGTCGAACGTCAGAAAAATACAATTAATTTAATGGAGATACTAACTGAAGAATTAGCTTTAGAGATCCCTCTATATCCTAAATCAAAAAATTACATAAAAACTTCAATAAATTCAGATTATTGGATAGATGAAAAAGATATTAAAAGTGGGAACAAACCTTTTTCGATACTTTCTAATCTCAAAGAAAAAATGAGTACTAAAAAAGATGATTAGTAACCGCTTGATTAAGAGAAGAGATTAGGATAACAGACCGTTTATAAAATAGTACGCCTTCGATTTAAACAGTTGATAGCGGACAAATTTAAAAAATAATTTAAATCCTTTAGGATGAATTAGCACACGATAAACGCACAAGCGACAGTTTTGATAGTTAGGATAATATAATGGCGGTTCAACAGAATAAAGTATCTCGATCACGCAGGAATAATCGTCGTTCTCACGACACGTTGTCTGCAGATACAGCAACCGAATGTCCGAACTGTGGTGAATTAAAGAGACCTCATCATGTTTGTCCATCTTGCGGTTATTACGCAGAACGCGAAGTTATTTCAATTAATGAAGAAGTCGATCTAGACGAGGACGCCGCTTAAGCGTAATCTACCTGTAAACCATCAGCGGATTACAGGCTATTAATTGGAAAATATTAAATCAGTAATATCAATAGATGCTATGGGTGGAGACCTTGGACCAAAAGAAGTTGTATTTGGTATACGTCAGTGTGCAAGTAACTACCCTAATATAAAATTTCTAGTTCATGGAAATCGCTTAGAATTATCTGAATTAATAAAAAATAGTAAGATTCAGAACAAATGCTCAATAATTGATGCAAAGGACGTTGTATCAATGAATCAAAAACCAAGTTCTGTACTGAGGCATGGTAAAGACACCTCAATGTGGTCTGCCATTGAGTCAGTGAGAACAGGGTCTGCGGACGCCTGTGTAAGTGGCGGAAATACAGGAGCTTTAATGGCGTTATCAGTTATACGCTTGAAGAAATCCTTAGGTGTCAACCGCCCGGCGATAGCCTGTCTCTGGCCATCGAGGAATAAGTCTGGTTTTAATATCGTACTTGACGTTGGGGCAGACATAAAAGCAGATCATAACGATCTTTTACAATTTTCTATTATGGGAGTAAATTATGCAAAACAAGGCTTAGATATTAAAACACCGAGAGTGGGCCTGCTAAATATGGGAACAGAAGAACATAAGGGCCATAACGAACTAAAGCTAGCGTATGAATTAATTCAAACAAAATCTATAACTGAAAACTTCAAGTTCATCGGTTTTGTTGAGGGAAGCGATATACCGTCGAATAGAGTAGATATTATTGTAACCGATGGTTTTACTGGCAATATCGCGATAAAAACCGCAGAAGGGACATCAAATTTTATTTCCGAAAAAATAAAAATTTCTTTGGCCTCAAATATAATGTCAAAGTTTGGTTCGCTTTTTCTTGCCTCAAGTCTAAAAAAAATGAAACTAGAAATTGATCCCAGAAGTGTAAATGGTGGTGTATTCCTTGGGTTAAATGGAACAGTTATAAAATCGCATGGATCTGCAGACAGAACAGGTATAGCATCCGCTATAGCTTTAGCCGCCAGGCTGAGCAAATCTGGGGTTAACAATATAGTGCAGGTTAATTAAGGGAAAACAGTATAATGTTACGTAGGTCTTGCCTAATAGGAGTTGGTCACTCGCTACCAAGTAGAGTGGTAGAAAATAGCGAATTTGAGAAATGGACTGAAACTTCTGATGAATGGATCTCATCACGCTCAGGAATAAAAAGACGTCATTTCGCAGATCCAGACCAAACGACATCTAGCTTAGCGATAGAGGCAGCTAAAGCTGCTCTTTTGGACGCAAATATAAAAGGATCCGAGATTGACGCAATAATAGTAGCGACATCAACACCAGATACAACTTTTCCTTCTGTAGCAACAATTGTGCAGGGAGCTTTAAATATCAGATCAGGGTTCGCATTTGATATTCAAGCTGTTTGTGCTGGTTTTGTTTTTGCCTTAGCAAACGCTGATGCACTTATAATATCTAAACAAGCAAATCGTGTTTTAGTGATAGGCGCAGAAACATTTTCTAGGATAATGAATTGGAAGGATAGGAGTACAAGTGTTTTATTCGGGGATGGTGCCGGTGCAGTTGTCCTTGAGGCAAAAGATCTTTCAACCGGAGAACTTGATCAAGGTATTTTAGCAACTGATCTTAACTCAGATGGACGTTATAGAGATTTGCTTTATGTAGACGGTGGAGTATCCTCAACACAAACTACTGGTGTTTTGGTAATGCAAGGTAAAGAGGTTTTCAAACATGCTGTGGAAAAATTATCAGCCACTGCAGACACCATCCTCAACAAAACAGGTTTAGTAGCATCAGATATAGACTGGATGGTGCCACATCAGGCTAACTTAAGAATAATAAAAGCCACTGCCCAAAAGCTAAAATTACCATTAGAAAAAATAATCATTACAGTTCATGACCACGGTAATACCTCCGCAGCTTCGATCCCTTTAGCACTATCAGTTGCGAAATCGGAGGGAAAATTTAAAAAACAAGACTTGATTTTAATGGAAGCTATTGGAGGCGGATTGGCTTGGGGTTCAATACTTCTCAGATTATAATTGTAGTCATCAAAAAAATAATCTCAAAATATGAGATTAAATTTTTAAAATATAAAAAATCTTTGGTTCATATATTGACTCATAATTTATCTATTGCATAACATTATTTTAAGGGAGATTGAAAATGAGTTCCAAAACGCTAACTAGGACTACCTTAAGTGAAGCAGTTTATAGAGAATTAGGTCTATCTCGAGCAGAGTCAGCAGAACTAGTCGAAAGCGTGTTGAACCATATTTGCGATGCGTTAGTTAGAGGTGAACAGGTCAAAATATCTACATTCGGTACTTTTAATATTCTTGACAAGAACAAACGAATGGGAAGAAATCCCAAAACTGGTCTAGCAGCGACCATAGCTCCAAGAAGGGTTATATCTTTCAGACCTTCACAAATCATGAAAGATAGTGTCGAAGCCGGAAACAAGTAATCGTATAAAGCTTATAGGAGGAACTTAGTGATAAAAAAAGCGCCTGACGCTTTTAGAACTATTAGTGAGGTCGCAGATTGGCTTGAACTACCAACACACGTATTACGGTTTTGGGAGAGTAAAATAAAAGAAGTTGTACCAGTCAAACGATCTGGAGGAAGACGTTACTATAGGCCTAACGATATGCTATTACTGGGTGGAATTAAACACCTTCTGCATAATGAAGGCTTGACCATAAGAGCTTTAAATAAAAAAATAGAAAACGAAGGAGTATTAGGTATCTCAACCTATTCCCGACCTCTAAATTTTGGAGACGATCTTCCTATCAAAACTAAAATACAGAATATTAATGAAACCAAGAGCACCTCAACGAGCCTAGGTGAGGGCATTATGACTATGGCCGAGCATTATCAAAAACCTATTCATAGCCTTTCTAGCTTTAATTCCAAAGTTGTTATTATGAAAAAACTTCGATCCGGCGAAGTGATTAAAACTACAAATAGCATACTTCTTAGTGAATTGGCCGAAAAGCTAACTAAAAAGCGAGATAAACTAGCTAGCGATTTGTTTTTTGCCTCAAAAAATAGTTTCTATTGATGATTAACCACTTGCTTCAAGATTTAAAAACTTTATGAAAAGGGCTCGGGCCATGGCGCAGCCTGGTAGCGCGTCCGTCTGGGGGACGGAAGGTCGCAGGTTCAAGTCCTGCTGGCCCGACCATAAGAAAGTGATAAATATTTTCTTATGGAGTATTCGTGAACCCCATACAAAAGAGTTAATGTTAAACTGTACACAAAATATTTGAAGCTCTCATGATCAAAGAAAAAATAAGATGTATAATTTTTGACTTTGGTGGTGTAATTTCCAAAACACTTTTCGAAACACATGACCTGACTGAAAAGGCTCTTGGGTTACAACCAAATACTCTCAAATGGAGAGGACCATTTGATCCTGATTCTGACTCACTATGGAGATCCATGCAAAATAACGAGATTTCTGAAAGAGATTACTGGAAAATTCGAACTGACGAGGTTGGTACTTTAGTTAAAAAAGATTGGAAAGAAATTTCAGATTTTGTTAATGCTGCCCGAGGTACCATGCCGTTGGATATTATTCGACCTGAAGCTAAGCAAATTATTGACTTTGCATTAAAGAAAAATTTAAAGCTCGCTATCCTATCAAACGAACTAGATTTATTTTATGGAAAAGACTTTCGTAACAAGTTACCTTTTCTTAAATCCTTTGAAACTATACATGATGCAACTTATACAAAAATACTTAAACCAGATCCAAGATCTTATAATTCATGTTTGCGAGATTTAGGTTTGTCGGCGGACCAGTGCATATTCATTGACGATCAACCTAAAAATATATCAGGTGCACAACTAGTCGGGTTAAACGCTATTCATTTTGATGTCGTGAGACCAAAAGAAAGTTTCTTAACTGTTTTAAATCTATTAGAATAAGTTAAATGCGTTAGTATGTATTATGTTCATAGTAGAGAAAAAGCAGTATCGTGCTTAATATTACATCCAAAAAAGGAAAAATTATGGGTTACGGAACGGGTGTCATTCCAAGTCAAATAATAAAAAAAATGATTGCAAATCAAAATATAGTTAGTGAAGTTGCAATCCCAAATAATCAGATACAGCCCGCAAGTTTAGACTTACGACTTGGGAGTTTGGCAATCCGCGTACGTGCTTCTTTTCTGACCGGTAGAAGTTTAACCGTTAAAGAAAAACTTAAACATTATAAAATGCATGAAGTAGATCTATCTAACGGTGCTGTTTTAGAAAAGGGATGTGTCTATGTGATACCCCTTTTAGAATCATTAAATCTTTCATCCAAAGTAAGAGCAGTTTGTAATGCTAAAAGTTCAACTGGAAGACTTGACTTGCTTACTAGAGTAATAACGAATGCTGGAGTTGAATTTGATAGAGTTGAACCAGGATATTCTGGGCCTTTATATGTAGAAATCTGTCCACGTTCCTTTAGCGTACTGGTACGACCGGGGATGCGTCTAAATCAAATAAGATTTAGGTCAGGCAAGACTACAATATCTGACATGGAATTGAAACGAGTCCATGAAACAGAGAATTTAGTTTCTGGAGTCGCACATATTGATCAAGGCCTAGCATTCTCCGTCGATTTAAGACCAAAAACTAATGACCTAGTAGGATATCGGGCAAAACCCCACACAGGGTTAATCGATTTGGATAAGCTGAGCTATTATCAACCACACGACTTTTGGGAGGAATTGAGAACTGATACAGGTGCAATCATATTAGATCCTGATGCCTTTTATATTCTAGTAAGCAGAGAGTCCGTACATATACCTGCAAACTACGCTGCCGAAATGGCTCCCTACCTAGCGATGGTTGGAGAATTTAGAGTGCATTATGCGGGTTTTTTTGATCCCGGGTTTGGGAGTCAGAAAGAAGGTGGAAACGGTTCAAAAGGTGTCTTAGAAGTTAGGTGCCATGAGGCTCCGTTCGTACTGGAGCATGGACAAATCGTAGGTCGCTTAGTTTTCGAAAAAATGTTAGAATCCCCGGAACAATTATACGGGCAAAGTATAAATTCAAACTATCAAGGACAAAGCCTAAAACTCAGCAAGCATTTTAAAGATTAGAGTTCGAGTTTCCCCATTTTTCTATAAAATAAGATACTCTATTCATCAAAAAACTCTGACTGGTTTTCGAATTCATCTGAGTTGTTATTTACCTCTTCAATTTCCGTTGATGGTGGCTTACTATCTAAAAGTCCTGATGCTCTTAGCTCTTTTAAATCTGGGAGATCTGTGACATTTTCCATACCGAAGTGATCTAAAAATGTCTCAGTAATAACGTACGTTACTGGTCTACCGGGGCTCATCCTCCGACGCCCAAACTTAACCCAAGCTAATTCTACCAATTGATCAATAGTTCCTCGCGAAACTGAAACTCCTCTGATTTCTTCAATTTCAATTCTAGTAATTGGCTGATGGTACGCAATAATCGCTAAGGTTTCAGTAGCTGCTCGACTTAACTTTCTAGTTTCAAAGCTTTCTTTTTCCATTAAAAAACCTAAATCTTTAGCCGTTCTAAAAGCCCAGCCGTCACCTACCCGAACAACATTAACCCCTCGATTCTCATATTTCTTTTTTAAAATCTTTAGAGTTTCCCTAATATTTTCAGCATCGGGTATCCTGCTCTTTAGTTCGTTTATAGTAATAGGTTCTTTTACCGCGAATAGAATTGCTTCGATCATACGTTCTTGATCTCGAGCTACTTTTGCTGCACCTGCCTCCTCATTCAGATTTTCTTGTGACATAATTATTTCTTTCTCAATTTAATAGGAGCAAACAACCGCTCCTGCTTAATTTCGATCTCTCCAGCTTTTGCTAGCTCTAATGAAGCAGCGAAAGTCGAAGCAGTCGCACTTTTTCTTCTTTCCCGATCTACACCAAGAAACTCTGGAAGATATGATGAGAGTTCAGCCCAATCACCCGCAAAGACAATCAACTTTTTTAACCTCTCTAACGCTTCTTTCATTGTATATATTTTTTCACGTTGAAACACATAAGGCTTAAACTCATCTTTGGTTCTTACACGAGCATAAGCCTGTAATATGTCCAATAAGTTAGCATCATATTTAACTTTTTTTGTACTGCTAACATTTTCAGGCATCCCTCGAGAAAAAAAGTTTCTTCCTAATTTTTCTCTAGAATTCAATTTTGAAGCCGAGACCCTCATAGCTGACAACCGTTCTAATTGAAATGCTAAATACGCTGCCAATTCATCACCAGTCGGGCCATCATCAAGATCTATCGGTAACAAAAGTCGTGACTTTAAAAATGCTAACCAAGCAGCCATGACTAAATAATCAGCTGCCAACTCTAAACGCAACTTTTTTGCCTGTTCAATAAATTCAAGATATTGATCTACAAGTTGAACAATAGAAATCTTCAAAAGATCAACTTTCTGGTTTCTACAAAGTATTAAAAGTAAATCCAGAGGCCCTTCAAAACCGTCTATGTCAACGATAAGTTGAGCTGCCTTTTTAACGCCTACGTTTTCTTGCTCACGCCATTCATCAAAAAAGACCTGATCACTCATGAGGTCACTCTATGCATTGATCTTTCAAACTCACTTTTTACCTCTTCAATATTGACATTATTAGATGGCTTTCGACAATTCAACGCAACTTCCGCTCGCTGTTTACTACTACCATTTAGATAACCACAAACCTTTGCAACCCGGGCCATTTCAACTAAGTTTCCATTACAATGTAATACAATATCGCATCCTGCTTTTATAGACAACTCTGCCCTTTCAGATATTGAACCAGTCAGTGCGCTCATCGAAATATCATCGGTAATCAAAAGATTTTTAAACTGAATTTCATCTCTGATTATTTTTATTATTTTTTTTGAAATAGTAGCGGGAAGGTAATCAATATCTGTAAATCTAACATGTGCAGTCATACTAATTGGCAGATCGGCTAGACGCTTGAATGCTAAAAAGTCTGTTTCTTTTAAAACATCAACTCGCTCTGACACACTTGGAAGCTCTTCATGACCATCTACGATTGCTCTTCCATAACCTGGGATATGTTTTAGTATAGGTAAAATGCCGCCATCCATGAGTCCATTCGCAACCGCTCGACTTATTTGGACAACTTCATCAATGCTCGTACTATAGCATCTATTTGCCAAAATTGGGTGAGTATCAGCCCTGAGGATATCTGCTATTGGAGAACAATTTACATCTATGCCAACTTCCTGAAGGTCATAAGCTATAAGGCGGTTGCGGAGATACATAGTACGTATAGCATTACTACCTGTTTTTCTTACTTGTTCCAAAGCGGGCAAGTACTCTTTCCATTCTGGTGACCTCATCCGTTGAACGCGGCCTCCTTCCTGATCAATAAGAATGGGTAAATTACGTCCAACTGCATCTCTTAATTGACTAGTGAGTTGCCCAAGTTGGAGTCTTGATTTGATATTTCTTGAGAAAAGTATGAAGCCCCACGGCTGGGTTTCAAAGAAAAATGATTTCTCTTCTTTAGACAATTCGAGACCTGAACATCCGAATATATAGGCTCCAACTGACATTAAAAAAAGATTTTAAATATGAACTTATAACGCACTATAATCTCACTTAATGATCATTCTATATTCAATTTTCTTTATTCAATATTGGAATGCACTCATTTCCAAATGAATTAATTATTGAACAAAACTTTTTTGTTTCAGAACTATTAGAGAAACCTACAGCACGCATTCTGTATATAGAACGGCCACCAGTTTCAGATTTCTGAAGAAAAACTGCTTTATTTGTCAGATAATCTTTATATCGAACCAAGAAGTTTTCCAGTTGTGCGCCAGCCAAAACGTTATTCTTAAATGATCCAAGATGCACCTTCAGCTCATCCTTTGAATTAAGCATATTGGCTTTAACTTGATTTAATACTATTTGAGCTACCAAATCTTGATGTGACGTAGCTGAAACAAGCTTAGCAGGTCGCCTTAAAGGACGAGAAAAACCTTTCGGTATACTATTTTGTTTTTCATAAATATCCTTTTTTGTAGAAGTTTCTTTAATATCTAAACTATTTGTATCTTTAAAAATAACTGCCAAGGCATTACTTATCGAACTTTTCAAATCAATTGTTCCATTAGAGTCACCAAAACCAGAAAGAGTTCTTAAGTCACTTTCTTGAACACCCATTGCCGGCGGAGCAAGGACCAATTTTGCCGAAGGACCTGCGACTTGGCCACTCTCTTGTACAGAGTTTACAGAAAAGCCTAAATGAGACGCTAAATTTCCACCAGGGTCCTCTGGTAAAACTTTTAGCGGCCCGATCGGCGCCTTTATAATGGTTACTTCGCTCTCTGATTGAACGATCACATCATAAGCCCAATACAAGAAACCACCCAATAACGATATCGATATCAAGGAGACTAATGCCGTTAACAAAATACCCAACGGATTACGTGAACCGCCAGCCCGATGCGTTAAAGAGGCGTCGAATTCGATACCTGCCATATTTGCCTCATAATTTCTCGAATTTTTTTCGAGTTATTATTGAATTATTGGTTTTAACTTAGCGCATTTCTTTTGCAGGTTCTACCCCTAGAATATACAGACCGGAAGAAATAATTATTGCAACAGAACGCGCTAATGCCAGCTTACTCAAACAAGCCTTCTCATCATCCTGTATAAACCGTAAACTTTTGATATCATTACCTTTATTCCATAGGTAGTGAAATTCTCCAGCTAATTCATATAAAAAGAAGGCAATACGGTGAGGTTCAGTATTTCTTGCAGCGACTTGAATTATCCTTGGCCACTCACCAATTTTTCTCGTTAGGTTTAACTCAGCCTCATGTATATTCATCTGTAAATCTGATAGCGCGAGGTTTTTATCCGAAATATTAAGCCCAGAAGCCTCGGCTTTCCGCAAAACAGAACAAATTCTAGCATGTGCGTATTGCACGTAAAAAACAGGGTTATCCTTTGATTGCTCTAGCACTTGGGTAAAATCAAAATCTAAGGGCGCGTCATTTTTACGAGTCAGCATGACAAATCGAACTACGTCAGATCCTACTTCTTTAACCAAGTCACTGAGAGTTACAAAAGTCCCTAACCTCTTAGACATTTTATAAGGTTTCCCATCCTTGTAAAGCTTTACTAATTGCACAAGTTTTATTTCCAGATCTACTTTGCCATCAGATAACGCTGAAACCGCTGCCTTCATTCTTTTAACATATCCGCCATGGTCAGCTCCCAAAACATCTATAAGGTGATCATATCCTCTAGATATCTTATTGTGATGATATGCTATATCCGGCGCAAAGTATGTCCATGATCCATCAGATTTTTTTATTGGTCTATCAATATCATCACCATGGGCAGTAGATTTAAATAACGTTTGTTTCCGAGGTTCCCATTCTTCAAGTTTTTTTCCTTTTGGTGCATCTAGCACGCCATCGTATATTAAATCCTTCTTTGACAAAAGATTCAGAGTCTCATCAATTTTATTTTCTTTATAAAGGGATTTTTCACTAAAAAAGTTATCAATTTCTATACCAAGGCCAACTAAATCAGCCTTTATTAAACCCATCATCCGATCCACTGCGAAATCACGAATATAATCAATCCATACATTTTCTTCTTTATCTAAATATTTATCTCCGACCTCAGTTTTTAAAGCCTTGCCGACATCTATAAGATAATCTCCAGGATATGTTCCTTCTTCGAACGAGATTTCCATACCAAAAGCTTCTAAATATCTCAGGTAAACTGATCGAGCTAAAACATCCACCTGGGCGCCCCCATCATTTATGTAATACTCTTTAGTTACGTCATGGCCAACATATTGAAGTAATCGCGATAGAGAATCACCAAAAACAGCTCCGCGGGTATGACCAACGTGGAGAGGCCCAGTGGGATTAGCACTTATGTACTCTATATTTATACTTTTCTTAATAGTTGACTTTTGAGAGCCGAAAGTTTTACCTAAAACTAATGTTGACCGAACTACATCTGTTAATATTCTATTTTCTAACCTGATGTTTATAAAACCAGGCCCGGCGACCTGAACATCGCTTATCTGCTTGTTTAAAATTAGGGCGGCAGATAAATGCTTTGCTATTTCCCTAGGAGGCCTTCCCACTTCTTTCGAAAGTACCATAGCTGCGTTTGTAGCCATATCTCCGTGAGATCTGTCTCTTGGAGGTTCCACAACAATATTTTCATATTCCAAATTTGGAGGGATTATCCCTTCAACAGAAAGAACTCCCAATGCGTCAATAATAAGGTCACGTATTTCTTTATAGATATCCAACAAATAATCCTTTTGATTTTAGGAAGTTGTAACACGCTGATGCAGGAATTCTAGTAATAAAACGATGGCTTTTATAATCTTCCATCTTCCACTAAACGATTGTGCTCTTTGATTGCAAATCTATCGGTCATACCTGAAATATAGTTTACAACTATCCTTGCCATTTCTTGTTCACTCTTACCCTCACGCAGCTCATTTTGCCACTTGATTGGCAAAATATCTTTTTGTTCCATAAAACAGCAGAAAAGATCGTCAACTATTTTTGTAACTTTCGCCCGCATATCCATTATTGATGGTGCTCTGTACATTTTCACAAAAAGAAAGCTCCTTATAGTGTTTAACTTCTCTATCACACTGGCTGAAAACTGCACCACCGGATAATTAGCGTTCCTAATATCTGAAACTGACCTTGGTGATAGTTCTTCTAGCATTAGATTTGATTGTTCAATGACATCCAAAACAAGAAAATTAAAGAAGCTTCGCAAGGCTTCATGTTTTATTCGTAACTCATCAGCCTTAGGAAAAGACTTTCCAGCCTTATAAAAACATTCAGATAAAATAGGTAATTTTTTTAGGTCTGAAATATTAAAAAATCCAGCCCGGATTCCATCCAAAACATCGTGGTGATTATAAGCTATATCATCTGAAATTGCTGCTACTTGAGCTTCAGCGCTTGGGAAACTATGTAAATTTAAATCATGAAATCTGGAATACCGACTTAAAACTTTTGGAATGTCTTTGATTAGCGGACCATTATGCTTTGCTAATCCTTCTAATACCTCCCAAGTTAAGTTCAACCCATCCCATCTAGCATAATGTCTCTCTAAAGAAGTCAAAATTAAAATCGATTGCGTGTTATGATCAAACCCACCGTAAGAGGACATGAGATTATTGAGTGCTTCTTCTCCTGTATGACCAAAAGGGGGATGACCTAAATCATGTGCCAGAGCAATGCTTTCTGATAGATCAATTTCAAGGTCTAACGCATTTGCTAACGTCCGAGCCACCTGTGAGACTTCAATTGTATGAGTAAGTCTTGTTCGAAAATAGTCCCCTTCATTCTCTAAGAAAACCTGAGTTTTATGCTTTAACCTTCGAAACGCGCTAGAATGAATTATCCGGTCTCTGTCTCGCTGGAAACAGCTCCTCAAAGGATCATCACTTTCTTTTACAAGACGGCCTCTGCTTTGTCTTGGATCTGTCGCGTATGGAGCTAACATATTTTAAATCCTATACTTGTTGAAACTATCGTTTCTTACTATAAGGATATCTGAATGATATAGGAAGATTGACAATGGATTTAACTTTACCACCAAAAGTTACTGATCGAGCGTTTTTAAGACTTAAAGAGATTGGAGCTGCAAAGAAATCAAAAGTCTTACGAATCGCAGTAGAAGGCGGTGGCTGTTCGGGTTTTCAGTATGAAATAGCACTTGATGAAATCAATTCAGATGATTGGGTGGCCGAAAAAAATGGTGAAAAAGTTGTTATTGATAGTGTTTCGCTCCCCTACTTAAAAGACTCGACTATCGATTTCTCCGATGAAATTATCGGAGCAAAGTTTACTATTGAAAATCCAAATGCTAAATCGTCGTGCGGCTGTGGGACTTCATTTTCTTTTTGAAGGCCCAACAAACTTAGAACCTTTCAATATAAATAGGAAATCATATTTCTAATAATATCTTAATAATTTTAGGAAGCGGACCAAATGCTGTCAAATTTAAAGATATGCCTAAAGATCATATTGACCATATAATCGCTATCAATAATGCTTGGCGAATAAGCCCTAACTGGAACGAAGTTATATTCCCAGAAGATTTTCCATCTTCAAAGCGTCCTAAAACTGGTTTGCAGAATAAAAAATTAACCTCAGCAGATACTTATGTCAAAGCTCAAAACAGTTACGGAGGTTTTGTCTACGCTGGAGGGACAATGGCTTTCACAGCAGGTTATTACGCTCTTCACATGTATAAACCAAAAATTATAGCTTTTATAGGTTGTGATATGGTTTATCCAAGTCGGGGAATGACTCATTTTTACGGAAACGGTAGTGCAGACCCATTAAGAAATGATGTAACTTTACAGTCTCTTGAGGCAAAATCGAACCGACTGATGATACATGCCGCAAAACAGGGATGCTCATTAGTTAACCTATCAAAAGATAAAAGTAGATTAACGTTTCCAAGAGCTACGATAACCAAATTAACACAAACTAGAAAAATCATAGAATGGAACTATTCATATGAAAAAGCTGCTTCTAAATTAGAACATGAATTAAACTATTTTATTAAGTCTGGTGAATATTGGAAATATCAACACCTCTTTGATAAGAATAAATTAAAAGAAATTGATCAGTTATGGCTAGATTGTGTAAAATGAAAAGCTAGTATATTTCACATACTATTCAGGAATTATATTTTGTAAAAAGTTTTAGGACGCACTTGATGAAAATAGCAACATTCAATATCAATGGTATAAAAGCTCGGATAAATGCTCTTTCCAATTGGCTCCAGCAGTCTAATCCTGATGTAGTTTTGCTACAAGAAATTAAATCACTAGATAGTGGATTTCCGAGGACCCATTTTGAAGATATGGGGTATAATGTTGAGACTAACGGCCAGAAAAGTTTCAACGGTGTGGGTATCCTATCTAAATACCCACTTGAAGACATTAATAGAACTCTTCCGGGAGATCCCAAAGATGAACAAGCGAGATGGATAGAAGCAACTGTACTGAATGAAAATACTATAATTAAGGTTTGCTCATTGTATGCGCCGAACGGAAATCCAACTCCTGGACCAAAATATGAATACAAATTAAATTGGATGGAAAGACTTTTTAAACATGCAGGGATATTATTACAGACCGAAATGCCAATCATATTAGGCGGTGATTATAACGTAATTCCACAAAGAATTGACGCTGCTAACCCAAGTCAATGGACTGAAGATGCATTGTTTTTGTTAAAGTCTAGAAACGCATTCCGCAAACTAATAAATCTCGGCTATATTGATAGTTATAGAATTATTGAGGACGCACCAGAACACTATACATTTTGGGATTATCAAGCTGGAAGCTGGAATAGAAATAACGGTATAAGAATTGATCATTTACTACTAAATGCAAATTGTGCTGATTATCTAGAGGAGGCTGGTATTGATAGCGAAATCCGTGGCTATGAAAAACCCTCCGATCACGTACCAATATGGATAAAGCTAAGAACTCAGCAGTAACTGCTTATTGATAATGTCTTTGATTTCTATAGAGCAGCGATAACAGACAGTGCAACCACTGAAACCATAGCTATTGCCATGAAATAATTTATTACACGCTGAGTATAGGTTGATAAGTCCAAACGCTTAATCAATACCCCGACGTACAGCCATAACACGTGTACTGGAAGCCAAATAGCATTAACGATTGAGACTTTAATTAAAACCTCAAGAAAATAAGAATTTTCAAACAAAAGGAAACCAGAATACATCGTTGAATTAACCACATAGGCCTTTGGATTAATAATTTGTAATAACACACCGGACTTAAGACCTGGCATATAGGTGTGCCCTTTAAATCCTATATTACTTCCAGAAAATGCAATTGTTGACGCTAAATATATCAAATAAATGCTCGACAGGACCAACAATAATGTTCTTGTAACTGGGTCTGCCAGTACAAGCGCCCCCAATCCTGAAATTACCAAAACCCCAACAAAATTATTACCAATAAATAGACCAACAAAATATTTTAGTCCGGACCGAAATCCAAAGGCTGATCCAACTCCCGCTAATGACAAAACTCCTGGTCCTGGCGTTATAATAAGCAAGATAGCGGCAACCACAAATGTTAGCACTAACATTGCTCCCGAAATATTAAGTCAACTATACTGAACAGAGTGTTAATATTAGTTATCTTTATGAACTTTCTCACGTCTTTCATGGCGCTCCTGAGCCTCCAGACTAAACGTCGCTATCGGTCTGGCATCTAAGCGTTTTAAAGAAATGGGATCTCCAGTCTCTTCACAATACCCATATTCTCCATTTTCTAACCTTCGCAAAGCACTTTCTATCTTACCAATTAACTTTCTTTCACGATCTCTTGTTCTTAATTCTAATGCCCTATCAGTCTCCTCACTCGCTCTGTCACTTATATCAGGTATGTTGCGAGTTGTGCCTTTCATACTTTCAATAGTAACTGCACTCTCATCTAAAATTGAATTTTTCCAATTTATTAGTTTTCTCCGAAAGTATTCCATCTGGCGATCGTTCATAAAAGGTTCATCTTCTGCAGGCATATAGTCTTCTGGTAAAAAATGTTCGGCTTTCATAATTACTCCTTCAGATATTCAGACATTCGGTCATAGTGAAATCGAAATTGTTGATTCACTCCACAGACCCTGTAACTTAACATTTCGCCCTTGTCACGCAGATTAGGTAGAGTAAGAGTAAGCATGTAAAAAAAACAGGAAAAAAATAATGAAATTTAATGGTACCAATTCTTATATCGCCACAGACGATCTTATCGTTGCGGTTAACGCTGCAATATCGCTCGAAAGACCCCTTCTCATAAAGGGAGAGCCTGGAACAGGAAAAACTGAATTAGCGAAACAAGTTTCTAACGCATTAGATTTAGATATGATCGAATGGCATGTTAAATCCACAACAAAAGCCCAGCAAGGTTTGTATGAGTATGATGCGGTAAGTCGGTTAAGGGATAGTCAGCTAGGTGATAAAAAGGTTAACAACATAAAGAATTACATTCGTAAAGGGAAGCTATGGCAAGCTTTTGAAGCACAAGAAAAATGCGTGCTATTAATAGACGAAATAGACAAGGCCGATATTGAATTTCCAAATGATTTATTACAAGAATTAGATAAAATGGAGTTTCATATTTATGAAACTGATGAAAATATAAGGGCACTTCATAGGCCTGTTGTCATAATAACCTCCAACAATGAAAAGGAGCTACCAGATGCTTTTTTACGTAGATGCTTTTTCCATTACATTAAATTCCCCGATATAGAAACTATGAAAAAAATAGTTCACTCACACTTTCCGGGTATAAAAGAAGCACTTTTAGCTGTTGCTTTAACCCAATTCTATGAACTCAGAGATACAACTG
This sequence comes from Paracoccaceae bacterium, assembly GCA_049602715.1. Lineage (GTDB taxonomy): Bacteria > Pseudomonadota > Alphaproteobacteria > Rhodobacterales > Rhodobacteraceae. The sequence goes on along the minus strand of JBMYRX010000015.1, from coordinate 295 downwards.
GCATTAAGAAAAAACCCTCTACCTCAGAAGTTCTTGATTGGTTGAAGTTACTTCTTGCGGACGATTTGAATGCTGATGACCTAAAGCGATCAGGAAAAGATTCACTTCCAGTTTTACATGGAGCTCTTTTAAAGAATGAGCAAGATGTTCATCTTTTTGAACGCTTGGCTTTTTTGGCTAGATCACAAAGGTAAAAACTAGTATTTATTAACGATTAGTGACAAATCATAAACTATAATTAAAGGAAACCAAAATGCTTCGATATAGTCGAGCGAAAAGTAAAAAATTTAAAAGG
>JBMYRX010000014.1:0-37182 GCA_049602715.1 Paracoccaceae bacterium | reverse complement strand
ATTATAGCGTGAACTGAGCCACTCTTAATATCTAAATTAACTCCTTTTAGGATTTCTTTGTTTTCTTCCTCTAGTTGAACTTTTAAATTTCTTATTTCTAACATTTCTTATCCTAAAATTGGTAAATTAAACAAAATAGTAATTAGTAATAAAAACTAATTATCATACACTAGTTGGTATTATCCCACGGAGCCCTCTAAACTTATAGCTACTAATTGTTGGGCTTCCATTGCAAATTCCATTGGTAAAGCTTGCAAGACTTCCTTACAAAAGCCGTTAACTACAAGTGCAACAGCATCTTCCTCACCTATACCCCTTTGACGACAATAAAATAATTGATCATCGTCTACCTTGGAAGTAGTGGCTTCGTGTTCGACACGTGATGAACTATTTTTGATCTCGATATATGGCACAGTATGCGCTCCACATTTATCTCCAATTAATAAGGAATCACATTGTGTAAAATTCCGACTTTCTTTTGCTCTAGGATGCATACTAACTAGCCCTCTGTAAGTATTTTGCGCGAACCCAGCACTGATACCCTTGGACACTATTCTACTTTTTGTATTTTTACCCAAATGAACCATCTTAGTTCCGGTATCAGCCTGCTGGTAATTGTTCGCTATTGCAATGGAATAAAATTCTCCCTGAGATTCGTCACCCCTTAGTATGCAACTAGGGTACTTCCAAGTAACAGCCGAACCTGTCTCGACCTGGGTCCACATAACCTTAGCTCTATCTCCTCGGCAGTCAGCTCTTTTTGTTACAAAGTTATATATTCCTCCTAATCCATTTTCATCACCTGGATACCAATTCTGAACTGTTGAATACTTTATTTCCGCGTCTTCTAGGATTACGAGTTCTACAACTGCCGCATGTAGCTGATTCGTATCTCTTTTTGGAGCTGTACAGCCCTCCAGATAAGATACATGCGAACCTTTATCAGCAATAATTAACGTTCGTTCAAATTGCCCAGTATTTTCCGCATTTATACGAAAGTACGTACTAAGCTCCATAGGGCATCTCACACCTTTTGGTATGTAAACGAACGAGCCATCTGAAAATACTGCAGAATTTAATGTTGCAAAATAGTTATCAGTAGCAGGGATTACCGAACCAAGGTATTTTTTAACTAGTTCAGGGTATTCCTGAATTGCCTCAGATATCGAACAAAATATAACCCCAGCTTTTTTTAATTCATCTTTGAAAGTTGTTCCAACCGACACGGAGTCAAAAACAGCATCTACTGCAACCTTCCGTCCCTCCGCATTAATTTGATCCGCTCCTTCTACTCCAGCTAATATGAGTTGTTCTTTGAGTGGAATGCCGAGTTTATTGTAGGTTTCAATTAGTTTTGGATCCACATCATCCAAAGATTTAGGTTTTTCTGCCATAGATTTCGGAGAAGCATAATAATAAATATCTTGATAATCTATTTTCGGATAGTCAACCATTGCCCAATCAGGCTCTTTCATTTTTTTCCATCTAGAAAATGCATCTAGACGCCACTTAGTCATCCAATCCGGCTCGTTATTCTTTCCTGAAATTAACTTAACAATATCGGAGTTTAACCCTTTTGGTGCATAATCCATTTCAATTTCAGTATTCCAACCATATTTATAATCACCACCAACTTCCCGCACAGCATCGACAGTTTCCTGATCAACGCCGTCCTTAACGGAGGAATTTACTTCTAAGGCTGACATATTATTCTCCAATATTAATTAAGCTACTCTTGCTTGGAAATAGTTTTTAGACTTAATCCAAGTTCTAATAAAATTTTCAGTATCCAACTTTGATGTTTCTTTACCCATGCTGACTCTAATGGCTGAATTATTTACTTCTTCCTCATAGCCCATCGAAGTTAAAACGTTACTTTTTTTCACCTTCCCACTTGAGCAGGCAGACCCAGCTGAAATTGAGAAACCAGCCAGATCCATCTTCATAACCTGTGTTTCACTCTTCCAACCAGGCACAGATATACAGCTGGTATTAGGCAGACGGTTAACATTTTTGCCAATTATTAACGCATCGTTGCTTTCGGTTTGAATTATTTCTTCTAATCGATTTCTTAATTCTGCTATTTCATCCCAACTGCCCAAAGTCAAATCTTTTTCGCAAGCTTCAGCAGCTGCTCCAAAACCTGCAATCGCCATTACGTTTTCGGTACCCGCTCTCATTCCTTGTTCCTGTCCTCCACCGACTATCAGAGGCTCAATATCAACATCATCTTTAACTACAAGAGCACCAACTCCTTTGGGACCTCCAATTTTATGCGCAGAAATAATTCCTATCCCGATTTCTAACCAAGAAAACGATATTGGAACTTTACCAAATGCCTGGGTCAAGTCAGATACGGCAAGATCCTTTGGAAGATCTTGTATTATACCAGTCTCACTATTTGCCATTTGCAATGTACTTTTTTTGGGTTTTTCAATCCTTACTAACCCATCACTGCTAACTTTCAAAGAATTTGAAACCCACGCTTTCACTGCATCATGTTCAATCCCTGAACCATCCAAATCTTTATTGCTAAGCGCAATTGCGCAGGCCTCTGTCGCACTCGATGTAAATATAATTTTTGCGTTGGAGGCCCCAATGGCTTGAGATATTTGAGATCTTGCTCGCTCTATAATGGCTTTTGCTCGCCTACCCTCTGCATGAATTGAAGAAGGATTTCCAACCTCATCTGCTACTGAAAACATAATTTCCTTTGCTTCTGTTCTCAGCGGTGCACTGGCATTAAAATCTAAATAAGTACGTAACAAGATCTATCCTAGGTTTTTCGAACATTAATCATCGACTAAAGTAAATAAAATTGGAACAGCAGGACAAGGAGTTAAGTCATTTTGTACCACCTCTGACAAACGTATCTGATGTAGAAATACGTACACGTGTGCAGAAAGACTTTCCCATAGACGATTTGTCATTGATTGCGCCTTTGAACCTGACACTGCTCCAGAAGCACCAGCACCAGTGTAAAGAGCGTTCACCGTCTCATCAACTGCTTCTAAAATCTCTGTAATTCTTATGGACTCTGGAGATTTTGCTAACTTGTACCCACCTCCAGGCCCTCTAACCGATTTCACCAATCCGGCTCTTCGCAACTTTACGAATAATTGCTCTAAATAATGGATCGAAAGATTCTGTCTATTCGAAAGCTCAGTCAGATTTACGAGACTTTCAGGCCCTGAATGCGCTAAATCAGCCAGTGCTATCATTGCGTATCTGCCTTTTGTTGTAAGTTTCACATCAAACCCTTCGAATTTTATTGACCTTAGCTCACTCACACTTTATCGCATTGTTGATAGGCTTCGGTTATTTAAATCGATTTAGAACGATTCTAGATTACATGGCTTCATCAGTCAAGAATGACCTTTAACAAAAATACTAAATTGAGGATTATTTTAATGCCTGAAGTAATATTCCCTGGTCCCGATGGTCGGTTGCATGGCAGATATCACCCAAATAAAATTAAAGATGCGCCAATCGCAATTATCCTGCATCCAAATCCGAAATTTGGAGGTACTATGAACAATCGAGTCGTTTATAACTTACACTACAAATTTTATAACATGGGATTTAATGTTTTGAGATTTAATTTCAGAGGAGTAGGACGAAGTCAAGGTGAATTCGATGATGGTGTTGGAGAATTATCAGATGCTGCAGCGGCGCTGGATTACCTACAATCTCTAAATCAGAATACTAAGCATTGCTGGGTAGCAGGCTTTAGTTTTGGTGGATGGATAGGAATGCAATTACTCATGCGAAGACCAGAGGTAACGGGCTTTGTTACAGTTTCACCTCCTCATGGGCAAGGTTACGACTATTCTTTTCTTGCTCCGTGTCCAGCGTCCGGTCTAATCATCAATGGCTCCAAAGACCGTGTTTCATCTCCTGAGGATACTGTAGCATTGGTTGAAAAACTTCATGAACAAAAAGGAATAACGATTACTCACGAAGAGGTGGACAACGCCAATCATTTCTTTGAAGGTGAACATTTAGATACGTTACTTAGCACTACAGAAACTTATGTGAAGCGGCGCTTAACAGAGAATACAAGATAATCGAACCTAGAAAAAAGCCAACTTGATTTATAATCTAGACTAGTATTCCTAATTAAATTCTAGAAATAAGTACGAGGATAAACCTATTTGAAAAGTAATATTCCGATAGTCCTTTTAGCTTCAGGTTCCTCATCCCGGATGAGAGGCAAAGATAAATTATTAGAAAAAATCAATGGTACTACTCTAATAAGAAACCGTGTCCTAGAATGCATGAAGGCAACATCTGGATCTATTTATGTTACTTTACCTCCCAAAAATGAGGAACGATTTAGTGCAGTATCAGATCTTCCTATAATACCAGTAATAACAGAAGGCACCCATTTAGGCATTTCTCACTCAATCAAAGTTTCTTTATCACAAATTGATAATTCAGAAGTCATAATTCTACTAGCCGATCTAGTTGAAATAACTAGTGAAGATTTAACAAAAATAATAGAAGCCTATGAAGTAAATAAATGTTCTATAACACGGGGAGTTGATGATGATGGAAAAGTTGGACATCCAGTATTAATTCGAAGAGCTATTATTGATGAGTTTCTAACGTTATCTAAAGATCAAGGGGGCAAATCTATCCTGGAAAAAAATAGCGCAAACACTAATTTTGTAACATTACCGAGCAAGAACGCTACATGGGATCTCGATACACCAGAGGATTGGGCAAGTTGGAGAACAATAAAAGCTAAATCTGTTTAACAATTAATTATCAAAACTTTGTTCTAATTTAATTAAATATTTTTGTGCCCCTGAGGCAACTAATTCTGACCTTTGATTGAAAATACGAGTATTTAAAACTATTACGCCAGTTACATTTGACTTTTTCAAATCTGCGATCTCAAATTCGACATATAAAGTATCCCCACACAAGACTGGCTTTAAAAATTTACTGGATTGCTCCAGAAAACCTATCAACGTTTCACCGAGCTCATGTGCCAAGGTCGTAGCGCCAATAGAAGACTGAATTAATGTCAAAAAACCATGAGCATACAATTCTGTGTGTCCAATTCTCTTTAAAAACGCCTTGTCATAATGTAAGGGCGCATTATCACCACTAGCGGCTTGATAAGCAGAAAACATCCCCGAAGTTATTGTTCTACCTGGTGCACGAAAAATTTCACCTCTTTTATAGGTATCAAACGACCGAAGCGGGACCATATTGTGTTTCTTAGGATCGAACATCTTATAACCTCAAATAGTTTTATAGAAAAATATCATTAAATTAATGAAAATTAACCAATATAAAAAGACTCTGGATAATCAGACATTATCATATCAACTCCCCAAACAGTCATTTTTTCAAAAATAGTTTTATCATTCACGGTATAAACGCGAACTTTCAAGCCTACAGAATGTATATCGTTAATCATTTTCTTCGTTATATTTTTGGCATTTAGATGCCACGCCTGAATATTTAATTCCAGAGATTTCTTCTTCCAAGACCCAGGAAGTCGCTCTGCAATCAGTGCATGTTCAAAGTTAGGAAGATTATGGATACTCTGTTTAAGTATATCCTCAGAGAAGCTCGAAATAATTATTTTATTTGGATCCGCAGACTTAATTTCTTGTGCTATCAAAGACGTAACTCTAACTTTGTCTAAACCCTGAAACTTAATTTCATAATTTATACTGATTTTATGCTTTTCCTGCCACAACAGTAATTGATTTAGAGAAACTATTCTTTCTCCCTTAAACTCCTTTCCCTTCCAAATTCCTATATCTAAATTTTTTAAGTCTTGGAATTCTAAATTAGAAATTTTTTTTTCACCTCGAGCAGTTCGGCCTAACTTATTATCATGAAAGATAATTAATTGATTATCAGATGTTAAGCTTATGTCTGTCTCTATCCATTTTACTCCGATACTACGCGCTCCATTAAAAGCACTCATCGTATTTTCTGGAAAATTTCCGCTTGCTCCTCGATGAGCACATAAGACACTCATGATATTATCCCAAACCTAGTAAAACTTTAGTCTAAATCAAATATATCTAACAAAACTATTAATTCTACTTCTTATTTGCAAGGAAAACACCCAATCCAATTAGAATAGCTCCGTAAAGACTTACCCAGCTCCAATTCCCTCCCAAAAGGACTACAATCATCATCACATAAAACGGCGCAGCATTAACGTGAACTGAAGCGACAGCTACACCAACTTTACTAACACCATTAATATACAACCACTGAGATATTGCTATGCCAAATAACGCGTGAACAATAAGAGCCGCCGTATATCTAGGGCTAAAAACTTCCCAAGTTAAACTTTGAAAATCTAACGCGATACCAAAAATTAAAATACTACCCAGAAACAAAGCCGCGCCAATAACGGTAGTAGTTGTTCTAGCCAATGCACTCAACTCTGGTAAGTTTTTTACACTCGCACGAGTTCCCCAAGCATAAGAAAAAGATGCCAAACAAACCAAAAAACCCCCAAAGAAATTAGAAGATCCATCTGATGTTTCACGAAAGCCTATTGCGACAATTCCTCCGAGGATTGCTAATATTACCCCACTAACAAAAGTGAATTTTATTCTTCTATTATCTAAAACAACTTCTAAAATTGCTGCGAATGCCGGTAAGGAAGCTGCTGCTACTGCAACAGTAACGGGATCCGTTAATGATTGAGCTTTTAAAAACAAATAACCAGAGAATCCAAGGCCAAGAATACCTATCGAGATAGCTTTAATCCACGGTGCCTGCAAAACACTGTTTAACCCCTCAACGATTAACCAAACTAACAATAAAACTATACTGGCTAAAACCAATCTGACTGTAATTACTGGTAAGGGTCCCAAAATCTCTAATAGAACTTCAGCAGCTGGGAAACCCATAGCCCAAAAGAATACACCAGAAGCAAGGAATAAATTGGCTTTTATTACCCCAATAACTGGCTGTGAACGTTTATCCATATTTATCTTCAACTATTAAATTTTTTAAGAATTCCCACACAACTATCCTACATATTAAGCTAGATCTTTACCATTTGGGACTATATTATTGTCGTTATTAGGTGTCCTAAAACCGACTATTTATAGACGATCTGACGACAGAAAAGAGTAATTTAAAATTAGCTAATAGAGTAGAATATCGTTCAGGGGAATTTGCAAACAAAAGATAAAAATATTTAATAGAGTTAATTTATTATTGAGTTGAACTACTTTTAAATTATATTATCCATAAATCAAACTATCAGTTTAGGAACATAGGTTGAATAATTTAAAAATAGAGAAGACTGTTAGGCCCCGGCGAAGCTTTATTTTCACTCCAGGACTTAGACCAGATATGTTTCCTAAAGCATTAGCTAGCGGTGTCGATATGGTGTGCATCGAACTAGAAGATGGAATTGCGCCTAAAGATAAAGATGAAGCGCGAGAGAAAACGTTAAAAATATTTTCTCAAAAACAGGAAAATGATGGGGTAGAGCGTCTCGTTCGGATCAATAGTTTAAGAGAAGCTTTTGGAATTGCCGATATCCAAGCTATTCTAGCAACAGATACCCCTCCGCCAGCGCTGATGATACCAAAGGTCAGAAACCCCGATGAAATTGTGCTGCTTGATGATCTTCTAACCGAGAAAGGTCACGACACCCGACTCCACATAATTATTGAAACTAATGAGGGGCTCGAGTCAGCTTTTGAAATTGCTCACTCCAGTAAGCGTATAGACTCCATGCTTTTTGGTGGAATTGATATGGCCGCAGAACTTCGATGCAGCTTGTCTTGGGAACCACTCTTATATGCACGGTCTCGTTGCGTTCATGCTGCAGCTTCAGCAGGACTAGATATAATCGACGTGCCATATCTTGATCTAGAAGATCCGAGCGGAATGCGTATTGCAGCAGAACAAGCAAAGTCAATCGGATTTTCTGGAAAAGGATCTATCCATCCAAAACAGATAAAGGCCTTAAATGAAGTTTTCACCCCCAACAAGGACGAAATTTCTCGGGCTAGGCGAATTATAACTACCTATGAAGCAGCCGATACAGGCCTAATCGTAATTGATGGTAAATTAATAGAGAAACCTGTAATGAGAGAAATGTATAGGATAGAGGCAATTGCAAACAGGATGGGGCTATGAGTTTTTTTGTGGATCAAGGGTTATAAAAATTTAAAATACACTCAACATTTTCAAAGGTTTTCCATAAACTATTTCCTTCCCGTTCCGAATACGATCCATCCGATGTAATTAAGAACTCTAAGTTCTCCTCAGCTTCCAAAAGCCCAAAGTGAACTCTTTTATCATCAGCAGAAATTAATATAAACTTATTACCAAACAGCAAAATACTCTTTGTATACTGGTCCCACTTCCCAGAAATTCTATCCCCACCATTCCAGCACCCAAAAGAAAATTCCCGAGCTAACGTTAAAGAGGGTACTAAGACCACAATTAGTGTTACGAGCACTAGGGCGGTAAAAAATAGTTTAAAACTAAAAACCGAGAAGTAATTTAGAGATAGGTATTTCAACATGTGTAATTTCTTCAGTTATCGCCTGCCATATTTTTTCAGACCGCTCTTGACCTATAAGACTGTTTGATTTTGAACGAACTTTTTTCTCTCGAAGTGAAGGATCAGCTAATGTGGACAAATCATGTTTTGCAGTAAATACTCTTCCATCAAACATCGTTATCTTCGCGCTTGCTGCTGTCTCATTAAGGTCTCCATTAGTCTCAATAAAGACCTTGTCACGGAGTTCTATAAAACTTGCGTTAGAGCAGACAGAATTAGAAAAGCTTTCTAGCCGTGCGGTATCAACTCCCCACATAATCATTGCTGCTGTTAACCGAAAGCTAAACTTTGCCTCTAGGCCAGTTCTTGGTGATAAAATATTACAAACATTTAGGTATTGGGGATGAATAATTAAACTAATTTCCTTAATCTCACAAGGACTCAGTGAATGATTTTCTCTTAACCCGATTAATGCTTCCATCGCCGCATGTAATCCGTGACAACAAGCATGAAATTTGTGAGTTACCGCCTCAAATATAAATTCAGTTCCAAGACTATTAAAAATCTCAGAATTATTTTCTGCGTCATGAGTTTCGGCAAAACTCTGAGGTCCCTCAAAGGGTTCCTCTGTAGCAACAAATCCTTTAAGCGCTAAAAGAGCCGACTCGACCCCGTTACTGGCGGCAATGCCAGCATGGAAAGGCTTTCCCATAGTACCAAACTGACTTTTTATCCCGCTAGCACGAGACGCTGCTAATCCCAAAGCCATTTTAAACTGGTTTTTGTTTAAACCAAGCAAATAAGCCGAGGCAGTAGTTGCACCAAATGTCCCAGCTGTTGATGTTATATGGAAACCTTTTCTGTAGTGAGATCTTCCCAGCCAGACGCCTACCCTGATAGCTATCTCCATGCCACAAAGGATTGCCCGTTTAAAGTTGTTTAGATCAGAGCCCAACCGATCAGCAAGAGCTAAAGAAGCTGGAATTACTGTAACAGACGGATGCCCTAAAGATGCAAAATGAGTGTCATCATAATCAAGCGCATGTGAAATCGTTCCATTTATCAGTGCTGCGGAGCGGCTTGAAATTTTTTGATCTGATCCAAAAACAAAAGCTTCTGAATTACCACCCTCCTCTATAAAACAAGATCTTACAACTTGAGAAACAGGTTCATTTTGTCCTGCCAAAGATACACTAAGCCAATCGAGGAGAGATAAATTTACTATATGACCGACCTGAGTTGGGTGATCTTTTTTTGATCGTGTGAACTGAATAATTTTATCAGAAATACCCACTAGTATGACCTCGGTAAGCCAAGCACATGCTCTGCAACATAACTAAGCACCATATTCGTTGAAACTGGCGCCACTTGGTATAATCGAGCCTCCCGAAACTTTCGTTCAATATCATATTCCTCTGCGAACCCAAAACCACCAAAAGTCTGAATACACATTTCGGCTGCCTCCCAGCTCGCATCGGAGGATAACAACTTTGCTAAATTTGCCTCCTCACCAGGGTTTTCTCCTGAATCGTACAATTTAAGGGCTTGTGCTAGCATTAGTTCGGCTGCACGCATTTGACTGTAAGCACGCGCGATTGGAAATTGGATACCTTGGTTTTGTCCTATTGGCCTCTTAAATACTTTTCGTTCGCTCGCGTAGGTTGTAGATTTCTCAATAAACCATTTTGCGTCACCAATACATTCTGCTGAAATCAAAAGTCGTTCAGCATTCATTCCAGATAGAATATTTCGAAATCCTTTACCTTCTTCACCGACAAGACTTGTCTCTGGAATTTTCATATCATCAAAAAATAATTCCGTGGTAGAATGGTTCATCATTGTTCTAATGGGACGAATAGTAAGGCTTTTACCCAAGACCTCTCGCATATCTACTAAAAATACAGATAGACCGTCTGTTTTTTTTGATACTTGATCCAATGGTTTTGTTCTTGCTAATAGAAGTAGTAAATCTGAATGCTCTGCACGGCTAGTCCATATTTTTTGACCATTAACAATATAATTATTACCAACTTTTTTTGCCGTTGTTCTAAGAGCAGTAGTATCAGTTCCACTCGTCGGCTCAGTTACACCAAACGCTTGCAGTCTTAGCTTACCGTTTGCTATACTCGGTAAGTATTGCTCTTTTTGTATTTGTGACCCATACCTTAAAACAGTTCCCATAGTATACATTTGAGCGTGACAAGCTCCAGCATTACACCCTGCCCGATGTATCTCTTCAAGGATAGCTGCTCCCGCTGCTAAAGGTAAACCCAAACCCCCATATTCCTCTGGGATTAACGCCGAGAGATACCCCTGATCCGTTAATGCTTCTACAAACTCTATCGGGTAAGCTTGGTCTCGGTCACATTTTTGCCAATAGTTACCAGGGAAGTCCTTACACAGTTGACTGACTCCTTTACGAATATCTGGATGGTTTAATTCATATGACATTACTAACCTCTTAACTTTTAACCAATCAATGATTTCTTGTATTTTAAAATTTGTTCTTTTCCAGTAGTTTATTACTAGGAAAACTCCTCTTTCAATCTTTTATTGTGTTCACCTAAACAAGGCACATTTATAGGTGACCCCGACTGCGTCGATACAGGTAAAGCCGCCAGTTCAATACTTTGATTACCAATTTTTGCATAAGACGTTTTTAAAAATTGATGTTTAGATACATCAGAAACTGAATTGAGAGAGGAGTACGCTATATTTGCCTTTTTGAGAAGTTCTATGACTGTAGCCTTATCATAATTGGAAAAGCATTTATTAACTTTAGCATCTAACTCAATTCTATTACTGAACCTGTCAGTATTGTTCTTGAAAAATGGATCATAAATAAGATCGACATCTTGTAAAACGTATTCGCAAAAAGAAGCCCACTCCCGATTACTCTGAATAGACAATAATATTTGAGACCCATCCATACAAGTAAAGGCTCCATATGGTGATATAAAGCTATGCTGAAGCCCGGTTCTCTCAGGGGCGCCACCCATATACCGATGCGATAAAAGGGCCATATTCATCCAATCCGCCATTACATCAAACATGGAAATAGGTATATCCATCCCCTCACCCGTTCGCGAGACCTGTATTAAGCCTCTCAAAATCGCAGAAAACGCTGTTAAACCAGATGACAAATCTGTCATGGAAACGCCTACCCTACTTGGTGTCGTTTTAGTACCAGTAACGGAACAAACCCCACTTTCGGCTTGCACTAAGAAATCATATGCCTTCATCTCAGCCGCCTCACCTGTTTCACCATAACCCGATACCCGACATGTAATTATTTTTGGGTTACGTGATCTCAGAGTTTCACCATCAAGGCCCAATCTATCCACAGCCCCAGGCGCTAAATTACTAATAAAAACATCGGCTTTAGATAGAAGCTCTAACATAAATGATACATCAGCCGTATCTTTAAGGTTCAAACAAAGAGACTCTTTACCTCGGTTTAACCAAGCAAAGATTGCACTTTGTCCATCAGCTCCCGCATCATAACCTCTCGCAAAATCGCCCTCAGGTCGTTCAATTTTTATTACTCTTGCTCCGGCGTCAGCCAGTAGTAAACCACAATATGGCGCCGCTACCGCTTGCTCTAGTGAAACGACTAAGATTCCATCTAATTCCTTGTTCAAACTCATAATGTTGCAACCCATTCTTATTTTTAGTTTTAAATTCTAAAGAAGATAAAGCAGTTTTTCTTGATTTAAATATATGGCTGAATAATGATAAGCTTTTCAAACATACGCAAGTACCTTAAATTGCAAATTGGTGTTAGATAAAATACTTGGTATAATAATGTCTACCTAAGTTAAAAAGAGTTGTTAATGGAAAAAAAATATAAAACTATAAAAGTTGAAGTAGTAAAAGATTATATTACTTTAGTAACACTTAATCGTCCTGAGTCAGCAAATGCTTTTAATACGCTCATGGCAAGAGAATTAATTCACTTGTTTGAGAATTTGTCTATGGCACCAAACAATTGTAGGGCCGTTATAGTAACTGGGTCAGGCGAGAGGGCTTTTTGCGCAGGTGGTGATTTAAAAGAGCGTCACGGTATGACAGAAACTCAATGGGTAGAGCAGCATTTAGTTTATGAAAAAATGGCCCGCACAGTTATTGAGTTTCCCATTCCTTTAATTGGCGCAATTAATGGAGCAGCCTATGGTGGGGGTTGTGAGTTGGTAGCCATGTTAGATTTTGTATATGCTTCGAATAACGCTAAGTTTTCTCAAACTGAAGTTAAGCTAGGGATTATTCCAGGTGCGGGAGGAACCCAAACATTAACACGTGCAATCGGAGAGCGAAAAGCTAAAGAGCTAATATTGACTGGAAAAGTATTTAGCGCTCAAGAAGCTCTTGATTGGGGTCTTGTGAATAAAGTTCTTCCGATCTCTGAGCTGCTTCCATCAGTCCTTGAAGTCGCACAGATAATCGCTAAAAATGCGCCTGTCGCTGTAAGACAGGCCAAACAAGCAATCCACAAGGGGCTTCAAATGAGTTTGTCTGATGGTATGTCATTTGAAATTGAAGCATATAATCGTACTGTTCCAACAAAAGATCGAATAGAAGGCGTAAAAGCCTTTAATGAGAAAAGACCTCCAATATTTAAAGGCTGTTAATGTGTCTGATATTGTCGAAATACGGGAAGTTGGTTTAAGAGATGGACTTCAACTTATCAAAACTCAGCTAACAACTCAACAAAAATTACAATGGGTGAAGAAACAAGTGAAAGCTGGTTTCACCGAAATCGAAGTTACATCGTTCGTGCCACCCAAACTTTTACCTCAGTTTTCTGACGCTAATGAAATGGTGATAAGTTCTAATAAGATACAAAACCTAAAGGCAACCGCTTTAGTTTTGAATCTCAAGGGTGCTAATCGAGCAATCGCTGCAGGGACAGAAAAAATTACTTTTGTAATATCAGCGTCTGAAGAACATAATCAATCAAATGTAAGATGCTCGATAGCCGAGTCTCTTTCAATGTTTAAAGAAGTTATCAATCTTTGTAATATCAGCGGTAGAAAAATTGAGGTTGCAGGAGCTATCGCGACATCGTTTGGCTGTTCCATGCAAGGATCGGTGGCTGAAATACAAGTATTAAGGCTAGCGTCCAACATGGCGGAAGGTGGTGCATACGAAATCAATTTGGCTGATACGGTCGGTTATGCCAATCCAAATCAAGTAAAATCACTTTTTTCAAAGTTGAGTAATACTATTGGAACAATCCCTATGGCTGCTCATTTTCACGATACTCGAGCAATGGGTTTAGCCAATGTGGTGTCAGCTGCGGAGGCAGGTGTCAGAAAATTCGATGCCACTTTAGCAGGTCTAGGTGGGTGCCCATTTGCTCCAGGCGCCTCTGGGAATATTGCGACTGAAGACTGCGTTTACTTATTAGAAAATATGGGCTTTAACACAGGAATTAATATCCAAGAACTAATTCTCCTAAGAAATCACCTTTCAAGTATATTACCCAATGAAACATTAGAAGGAAAGCTGAGCGTTGCACTGCCCGCAATAAATTTTTAAAATTAATTACTACCTTTTAGCCTTTACAGCTCCAGACAAACTCTTCTAAAAATATATCAAAAATATATAATGGCTTGACTAATATAAGGGAGTAACCCAGTGCCACTTTTAAAACTTGATCGCGGTGATATATATTATGAGATCAATGGTGAGGAAAAACAGAAAGAAAACTCACCTATAATTATCTTGAAACCGTTGAGCCGTGGCCCGATAGGGGTACAACCCTTTATAGATACTTTGGCTGTTAAAACTCTAGTAGTAAATTATGACCAACGAGGGCTTGGCAAGAGCCCATCATCTCGCTGTATAGGTCCAATACCATTGTCAGAACGCGCTCGAGAAGTCTTTGAGCTACTAGACGGATTATCAATTAATTCAGCCCATATTGTATGCCACTCCACAGGTTGCGGTATTGGTTTGTCAATGATTAAACAGCAGCCAGACCGTATTTTAACTTTATCCTTAATATCCCCGTGGACTCATGCAGATAATCACTTAACTAAAATGCAATATCTTCGCGTTTCTGCGGCAAAAGCTTTAAGTTCAGGTGACTATTTTCGTTATAACATAAGTCTTCTTTATCCACCCAACTATAGAAAGCAACACATGAATGGCTTCGAAAAAATGGAATTGGATGCAAAAAAGATTAAAGTAGATTATCAATTTGTTTCAGATGGTTTAAAACCAATTCTAGAGTTTGATGGTAGAGACATTTTAAAGACTGTAACATGTCCCACCCTAGTAGCGCATTCGGTCGATGACCAACTTATGCCCCCATGGTTTGGCCTCTCAATTGTAGAAAAAATTCCTAATTGTGATCATCTACAATTTCAAAGTGGCGGCCACATGTTAATTGAAACACGCACTACTGAATTAGCATCTAAAATTACTAAACTAATTCAAAAAAATGAACCAAACAAAAACTTAATTAGAGGATTAAAAAAGGAGTGAAAGATGAGTGATCTTAAGGATACAATTATCATTGATGGATTAGTAGTAAGTAAATTCTCCCGAGAGCTTTTTGAAGATATGGCTCGTGGAGGAGTAACAGCCGCAAACTGTACATGTTCGGTGTGGGAAAATTTTTCACAAACAATGGCAAATATTTCTCAATGGAATCAATGGTTTAGAGAGCATGATGACATAATTACAAAAATTACAAGCGTTGATGATATACGAAAAGCAAAGTCGAATGGTAAGGTTGGCATCATCTTGGGCTGGCAAAATACAAGTGCGATAGATACAGATATTCGTAACCTCGAGCTTTTTTATAACCTTGGCGTAAGAGTAGTTCAGTTGACTTATAATACACAAAACCTCGTTGGGTCCGGCTGCTGGGAGACACATGATGGGGGCCTTACTGATTTTGGAAGACACGCAATCGATGAAATGAACAGATTAGGTATGTTAGTTGATCTGTCCCATGTTGGGCCTTTAACAAGTGATCAAGCAATAAAGTATTCAAGTTCCCCGGTAGCCTATACGCATTGCTGCCCAATGCTATTAGAGCATCCTCGAAATAAAACTGACGACCAACTTCGTACGATCGTTAACCACGGTGGGTTTGTTGGTTTCGCAAGTTATACCCCATTTCTACCGAAGGGCCCTGATACTACCATCGACGATTGTATTGAGGGAGTTGAATATCTAATTAATCTTATTGGTGAAGATAATATTGGACTTGGAACGGACTGGATCCAAGACCAAGATATGTCATTTTTTGATTATATAAGTGCAGATAAGGGGCTTGGACGTCTGACAACTAAGGGCTTCCAGCACTTTAAACTCCCAGCTATGCCGAAAGGACTAGAGACACTAGGTGATTATCAAAACTTCATTCCTGCAATGGAGCGTGCAGGCTGGTCTGAAACTCGGATTAGAGGTGTTTTAGGTGGTAATTGGTTAAAATTCCTAGACGAAGTTTGGTAGTTGATAACTTAATCTTCTTTGAAAGTTAAAAATATGTTAATGATAATTCAAAAGTGAACTAAAACTCAGAAAGTACATAATATGTCTGAAAAAACAATTTTGGTTATTGGAACATACGACACCAAGAGTGATGAGTTAAATTATATTTCTGACCGAATTACTTCTATGGGTGGTAAAGTTTTGACTATGGATGTGAGTGTCTTGGGCGAACCTAAAAAAGAAACCCATTTTTCTAAGCATGACGTCGCAGAAGCTGCAGGAAAATCAATTAAAGAGGCTATAGATAGCGGTAGCGAGCACATTGCAATGAATATTATGTCTAGTGGTGCCTCTAGATTAGCCAATCAATTGAACTTCAATAATAAATTTGATGGTGTCATAATATTAGGCGGGACAATGGGTACTGACCTTGCTTTGGATGTGTGTCAATCATTACCCTTGGGCTTGCCAAAATATGTTGTTTCAACAGTATCCTTTTCTCCCATCATACCCTCAGAACGACTTTCACCTGATATACAAATGATACTTTGGGCAGGTGGATTGTACGGTCTTAATTCAGTGTGTAAATCATCCCTATCCCAAGCCGCAGGAGCCGTGTTAGGCGCAGCAAGGGCCGTAGAACTTCCTAAAAATGATAAACCTATTGTAGGTATTACATCACTTGGCACGTCGTGCTTAAAATATATAACTAAATTAAAGCCTGAGCTTGAATCGCGTGGTTATGAGGTTGCTATTTTCCATGCTATGGGGATGGGAGGAATGGCTTTTGAGAGTATAGCTGCAAAAAATGGTTTTGCATGCGTAATGGATTTCGCAGGTTGCGAAATCGGTAATTTCCTTTACGGATCCATCGTTCACGCTGGACAAGATCGCATGTTAAATGCTGGTAGAGCTGGGATTCCTCAAATAGTTGCTCCTGGTTGTATGGACCTTATTGATTTTGCAGGTTGGCAAAAAATACCAAAAAACTTCAAAAATCGTCATATTCATATCCATAATAAACTAATTAAAAGTACAATTTTCTCGAAGGAGGAGCGAGTAGAAATAGCAAAGGACTATAATCGTCGATTAGGGTTAAGCAAAGCACCAGTTCATCTTATAATCCCTAATCAGGGAATTGAGGAATGGGATAGGGTCGGTGGTGATGCTTACGATCCCGATGGCTTAAACGCGTTTACTACTGCTCTAAAAAATACAGTATCTAGCTCTGTCAATCTTACAGAGATTGATGCCCATATTAATGATACAGCGTTCACTAGTAAAGCGTTAGAAATCTTTGATAATTGGGTTTTGGAAGGTATTGTTGGTAAAGCTTAAAAATTTATCATTTTAAAAGGTTATACAATGACTTCAAATTTTTTAGACAAACAGATGCGGGAATGGAGGCAAACTCTCCATCGGTCTCCAGAGTTTGGCTTTAACACTAAAAAAACAGCAGCATTTGTTGTCGAGAAATTAAAATCATTTGGAATTAAAGAAATTTCAACCAATATTGGTGGTACAGGTGTCGTTGCAACATTACGAAATGGTAATTCCAACAAGGCAATTGCAATACGTGCTGATATGGACGCTTTAATGATCGAAGAGCAAAATGATTTTTCTTACAAGTCAGATTTCCCTGGTCATATGCATGCTTGTGGACATGATGGGCACACCACAATCTTGTTGGGAACTGCTGCAATTCTAGCAAAAAGTTATGGATTCGATGGAATAATACATTTTATTTTTCAACCAGCGGAAGAGTGGGGAAAAGGCGCTCAAGCAATGATTGATGATGGTTTAATGGAGAAATTCAGTTTTGAAGAGATTTGGGGATTTCATAACATGCCGGGGATAGAAGTCGGGCACTTTGAAACCAGACCAGGGCCAATGATGTCCGCAGAAGATAATTTTGAAATTGAATTGAGAGGGATCGGAGGGCATGCGTCAAAACCACAGGCAGTTAAAGAAACTCTTCAACCAGCTTGCGCTCTGGTTACAGAACTCCAAACAATTGTTTCACGAAAAATTGATCCCACAGACGTAGCAGTAGTATCAGTTACCGAACTAATTACAGATGGATCACGAAATATACTGCCAGGACTATCTCGTATACTTGGAGATGCTCGTAGTTTTCGTAAAGAGGTCAGTAGTAAAATTGAAAAGGAAGTGACTAGTATAACTTCAGGAATAGCGTCCGCTCATGGCCTAAAGTTCTCTGTGAACTATTCTCGAGAGTTTATTCCACTTATAAATGATGCCAACTTGGCCGAAGAAGCACTAAAAATTGCTCAATTTACGTTTGGAAAAGATAAAACAAAAGTTGCAACTCAACCTGTGACTGGTTCAGAAGATTTTGCCAGATTCCTTAATCATACCTCAGGTTGTTATGTCTTTTTTGGAAATGGTGAAAACTCAGCTCCTCTACATAACCCCAGATATGACTTTAATGATGACGCCCTAGAGCCTAGTGTTAACTATTTAATCAATTTAACCCGCAATAGACTGTCTGCTGTCCCAAAAAAATAATATCACTTCACGAATTAGCGATTTAAAAAAGATTAATTCACCTATATGAAAATTAACGTTTATCTATGTGAATAGACATACTAATCCCAATGAATATGATCTTTTGACTTGCACTTAAAAAAAAAGGTTTGATAGTTGATAACCAATCAAGCTTTTTAGCTGTACTTTTGATCATCCTTTGGGGGGTATACTATGACTAATAAACTTCTATCACCGCTTAGATTAAGAAATGTTGAACTACCAAATAGAATTGTGGTGTCACCAATGCAGATGTACATGGCCAAAGAAACCGGTGAGTGTACCGATTGGCATCTAGTCCATTTAGGAAAGTTTGCGGTTGGAAATTTTGGTACAGTTTTTACAGAGGTACTCTGCGTGGAAGCTAGAGGGCGGAGTACATATTCTGACGCTGGAATTTGGTGTGATTCACAAATTCCTATGTTAACAAAAATAGCTTCTTTCATACGCTCACAAGGATCCATCGCAGCCGCTCAAATTGGTCATTGTGGTCCAAAATCATCTCGTCAAAGGCCTTATGATGGGCTTCAACCACTAAGCGATAAAGATATGGCAATCGGTGAGCCTCCATGGGAGATTATCTCTTGTAGTGCCGAACCTGCTGCGCCCGGCTATGCAACACCAAAATCCCCATCAGAAAATGAAGTGAAAGAGCTTGTTACAGCTTTTGGAGAAGCAGCACGTAGATGCAACGAAGCCGGATTTCAAATCTTAGATGTTCATGCTGCCCATGGTTATCTTATTCACTCCTTTTTATCACCAATAAGCAATACAAGAACCGACTCCTATGGTGGTAACTCAGAAAACCGTATGAGGTTTGCGTTGGAAATTGCAGAAGCATTGAGGAATAATTGGCCAGAGGATAAACCTATTTTCTTTAGACTCTCATGCATCGACCGATTTGAAGGTGGTTTGGAAATTGAAGATACAATTAGATTAGCAAAAGAACTAAAAAAACGCGGAGTGGACGCAATTGACTGCTCTTCAGGAGGAATAAAAGGACCAAACTCTCTCTTCAGCTTAGCAACAAAATCACCTCCAACACCTGGCTATCAAGTGCCGCTAGCAGCCTCTATTCGGCAGGGTGCTAAAATGCCCACAATGGCTGTAGGTATGATAATGGATCCAGTGCATGCAGAAAAGATAATTTCTGACGGAAGTGCTGACTTGGTAGCATTAGGTCGGGAGGCATTATTTAATCCTCATTGGGGGCTACACGCCGCTAAACTTTTAAACGAAGGCCAAACTTTTGATGATTGGCCCCCTAATATGGGTTGGTGGTTAGAGGTCAGACAAAGAATGCTCTCTTCTACTGACCCAAAAGATTGGAGAATAGGACCCGCGGCTGCAAATGCACCAAAAAGATAAATTATATCTTTCAAGAAAGCTGATAAATAAAGGTAAGGAAGTTATGAAAAACGAACTGCAGGCTAGAGTAGTAAAGGAGGTTAACAATCTATTTGAGGAAGAAAAACAGTTCTTACATACTCTTACCTCATACCCATCGACAAGAGGGAACGAGCAATCGGCTCAAAAATTTATCACATCAGAACTTTCCAAAAGAAACTATGAGGTAGATGTCTGGAACGTCAACGTCAATGATATTTCTCACTTACCTGGTTTCTCTCCTGTGATTGGGGATTACACTGATGCCATAAACGTAGTTGGATCCCATAAGAGTAAAACAAAAAAAGGCAGATCACTGATCTTAAATGGTCATATAGATGTGGTTCCCGAAGGTCCCTTAGAGATGTGGGACACGCCACCATATGAGCCTCGAGTAGATAATGGTTGGATGTATGGACGTGGTGTAGGGGATATGAAAGCAGGACTAGCTGCAAACCTTTTTGCTTTAGATGCTATTCGAGCAACAGGTTTTGCTCCTGCCGCAGATGTTTTTTTTCAATCCGTCGTCGAGGAAGAATGTACTGGAAACGGAGCGTTAGCCTGTCTTCAGCGTGGATACACAGCGGATGCCGCCCTAATTACCGAACCGTCAGAGGAAACACTTACCTCCTCACAGCTTGGGGTAATATGGTTTCAAGTACATCTCAAAGGGATACCTGTCCATGTAGAACGAGCTGACACAGGCTCAAATGCTATCAAAGCTGCAATTCCACTGATAACTGCACTCGAAGGTCTTGAAAAAAGGTGGAATGAAAAAGAGTATAGGCATCCTGCTTATTCACATCATCACCATCCACTGAATCTAAATGTTGGAAAAATCGAAGGGGGTGATTGGGTGTCTTCTGTACCAGCCTGGTGTGTTTTTGATGTGAGAATGGCTGTATTTCCTGGTACTGACCTTAAAGTTGCTTGCAATGAAATAGAAGCTTGTCTTATGGCAGCTGCGTCTGAAAATACGTTTCTAAAAAATAACTCCCCTGAAATAACTTATCACGGCTTTCAAGCTGAAGGGTATTCTCTCTCAGAGCATAATAAACCAGAAACCAAGATTGCTATAAACGCACTAGAAAAAGCACATCAAAAGATTACAGGGAACAATCTCGATCATGTCCCTACAACTGCTACAACTGATGCGCGATTTTTTGGCCTCTACTCTGATACTCCAGCACTAGTATACGGGCCCTATTCGGAAGCAATTCATGGGTTCAACGAACGCGTTAATCTCGAAAGTGTACGCCGAGTGACCCAGACCATTGCTCTTTTTATTGCCGATTGGTGTGGTTTAGAGAAGTTGTAAACTATCTAAATTATAATCATTAACTCCCACCCTTCAGACTATTTGATTCTTCATTTATGGGTTGGTAATCTGGATGAGTCTGATGTTTTTCCTTTATATTGCTTGAAATAAAAGGTGCTCCTGATCGGCAGAAAACTTCTCGATTAATCTCGTACCAAAAAGTTGGCGGATCAAATGAACCTCCGGCTACCCCCGTCATTCCTTTAAAACTTCCAACTTGCCAGAATAACGAACTTCCACAATTGGAACAGAATTTTATAGTAGCTACTCTCGAAGATTCTGTTTCATAACTGTATTCATTTAGTTCACCTAAAATAATTTTAACATTTTTTTCTTTAAAATAGACTGATATACCTAGGGAAGATCCTGTTCTGAGTTGACAATAACGACAGTGACACACTCCCGATCTCTCAGGGAAGCCGTAAGTCTCGTAACGAACTTTCCCACACAAGCATCCGCCTAAATGTTTACTTTGTATGTTCATTTTATCCTCATTAATATTAAGTTAAATCCATCGACGTACTTTTTTTGTATACTCGACAAAACTCTCACCAAAAAGTTTAAACATTGCCTCCTCCTCGGGAACAATTTGTAAGGTAGTAATTAAAAAGCAAAAAAGTGGAGCTAGTAATAAGCTCAACCAGGCTCCGAAATAAATACCTGAGCTGGTTAATACTAATAATAAACCCAAGTACATTGGGTTGCGAGAATAGCTAAAAATCCCATCAACCACCAAAGCACTTGTTTTTTGTGGTGTCATTGGGTTTATGATAGTATTTTTCTGTTTGAATTGACGCATGGCGCTAAGAACAAATATCAAGCCCATCACGAAAATTAAACACGCCAATAGAGATTGATTGTCAAATTTAAATGGAACGATAACCAAACTTGATAAATACATTAAGATTATAAAAAGTAATGCGATAATTGGTGGTGGAATTTTTGTTTTTAACATTTAAATACCTCTATTATTATAAAAAATTTTTCAGATCTAGATGGTGTGGTAGTAAAAGAAAATTGTTCAGTGTTTTCTAAGATACCGGATTAGCTCCACCCTTTTCTTTTAAATCCATTAGAAGATCTTGTGCTCGTCCACAAAATTCTTCTGATTTTTTGGGAGGTTTAAAATTATTTAAGATATCTTGCCATATCTTGGTAGCTCTTCTGTCTGCGGTTAGGGCGCCACTGGCCTCCCATGTGCCAAAATTATTCAAATCTGCAACAATTGGAGAATAAAACTCCGTATCAAACCTTTCCATCGTGTGTTGGGTCGAAAAGAAATGTCCTCCTGGAGGTACATCCTTTATCGCTTTATACGCCTGTTCTTCAATATCTGCTGATGTCCGATTAAACATTTCTGCCATTGTTTGCAGAGCCTCAACATCACATATTAATTTTTCAAATCCAAACGTTAGACCGCCTTCCAACCATCCAGCGCCATGAATAACCATATTTGCCCCAGCCAATACCGCTCCCCATAACCCCATTATATTTTCATGTGCACCCTGTGCATCTGCAGTATTTGAAGCTGAACCTGCAGCGGAACGCCATGGTAAACCAATAAAACGAGCTAATTGACCAGCCCCTAATTGCATTTTTAGATGCTCTGGAGTGCCAAATGCTGGACTGCCAGATTTCATATCTACATTAGATGAAAAACCCCCATAACTTACTGGAGCACCAGATTTAGATAATTGAGATAAGACGATGCCGGCTAACGCCTCTGCATGTTGTAGCACTAAAGCCCCAGAAACTGTTATAGGAGCCATAGCACCGGCTAAACAAAAAGGGGTAATAACCGTCATTTGACCTGCTTTGGCAAAATCAATAATCCCCTGAGCCATAGGAATATCCAACATACGAGGTGAATTCGAATTTATTACTGTTGTTGCCCAAACATTGTCAGAAAACTCTTTATCTGATAAACCTAGAGCAGTTTGAACAAGTGAAAAACTTTGTTCTGTTTGTCCTGTTCCTCTTGCATACATAGTTAGTAACTTGTCAGATAATCTAAGTTGAGTATTTAAGGTTTCGAGATGACGCACATTAACTGGTACATCTTGAGGTTCTGGCGCAGCTGGATTTTTATGTAAGATATCATAGCTTTGCACCAACTTTACGGCGTCCTTGTAGGTCTCAAGTGTACCTGGGTTTCGCCCGCGAACTCTGTCATAAACGTTAGGACATCCTCCAGCCGCCATAAAAAGAACACAGCCCTCTTCATAAATTTGATTACGGTCTGGGTTAGGGGCACAAAGCTTAATTGATGAAGGTGCAGACTTTAAAGCTTCTTGAACTAAGTCGCTACCGATAAATACCATATCATCAATGACTTTTGCTCCCCCTTTTGAATATATACCCCGAGCCTCTGACAGAAGAACACGAATTCCAAGATTCTCTAAAACATTCAGAGCCGTATTGTGAAGACTAACAACTTCATCATCAGAATATATAATTTGCGGAGAAAACGAATTTCTTAGTTGTTTGTAGTTAACCTTTCGTTTAACCGGAGCGGACTGACGCTGAACTCGTCCTCTTCTCTTTCCACCTGATAACTTATTTGCCATCGTCTCTCCAAGAAAGCTTATTTAGATTTATTTAAATCCCACAGGGACAAAGCCCATTATGTGCTGCACCGCCTAGTTTTATAAATTTGTCAGAAAAATAGGGTATATGTTTTTCTACATTTTTTAGTGCTTCATACTCATCAACACCTCGGATTTTCCTATTTTCCATAACTAACTTACCATTGATGATACTTGTCACAACATCCGAAGAACGCGCATAGTAAGCGATTGAAGAATACTCACCATAGAATGGAACCAAATGAGGCCGATTGATATCAATTTGTATTAGATCCGCTTTGAAACCAGGTTTTACTTGTCCAATAGACTTTTCCAACCCGAGTACGGCTGCACTATTTGTAGTAGCACCGTACAACGCTTCCTGACTAGTATAAGCGTCATGCCTACCTTCTTTTAGTCTGATGGCGTTCAAAGCATTTCGCATCGCTTCGAAGGGATCATTCATCATCCAATCCGTAGCCAATCCCCACTGGATACCCTTATCTGAAATTTCACGAATATTTGGGTAAACACCTCTACGTGGATAAATGGTAGAACAATGGGCATATTTTACTTGATTTTTAGCTGCTGCTATTAGATCCTGAGTATCCGCGTACGTCAGATGTGCTAAAACTAAGTCTGAGCTTAAAACCCCAAGCTCTTCTAAATAAGAAACTGGACCTACCCCATATTTATCTCTGATATATTCAACTTCTCCGAGTGACTGCGCCGCATGAGTATGCCTACCAACTCCTAATCTTTTTGCCTCCAGATAAGCATTTTTATGTAACTCAGGAGAGCAAGTATCCGTTGCATGTGGTCCAATACGTCCGGTTATAAGGTCGTTTCCAAAACCATTCCAACTATTTACAAAATTAATTCCTCTTTCGAGCCGTTCATCACCTATTTTGGAAATATGGTTATATAACCCTTTATACAAACCCTCTAATTTAACATCAAATACCTTGTAAGCTATCTGTGCCCGTAAACCGATATCTCCACAGATTTCAGCAAGTGTTTCAGGTTCATACCATATGTCATTAATTGTGGTAAAACCCGATTTAATCATGTCAATTACACCAACCCGAGCAAAATCTCTCCATTGCTCTGGGGTAATGTCCGGCTCCGATCTAAAAGCAACTGAGTAAAGTGCCTTGCCACCTGAACCATCATCACTTTGGCTTCTAAACACTATTGACGCTGTATGACTGTGGCAGTTAACGAAACCAGGCGTGATAACTTTCCCATTACCATTAATGACTTGCTTCACTTTCCAGTAATCGTCATCCAAACGTGGTCCCGCATATACAATTTTGTCTTCAACGATTGCTACTTCTGCATCTAGAATGATTTCTTTGTCATCACGCATAGGGTAAAGAGCGTCCGCTCTAACGAGTAAGTCAACGTTATTCGACATAATCAGTTCTTTCCTAAACAGACAAAACTAGCTCAAGACTTGTATTTAATCCCCTCTAAGTGATTTCTGTACATACCTATAATATGCTTATAATATATACTAAATACTTTTGTACATGATTTTAATTAGTTTATTAAAGCAGGATCAAGGCAATAAATGGCAAATAGCACATTAACTACTGATCAAATCTGGTCATTCGACCGCATTTTTACAAAACATATATCGAATACTATAAATGCGATTGGTAAAGAAAAACTTCCCCAACTTCTTGTAAAACTAATAGAGTTTCGTATCAAAATTGATGCAGCAATAATGATCGTTTATCGTCCCAAAGAAAAACCCATACTATTAAGCTCTAATTTTAAAGAGAAACGGGCTCAGTTAGGTTTACGGAATTATATTAATGATACTTTTGTTTTAAATCCGGCATATCTATCTTTTAAAAAGGGGAAAACCCGAGGTATAAAGCAAATAACACAACTTTTGGGTCCAAATTGCATTAAAATAACGGACTTTGAAGAGTATAAGATCAAAGAGGCCCGAGACGAAGATTTGGGCTATCTAACTGAGGGCTGGCCTGAAAGACTAGAAGAGGTATCCATTCTTATCGATTTACCAAACAAGGAGATGGGAGAAATCGCAATCTTTAAAAAGAAAATTAGTGGCTTTAGTGAATCTGAGCTTAATACTTTAAAAATTCTTGAACCATTACTACTTTCAATTTTTAAAAATCATTGGTCAGCCACTAGACAGCAGAAAATTAATGAAAATACTACGAAAACTCAAAAGCAGCGTTATGAACATTTTGGGCACGGCATATTAAGCCAGAGAGAAAGAGAAGTAGCTAAACTGATTTTAGAAGGACACTCTGGAAACTCAATAGCTGCTAATCTAAATATTGCTCTAACTACAGTTAAAAGCCATCGAAAAAATATGTATAAAAAACTCGGTATCGGAAGTCAGCAAGAATTATTTTCTCGATATATCGACTCCTTAACCCTATAGTAATCCCAAGAAATGAGAAGAATTTTTCTAAATCGCATATTAATCTTAGATATCGAAAGCATTCTAACATATAAGGCCGGAATAAGATCATGAGAAATATTGATAAATATACTTCTTTTGCTAATTCATTAGCAGACCTGGTGAGGCCACTACTAGTTAATGCGCATATGGAAGGGCCTAAATACGAAGTAAAGGAAGATGGTAGTGTTGTAACGGATGTAGATCGTAATATAGAAATAATTCTTAGAAATGAGATTAATAAACACTTTCCATCACATGGGATCCTTGGAGAAGAATATGGGAACGAACGTTTGGATAGCGACTTTATTTGGGTAATTGACCCGATAGATGGAACACGCGCATTTGCAACGGGTATACCAAATTTTGGCTGCTTAATTTCACTCTGCTACGAGGGCAAACCAATACTAGGAGTAATTGAAATACCGATAGGTGGATTTAGAGCTATGGGTACCACAGGAGGTCCTACACTTGTTAATGGACAAAAAGTACAAACCAAACGCTGCCTAAAACTAAATGATGCAGTACTATCGACATGTCATCCTGGAGCATTAAAAGAGAAAGAAAAGGTTTTGACTTCTTTACGCAAAGAAACGTCCTGGAGGTTTTATGATGGTGGGTGCGTTAGTTACGTATCACTTGTCAGGGGGTTAATTGATATTTGTATTGATGGTAATCTTGATGCTTTTGATTTTTGTGCCCTTGTTCCCATTGTTGAGGGAGCAGGAGGAAAAATAACCGACTGGTCTGGGAACTCCTTAAATATTGAGTCAGGTTCCAGAATAATTGCAAGTGGTACAGTCTCCTTGCATGAGAAAGTATTACAACACTTACAAGATTAAGAGATCAAACCTCCTCCTTTAGGGGGATTTCAGTCTTTGCTAGGACTATACAAAGTAAACGAACTAATGGTTAAATTCTGGAAACCGAAACGCTTAATAAAATTGTTACATTTTGCGTTTAAATTCTTCGGCTTTATTGAATTTAATCGATGGACATAAACAAAAAGGGGGTAATAATGAAAATTATAAATAGAAGTTTAATAATTAGCTTAGCCACACTATTGCTTGCGGCGGTCAATCCAGCGTCTGCTCAAAAATTAAGAGTAGGCATGGAATGCACGTACGCACCATTTAATTTTAAGACTGCTGATGGAGTTTTAACCGGATATGACGTCGACGTCTCAAAGGGCGTAGCCGAAATCTTGGGATTAGATTTAGAATATGTATGTCAAAAGTGGGATGGGATGATCCCTGCTCTTTTAGCAAACAAGTTTGACCTAATCATAGCGTCAATGTCGATAACAGAAAAAAGAAAGGAAAAAATTGATTTTACTGGACCATATCGTGACTCAGTAGGTCAAATGGTTGCAAGAAAAGATCTAGGAAGAGATTTATTCGATGCATCCGGAAATCCTGATCCAGCGGCGTTTAAGGGAATAAAAGTTGGGCTCGAAAGAGCAACTACCTACTCAGACTGGTTCGAACAAAGATTACCATCCGCTACGGTTGTCTTATATGATTCAAACGAAGCTCTATATCTAGACCTTTTGAATGGTCGAACAGATGTCATTATGACTAACCCGATGAAGGCCTTCCTTAAATTTCTAAGTAAAGATGGAAATGATGGCTTTGAACTGGCAGGACCAGTTGTTGACGAGGTAGAATTTTTCGGAGTTGGCGTTGGTATCGGATTGAGACAAGGAAATGAGGAATTAAGAGACAGCTTAACTGAGGCTTTAAAAACTCTCATACGAAACGGATCACTTAAAGAGTATGCGTTAAAGTATTTCCCATTCCAAATCCACAACGATAAATGGGCTGAATAAAAAGAGAAAGTTATGACGGCAAAGCCAAAATTAAAGACTTTGCCGTCATCTAACACAAAATGACCAAATTATTGTTGTGAGGGTCTAGTGGAAGCGATTACAGGCTGGTGGGATGATTATCTTGCAGGATCAATAGTAGTTTTACAAATATTTATGGCATCATTATCGTTAATGATCTTATTTGGATTAATCGGCGCAGCTGCTAAACTGTCAAATAATATAATCGCAAAAAAAATAGCAAATGGTTATACCATTATTTTTCGAGGAACGCCCGAGATATTAGTGGTTTTATTGATTTATTTTGGTTCAGCGATAACCTTAACGTCGATTGCACAGCTTTTTGATCCATCAATAAAGTACGTTGATGTTCCTCCATTTTGGGCCGGGACCTTTGCTATCGCATTGATAGTAGGATCATATGCAACTGAAACTTTTCGAGGAGCTTTTTTGGGAGTAGAACCTGGTAGTATTGAAGCAGCCAGGGCACTTGGCCTATCTAATCTTCAGACCTTTATTTACGTCCGCATACCTGAAATGTGGCGCATTGCTCTTCCCGCCTTTGGAAACCATATGCTCTCTTTAGTTAAGGATACTGCCCTTATCTCAATTATTGGTTTAAATGAGCTTTTATTTGTAGCAGAGCAAGCAACTGCTACCACAGGTAAGCCATTTACTATGTTTATAGTTGTTGGAATAATCTATCTCGGTTTCTCGACAGTAATAACTTTAGTAGTCATGGGTTTAGAAGCTTACGGACGGCATCACTTGAGGGCCGCAAAATGAGTTTTGATATTTATTTAATTTTAGACAGTATACCCAAAATGCTTTCTGGAATTGGATTAACATTTCAATTACTTGTTTTATCTGGCGTTTTAGGGTTACTCTTAGCCTTTGCGTTACTACTAATGAGGCTGACCGAAAAATGGTATTTTTCAGTGCCCGCGCAAATCTACATTTATGTGTTTCGCGGAACCCCAATACTCGTTCAAATATTTATAATATATTATGGCCTTCCACAATTTGAAGCTATTAGAGGGAGCATATTTTGGCCTATACTCAGAGAACCTTTCGGTTGTGCCATTCTCGCGTTGACATTAAATACGGGTGCATACGTATCAGAAATTTTAAGAGGAGCAGTGCTTGCCGTCGATCGAGGATTACTTGAAGCGGGATCCGCACTAGGATTGTCAAGACAACAACGCTTTATTTATATAACCTCACCGTTGGCTATTAGGCTAGGGATTCCTCCATACAGTAATGACGTAATTTCACTGTTAAAATCAACAGCGTTAGCCAGCACAATTACAATCTTTGATATGATGGGTATTGCTCGTACGATCGTCGCTGAAACCTATGCACCTTATGAAATCTTTATCTCTCTAGCTATAATATATATGATCTTTACCTTTTTTATTCAAAAGTTATTTGGATATTTTGAGAATTTTATGAGCCGTCACGTAAAAAAGAATGAGGAATAGAAAATGAAGCAACCTCTAATTCAAATGCAAAATGTGGATAAATTTTTTGGCAAATTTCAAGCATTAAAAAATATTAATCTTGAAGTCCGGAAAGGTGAGAAAATTGTAGTTTGTGGACCATCTGGTTCTGGGAAATCTACGATGATCCGCTGCATTAATCGTTTAGAAAAACATAATAGTGGGAGAATATTCATAGACGGAAAAGAATTGACGGATAACGAAAAAGACATCGATGCCGTTAGACGCGAGGTTGGAATGGTTTTCCAGAGCTTCAACTTATTTCCCCATATGACAGTTTTAAGAAACCTTATGTTAGCACCCAGGCTTGTAAGAAAAAACAATAAAATTGAAGCAAAAAAAATAGCCATGAAATATCTTGAGCGAGTAAAAATACCAGACCAAGCAGATAAGTATCCCAGCCAACTTTCTGGTGGCCAACAACAGCGTGTTGCGATCGCAAGAGCTTTGTGTATGAGTCCTGAAATTTTACTTTTTGACGAACCAACTTCGGCACTTGATCCTGAGATGATTAATGAGGTCCTCGAGGTAATGGTTGATTTGGCTAGTGAAGGAATGACCATGATTGTTGTGTCTCATGAGATGGGTTTTGCTCGTCAAGTGGCGGATAGGGTAATTTTTATGGATGAAGGTCAAATCGTTGAACAAAATGAACCTAAAGAATTCTTTGATAACCCCAAAAATGAGAGGACAAAGTTATTCCTTAGTCAAATCTTAACTCACTGAGTTTGCAAAAAGGTTTTTAGTTATGGAAAAAAAACTTGTCGATATATTTACAAAGCATGGCGAATTACTAGCAGATACTGCGCGATCATTTATCAGAAAATCTATTTCTCATAAACCTGTTGTTAAATTTAAGTGTGACGGCAGCCCTGTTACAAATTATGATAAAGAACTAGAGCTAATTTTACGAAATTCCATTCAAAATAAATATCCAGAGCATGGAATTTTAGGCGAAGAATTAGAGGCTATAAATCCAAATGCAGAATTTACATGGTTGATTGATCCGATAGATGGTACATTAGCGTTCTTAACTGGAATACCCGTTTTTACTACATTAATATCTCTACTGCATAATGGGTCCCCTAAAATTGGTATAATTGAAGCACCGATGACAAAGGATCGTTGGATAGGGCGAAAGAACCAGAAAACTATTCATAATACACAATTAGTAAAAACTAGTAATTGTAGAGTTATGAGTGAGGCAATAATGTCCACCAGTAGCCCTGACTATTATAAAGCTGAAAATATTAATATCTTAAGAAATCTTCAATCTTTGACTAAGCAGACTGTTTATGGTGGCAGTAGCACCGCGTATGCTCAAATAGCAGGTGGGAGAATAGATTTTGGTATAGATGCGAATTTTGATATTCATGATTTTCTTCCGTTAGTGCCAATAATTGAAGGCGCCGGAGGGCAGCTAACAGATTGGCAAGGGAAAGCTCTTTCACAGCAGTCTGGAACAGAAAATATGCTTGCGACAGCAAACTCATACCTTCATGACGAAATATTAGAAAAAATTAATAAATAACACTCTGTAGTCGAAGAGCGTCGCTTGGTAATTTTTCTTAATCTTTAAGAGGCGTTGAACGATTAACCACAATGACTTTAGAAAAGCTTTTAGCCGTATCGAATATTTTAATGTGTGGGTTTGGCGCAGTTTTTACTTAAAAGTCCATTAAGGAATTACATTTGACACCAAGTTCATTCAGTTTCTTCTCACCTCCCAAACCAGGTAGATTAATAATGAACCCAGCACCAACCAGATTTTTGTTATCAAATTTTTTAATCAAGTCCACAGCAGCTATAGCGGTACCACCAGTGGCTAATAAATCATCAATGATTAAAAGGTTTTTATGGCCATCAAGCGCATCTGTATGAATATGAATTTCAGTACTTCCATACTCAAGATCGAATGATACTTTATAAGTTTCTGAGGGAAGCTTATTGGGCTTCCTTAGAGGAATGAATGCCGTTTTCATCTTATACGCCATAGCACCCGCCATAATGAAACCGCGAGACTCTATACTTAGAATCGCATCAATTGGCTCTCCCGACCAAGCTTCTACCATCTCATCAATTATTTGAGAGAATAACTTTGCGTCCTGTAGTAATGGGGTAATGTCCCTAAATTGTATTCCCTCAATAGGGTAATCCATAATAGTCCGAACAAATTCCTTCATTAGCTACACTCCAAACCGAAAAGTACAAATTTATAAGATCAAAGTAACGAAATAGCTGGCTACGACAAGTGATTCTTATATATATTTTTAAACGGTACTCACGCTGTGATTTGAAACCTGGTGATTGACTGAAAACTGAATATGATTATATGATTTAGTCCTATGCAAAATAAAAAAATATACTAATATTAATAAGCCAATATTTTCAAAATGGAGCAAAAATGCAAAATTCAAAAACCGTATTGATAGATACGAATCCGGGACGTAACTCTCAAACTTATGGGATAGCACGTGAACTTAATACGGAAATGGACCTTATTCATGAACCGTCGATTGGTGTTGTTGGAAATAAAGGAGACTCTCAATGTTATATTGGTGTTCAAGAGAAAGTCCAAACTATTCATGAAAAGCTTCGGCAGCGAATTGGTCTTAATTCTGGTGATCTTAAAATGAGATTAGTCCAACCAGAATACACTATTGCGACGTCTGATGGAATTCGAAATGGCACAAAGGAAATGCGTTATTCACTGATAGGAAGAGAAGTTACTAATGACTCTATATGTGAACACTTGAGTGCTACAGGCTTAGAGGGCGTAATTGCCGTTGTAGCTTGTGACAAACCACCCGTTGGAACCTTGTCAGCGATCTTAGAGCATAATAGGCCTGCAATCATAATGTCTGATGGATCTATAAGACCAGGTGTAGATTCAAAAACAAAGGAAACAATTGATCTTATAACCAGTTATCAGCTCGCCGGCAGTGATGATGAAGAATTGAAGAAACGAATAGCTTGCGAAGCCTGTCCAGGGTTTGGAAGTTGTGGAGGTATGTTCACTTATAATACAATGCAAACCTTTATTAGTGTCTTGGGAATGCAACCTTTGCATATGGTATCACCAGCATCCCAGGACGAGCGTCGACTTCATGAGTTTCCTAGTCAGCTTATTGATTATTTAGCGGCGATGATACGGGATAACATTACGCCAAGAGATATTGTTACAAGAGATTCCTTACGAAATGCTCTTATTGTTGCTATGTCTGTTGGAGGATCTACTAATGTAATGTTACACGCTCCTGAACTGGCACGTGCTGCAGGCTATAAGGATTTTTCAAGAGATATAATGAGTGCAGAAGAGTTCAACCATTTATCAAAAAATGTTATCCCAGTAGTTATAAACGCACGTCCCTTTGGCAAATATTCGATGGTAGATATTGATGCAAAAGGTGGAATTCAGGTAATTGTTAAAGACTTGCTTGATGCCGGTATGCTAAACGGTGGAACTTTAACCTGTACTGGTGAGACTTTGGCCGAACAAATTAAACGCTTAAACCCTCCAAAACCTGATGGGGATGTTATTTATCCAGTAAAAAACCCGTTTAAAGAAACAGGTGGTTTAAGAGTATTAGGAGGAAACCTATCTCCAGAATTCAGTGCAGTTTTAAAGTTAGCTGGAGTAGAAGGTGGATTAGACAATAACGTATTTAAAGGTAAAGCAAGAATCTTTGATGGTGAACAAAGTCTATTAAAAGCTTTAGATAGAACACCAGAGAAATTCAAAAACTTTGATATGATAATTGTTAGATATGAAGGACCAGTTGGTGGCCCTGGCATGCCTGAGATGTTAGACTCTACTTCAAGGATTACTGCTCTATGCAGAGAAAAAAATATTATTGTAGGTCTAATGACTGATGGACGCTTCTCCGGAGGTTCTGTTGGTCTAGTAATTGGGCATGTTGGACCAGAAGCAGCTATTGGAGGTCCAATAGGATTGCTGGAAAACGATGACGATATCATCGTTGATTTGAATACTAATGAACTTAACTGTATTCAACTTTCAGACCCAGAAATAAATAATCGGCGAAAGACCAAATGGGATCAAACTGTAAAACAAAATGGAGGAACCCATCCATCTGTAGGAGACGCAGATACGAGGTTATTAAATAGAATGCGAAGCTCAGCTGTATCTGCTGTTTTTGGAGCTGGAATGCATCCTGACAGGAAGTTATGGATAAGTGATCCTAGAAGCCCTTCCGTTTCTGACTTTGTTCCTACTAATAAATATAAGTAAATGAGCCACGTATTTCCTCGTCACACTAAGGAAATAATTCCAACAGCGATGTATGGTGAGGGGTGTTATCTAATCGATGAAAAAGGGAAACGTTATTTTGATGGCTCTGGCGGAGCTGCTGTTTCCTGTCTGGGGCACAACGACCCAGAGATAATAACAGCAGTAAAAGAGCAGGTCGATAAACTCGCTTTTGCACATACGCGGTTTTTTACTTCAAGCCCTACGGAAAAATTAGCTGATCTCTTGATTGAAAATGCACCAAAAAATATTGACCGAGTATATTTTGTATCTGGGGGTTCGGAGGCCGTAGAAGCCGCTATAAAACTAGCCAGACAATATCATCTAGAGAAAGGTGATAATAAAAGGAAGCACGTGATTGCTAGACGTCAAAGTTACCATGGGAATACGCTTGGTGCTCTGGCCGTAGGAGGAAATGAATGGAGACGTAAACAATTTTCACCGCTACTAATAAATATTAATCACATAGCTCCTTGTTATGAATATATTGATAAAACTGAAATCGAGTCGGCATTTGAATACGGGCAAAGGGCAGCCCAGGAACTCGAAGATGAAATTCTTAGGCTAGGGACAGATCAAGTCATTGCATTTATTGCAGAACCAGTAGTAGGCGCTACTTTGGGAGCAGTTCCCCCTGTTGACGGGTATTTTGCCCGCGTCCGAGAGATCTGTGACAAATACGGGGTTTTGTTGATTCTGGATGAAGTAATGTGTGGAATGGGTAGAACCGGCCACTTGTTCGCATGTGAGGCAGACAACGTGACACCCGACATATTATGTATAGCAAAAGGGCTTGGAGCAGGTTACCAACCGATTGGTGCCATGCTTTGCACCAAAAAAATTTACGAAGCAATAAAAAATGGTTCTGGTTTTTTCCAACATGGCCATACGTATATCGGTCATCCCGTTGCAACTGCGGCGGGTTTTGCCGTCGTAAACGCTTTGCTAAACCGTGGTTTAATAGACCGATCGAGGAATATGGGATTAAAGCTTCACTCAGCACTAAAAAGAGAACTTGGTCAGCACCCTAATGTGGGGGATATTCGAGGGAGAGGACTTTTTCAAGGTATTGAATTAGTAGAAAATCGGAAAACAAAAAAACCATTTTTACCTTCAAAGTCTATCTCAAAGAAAATTAAAGAACTAACATTTGAATCTGGGTTAATTTGTTATCCAATGTCTGGAACACGAGACGGAATAAATGGAGACCACATATTACTGGCGCCCCCATTTATAATTAATGAAAAGCAAATAAGCGAAGTAGTAGAAAAGCTTTCGTCTTCCTTAAAAAAACTACTCACACACATTTAAAGTTTTAAAATCGTTTAATTAACTACCCAACGACTTTCAAAATTTCGAGCTTTCTGCCAAGATGAAATCATTTTTTTATTACTGCAACTTATTTCATTTGAATCTCTAAGAAAGTTAAATTCGTCGTCGATCATAACAGATAGTAAAAAACACTTTTTATCTCTTCTTCCAAGTGCTGGATTCATAACTTTTAAATTTAGTTCGCCGGTTACTGTCTCCAGACGACGGCCCTGCCAGTCTGCGGTTCCATAATCAAAAACTTCAAAGGAATAATCGGATAGCTCCCATAAACTACTCTCTTTAATACGCCACCAACGTGCGGTTTTAGTAAAAGTTCTATTAAAACTTAGCTCAGCTTCAAAAAGCTTCTCCGAGGACCTATTGTACACAAACTCTCCTGGTCTAAACCCAGCGTCCAAAAAGTAGCGAATTCTAGTTAGGGCTCCATTTGCCTCCTGAGAATATTCACTCCTTAATTTCATCTGTTTTTTATTTGCTTCTGTAGCAGCCTTCTTAAAAAGTTCTTTTCTTAACGTCTCTTTTGCCTCTATCTCTTGACGAAGTTTCGCTAAGTCTCTTTCCTCTATATTTTTTTCTTGCCTTAACTTATTCTCAATAATACTTAACGTCTCTTGATTTGCCCAAAAACTAGAGAATTCAAATGGTATTTCTTGTTCATTAAGGCCACTTATAAGACTTTTTAGATCTTTAGCAGAAGCATAAATAATACTACATATACCTTTTTGGATGCTAGCAAACGCTTTCTCTTTTGTCATATTTTTTCGTGTTTCAATTTGTGACGCCCACAACTCTAACTCATTGATTTTGGTATTTAAATATACGTCATGGATATTTTCATCGGCAGAGTTCTCTACAACCGTACAGAGATTATTTGAACTGTTATCTAATTTTAGGAAACCATATCCTTCCAAAACACCTCCGTTTAAATCTCTCAAGTTTTTGTCAGATCTAATTTTATCAGCCACCATTTTTCCTTCAAAATCTTCCCAGAACCACGTATCGAGTATAATTAAATCGTCCTTTTCGAACCATTGAAGTATTTTTGAAGCATAATCTATATTTTGAGTTAAAAATGTTCCTCTGTGTATTAGGATAATATCAACATCACCAAATTTATCTTTTGCACAGCTCTCAATTGACTTGATCTTACTTGCACCCATCCTTTTTAACGAGTTTATTACAGTTCCTTCGGCTAAACCCATCTTTGACGGCTTTCCAGCCCAACATATTGATGCTCTATTATCAGAAAAGACAATCGTTCCTAAAAGATCTCTGAGTATATTTGGTGCACCCCCAGTTTTATTCTCCAGAGCAATAATATCTCTTTTATCTCCACTTAAAATATCAGTATTTAAAGCTGTGATAGCGAGCCCATTTGTTGCGGTAATAACTGCTTTAAGCTGATTGTTTACCCCTATTGAATCTTTGTAGAAGCTAAATTTCTTTAGTAAATCTAACTTTAAATTTTCTAGGCTACGTTTTCCTTCATCAATTGCAATCAAAAGAGTTTTTGAATTACTTTCTGTTACGGCATTTTTTACTAAGTCTAATATTTCAATTAGTGCCGTTCTTAGAACTTTATTTGATAGGTTTTTAGATATCTCCGTTTCAATAAAATTGATCAAGTACTTAGCCTCATCAGATGCAAGTGCTAAAGAGTCACTTTCCTTTGCAGCTCTAAATCCAATTTCACGCACTCTGAAATCTTGAAAAGCCGTGTCGTCTTTTATAGCTAGTCTTAGTAACCTAATCGCCTCTGATAATTTTTCCTCCTCTTCTTCATCATTCTTGGGAACTAAATCATAAGAAGACATAAGGCGTGCGAGTTTTAATTTAATCGCTAACGAAAATTCATTTTCTCGTTCAAATTTCTCTATATCTTCTATCAATCTATCGCCTTGTTTTCTTAAACTACTTATACTGAGTTGCTTCATTCGAGCTTTTGCCTGAGTCTCCGCCACAGCGTCACTCTTGGACTCCAACTCAACTTTCGCAAGATAACTGTCATAATCTTTCTTAAGAGACATTTGGTTTAACGTCTCCATT
>JBMYRX010000013.1:0-37195 GCA_049602715.1 Paracoccaceae bacterium | reverse complement strand
AGTGTCGGTTTAGACGAAAGATCATCCCAGGCGATATATTATGCCTTCATATCGATGTCTTGAGGGGAAAATCAGGCTCAAAGGTCTGGAAATTTAAGGGGTCGGCGAAGGTTGATGGAGCGATAGCAACGGAAGCCGAATTTACGGCAATGATTGATAATCCTGAAAAATGAATATTAATAAAAATATTCACAAATTCTCAGTTATTGAAGAAGGGGCTGATATCGGTCCAAATGTTAAAATAGGACCATTCTGTCATGTTGGCAGTAATGTTATTCTTAAAGCTAGAGTTGAGCTTAAAAGTAGTGTTACCATCGTTGGTAAAACCACTATCGGGGAAGATACTGTAGTGTTTCCCACGGCGACTATTGGAGAAATTCCACAGGATCTTAAGTTTAAGGGTGAAGAAACTGAGCTATTAATAGGGAAACGAAATAGGATACGCGAAGGCGTAACCATAAATACAGGAACTACTGGAGGTGGTGGTATTACACGTGTTGGTAATGACTGTTTATTTATGACAGGATCTCATATTGCTCATGATGCGCAGGTTGGATCTAGCGTTGTAATGGCTAATCAAGCTGCTGTGGCTGGACATTGCATTGTAGGAGATGATGTAATAATTGGGGGCTTGTCCGGAGTTCATCAATTTGTAAGAATTGGACGGGGAGCTATTATTGGTGCTGTAACAATGGTAACGAATGATGTAATTCCATATGGTTTGGTCCAAGCTAGGCGGGGAGAACTTGATGGTTTGAACTATGTTGGTTTAAAACGTTCTGGAGTTTCCCGTGTTGATATAATGGCTCTCAGAGCTGGTTATCAGATGCTCAAGCAAGGTGATGGTACATTTCAACAGCGTGCTGAGAAGCTTCTTGAGGAAACTGATAGTAGATATGTAAAAGAAGTTGTGGATTTTATATTAAGTGAAAGTGATAGATCATTTTTAATACCTGGGTGAGAAACATTAAGTGGAAATTGTATTAATTTCTGGACATGGTGAGTTACCTGTCCTTCTAGCGGCTCGGCTGAAGTCTAATAAGGCTTCTTTTTCCGTTTACTCAATCAAAGGATTTGAAAACCCAAGTTTAGAAGATTATAAACCAAAAATTCTTGAGTTTGAAAAGTTGGGCTCTTTTTTGAAAGAACTTAAGCGATTAGGTGTAAAAAAGGTTTGTTTTTCTGGTAACATCGTCCGGCCAGTTTTTAATATGACCCTGGTTGATAGTGATACTATACCTTTAATTCCAGTGCTGATGAATGCGTTAAAGATGGGTGATGATAAGGCTTTAAAAATTATAATATCAATTTTTGAAGACTCTGGGTTTAAGTTGATAGGCGCTCATCAAATATGTCCTGAGTTACTGGTCTCAGAGGGATTGCATAGCGAAATAAAGTTAGCTGATAACGATCATGAAGATATTAAAAGAGCTAAAGAGGTAATTGCTAAAATTAGTTCGATTGATATAGGTCAGTCCTGTATAGTTAGTTTGGGTCAGGTTTTAAGTGTCGAAACCATAGGTGGTACGGACAGAATGATTGAGTCCTTATCGATTAATCGTCCAAAGTCTGCTTTATATAATAACGACTATATCTATTCCAGAGACCCCCTGATACCTTCCGGTGGAATTTTGTATAAATCTGCAAAAGTTGGACAGGAGCTGAGAGTTGATATGCCAGTAGTTGGTCCTCGAACATTTTTATTAGCCAAGAAAAATGGTCTAAGGGGAATAGTAATCACAAAAGGTAATGTAATGGTTCTCGATAAGGAAAAATGTATTAGTTTGGCTAATTCTTTAGGATTATTTTTCTTGGTAGTAAAATGAAAGTTTACTTAATCGCTGGTGAGAGTTCTGGAGATTACTTGGGGTCCGAATTAATGTCTGGTCTCAGAAAATTATATTCGGATATTTGTTTTTTTGGAGTGGGTGGTCCATTAATGGAAGGTAAGGGCCTTAGTTCTCTGTTTCCAATGAATGAGTTAAGCCTAATGGGGCTCTTTGAGATTATACCAAAGTTACCTTCTCTGATTAAAAGAAAGAATGAGGTAATAAATAATGTCCTTTCTATAAAGCCTGATATTTTAATTACTATTGATAGCCCCGATTTTACTTTACGTGTTGCAAAAGGTGTTAAACGAAAGACTAATATAAAAATAATACATTATGTTGCTCCAACGGTCTGGGCTTGGCGAAAAGGTCGAGCTCGGAGAATGACAAAATACATTGATCATGTTTTAGCGCTGTTCCCTTTTGAACCAAAAATTTTAAAAAAATCTGGGCTTAAAAGTCATTTCGTTGGGCATCCAATTACAAGTAGTTTAATTGCGACGGGTAATGAGGTGAGTACTTTTAGAGAAAAGTATAACATAAAAAATAAGAGACTGTTGCTAGTACTTCCGGGATCTCGCCATAGTGAAGTGAAAAAATTAATTGGTACTTTCGAAAAATCACTTTTGTTAGTTAATGAACAATTTCCTAATCATGAACTAATAATTCCAATAACTAAAAATGTTGAAGGGTACGTGCGAAACGCTACCGCTAGCTGGGCGAAGAAACCAGTTATAATTTCGTCGAGTAATGAGAGTGAAAAAAGAGCAGCATTTTATGAAGCCGAGGTTGCACTGGCTGCTTCTGGGACCGTCTCATTAGAGTTGGCATTCAACTCAGTTCCAATGGTTATCGCTTATGACCTTAATATTTTCTCTCGAATAATAATGAATTATCTATTGAAGATTGAGTCCGTCTGTTTAGTAAATATTGTCTCTGGTTCTAAGGTAATACCAGAATTTTTGGGAAAAGAATGTCGTCCAGAAAAAATAGCAAATGCTCTTATAAGTTTAATTAGTGATGAAAATCTGAGAAATACTCAAAAAGAAGTGCAAGAAAGTTGTATAAAGGCCTTAGAGCCGCAATTCAAGAATTCTGAAAATTATTTACCAGCACATAAAGTGTTTGAAATTATTGCCAATAAAATATAGAAAATGGCATGATTTTTTTAACTGATATAGGTACGTATTTTTATGGAGTATAACCAACTTGATCCGAAAAAACTTATAGCAGAAAGTTATAAAATTGTAGGAATTACCGCTTCTGAGTGCAGGTCGATTTTTCTAGACTGGGCACTAAGTATCCCTTTGGATAGCGATAGCAGGCTTATGGCATTAGAACTATTTGATCATTATAATCAGGTAGATAAAGACCACCCAATGACGCTTCTTTTGAAATCCTCTTCAAATAAAACCAAAAGACGAACGAGGGTAGGCCGTCGCAGAAGTTAAAATAAAGAGCAATCCAAATTTTTCTAAAATAGATTTATCCAATTTCACTAATATCATAGGGAGTCTTTTGATAAATTTCATTTATCCAATTTCCGTATAACAAATGAGCATGACTCCTCCACCTGTTCATGGGTTTTTTATTGGGGTCATTATTTGGATAGTAATTAATAGGGACCTGGGGTGCGGAAGAAGCCGCCAGGTCTCTATCATATTCTTCCTTGAGGGTAAGACTGTCATATTCAAGATGATTGAAAATATAAAGAGAACGTTGTTTTTTATTCTCTACTAGACAAGGACCAACTTCTTTACTTGATAGTAAGGTTTGGAAATCACTATCGTTATCAATATCCTCTTGTAACATTTCAGTCCATCGACTCACCGGTATTATGCAGTCATCTGAAAAGCCCCGTAGGTATGGAGAAGATGGAAGTAAATTTTTGTGTCTAAAACATCCAAAAGCTTTTTGGGGAAGTAAACGTTTTTTTATCCCATGGGAGTGATACATCATGGCCATTCCTCCCCAGCAAACACCTATAGTTGAGAAAACATTTGTTTGTGTCCAAGAAAAAACCTCACAAAGTTCGTCCCAATAACTAACATCTTCATAATCCAAATGTTCTATTGGAGCTCCCGTTATAACGAGACCGTCGAATTTTTCTTCCCTAATTTCAGAAAAAGAACGATAGAATTCTTCCATGTGAGTGGCTGCTGTATTCTTTACTTTATGCTGTGACATTTTAACTAGATTAAGTTCGATTTGAAGCGGCGTAGATCCTATTAGACGAGCAAATTGGTTTTCAGTTTGAATTTTTTTTGGCATTAAATTTAATAATGCTATTCGTAAAGGGCGGATATCTTGTCTGGATGCTTGATCATCACTCAAAACACTAACGCCTTCTTGACTTAGAACCTGAAATGCTGGCAGATTTTCTGGTAATTTTATGGGCATTTCACTTTTTGTCCTCTTTGAAACTCTCTAATTTTTGTGCGATTAGAGTTATTAATTGTTTTTCATTTCGAGTTTTTTCGAGTTCAGCCGCTTGAATAGTTAATCCCCATTTTTGAGCTATTTCCTGATAACGGGGTTGCCTGTAATCTAATGCTTTTGAGTATATCCATCTAATGAAAGAGTCAGGGTTTATCTTGTCATCAGTTAATAATTTCT
Source organism: Paracoccaceae bacterium (assembly GCA_049602715.1). Taxonomy (GTDB): domain Bacteria; phylum Pseudomonadota; class Alphaproteobacteria; order Rhodobacterales; family Rhodobacteraceae. Next base: position 32,750 of record JBMYRX010000013.1, on the reverse strand, counting down.
CCTGCTTGTATTGAGACCAAGATTTGATAAGGAAATCAGGTTGATAACACATTGGTTTTGGATTTTTATCAAACCGATCGATTAGGTTTTTCCTGTGTTCATCAGACCCTTTAATCCAAATAAAAAGTAATTTCTTAGATAACTTTCTCAGTATTTCATCGTTAATGTCGGACGGTTCTACCACTTCGCATATAGATCCTCCGCTATCACATATAAAATTATCGTAACCATATATATGTGTTCCTTTTTCTATAAATGAAAGTGTATCAATTAGAGCTGATTTCTCAGCCATAATATGTTGATTTTGTCGTTTTTGATATTCGCCAAATGGTAAGCCGCCGAGCTCTATTGAACCAGGTTTACCCAGATAGGTTGACAATGGCGAAAGATTATCAAAAGTGATGTTTGAAGCAATATAAATACTGTCTGAGCGAAGTAAATCTGCAAGAAACGGATCCTTCATGGCGCATGACTTAAAGTTATCAACTATGTGCTCCCCCATATAATGAGTACCGATTCTATAATCTACAGAATAGTGAAACCAGTTTCCAGTTTCACGAAGGATGTTCGAGATATATGTCTTCCCAAGACCAGACATACCAAAAAATAGGATTCTTTTTGAATCGGAATTAAGCCAGTTATTTGCTGTTTTATAAATCATAATCTTTCCTAGTCTTCGGCTAATTACCCTTGATAACTGGTTTTTTACAGTGGTAAAACTAAATTATTCACAAATGAAGAGGTAAAGTAACAATTTCGCAAAAGAGAGCGGGGTCGTTATTTTTAAGTTATGGATTCTGCTTTTCTGAAATGATATTTAAAAAGTTTGCTCCTAAGATAATTGCTGCTCCTACAAAAACCAGGAGTTGAATGGGTTCGTTATAAAATAAAACTCCGACGCCTGTAGCAAGTGGAAGCCTAACAAAATCCATAGGGTAAACTACTATGGCATCTGCTAGCTGCAGGGCTTTAGTAATGCAAAAATGCGCTAATAAACCAGCCAGACCAATTAAAATGACCCACGGTAGATTGCCGCGAGACGGAAAGGATATATCGAAATCATAGCCGGCACAAATAATACCAAGAATGGCTTGCATTACAGTTAACCAAAACAAGATACAGGTAATTGACTGAGTCCTAGTGAGGAGCTTAGTCGCAATCCCGGTTCCAGTGAAACACATCGCGCACAATGCTGCGGCAATTATACCGGGTGTAACCCCGATATTGTCTGGTCTGGCAACAATTAGTATACCGAAGAAACCTATCAAGGCGGCAAAAAGTCGTCTTTTTGTTAATTTTTCGGATAGAAAGATAGGGGCAAATAAGGCTACCCATATAGGCACGGAAAACTCAAAAGCAAAAAGTTGTGGTAGAGTTATTGCTGTCACAGCAAAAAACCAAAGATTTTGTCCAATAAAATGAGTGATATTCCGGGTTAAATGTAGTGTTAACTGTTGCAGGTTTATTTCGTTAACAGTTCCTGCAGACTTTGAAAAAATAAGTACTATGCAGATCCCCAGAAAAGAGCGATACATCATAACTTCAAAAGTATCTAATTCGTCTAATACTTCTCTACCCGCCACTGCCATTAACGTAAACGATACAACAGCACCCATCATCCAAAGTCCGGCTCTTATTGGGTCATTAGCAAAAGTATTCATACTACATTTATTCTTAGCTGGTTTAACTTCCTAGCTTTCTTACATTTAAAGTATAAACTGTATAGCTAAATATTAAATTTTATCCATTGGCTTTGATGGCCAATCGGTGGGTATGTAAAATAGGCTCAGTGTAGCCTGCTGGTTGGGACCTGCCCTTAAATACTAAATCACAAGCGGCAAGATATGCATTTGAAGTGTATGAGGGTGACATAGCGCTATAAGAAGAATCTATGGAGTTCTGTTTATCGACGACTGTGGCCATTTTCTTAAGGCTCGCATACACTTGTTCGGCTTTAACTATATCATGGTGTAGCCAATTAGTTAGAGCTTGAGAAGATATCCTACATGTCGCTCTATCCTCCATTAATCCTGTGTCGTTTATATCTGGCACCTTGGAGCATCCAATACCTTGGTCTACCCACCTAACAACATATCCAAGAATGCCTTGACAGTTATTGTCTATTTCCTGCTGTATCTCTTGAGATGAGAGATTTTGAGAATCTAAAGTTGGAATGGTTAATAAATGTTCTAATTCATCAATGATTAAGCCTTTGGTCATTGCAATTTGAATTTCGTTTACTGGTACTAGATGGTAGTGCATTACATGAAGTGTTGCCGCCGTAGGACTGGGAACCCACGCGCAGTTTGCGCCAGCTTCAGGGTGATTTACCTTCTCCTTGACCATGCGCTTCATCAAGTCGGGCATAGCCCACATGCCCTTTCCTATTTGAGCTCGACCATTAAGTCCACAATTCAAACCGATCTGGACATTTCTTTTTTCATATGAGTCTATCCAGAGTGTATTTTTCATGTCCCCTTTTTTTAACATAGGACCGGCTTCCATTGATGTATGAATTTCATCACCTGTTCGATCTAAGAAGCCAGTGTTAATAAACGCAACCCGAGGCTCGGCTGCTCTTATACATTCTTTTAAGTTAACACTTGTTCTTCTTTCTTCATCCATTATTCCCAATTTTACCGTATTTTGTTTTAAGCCAAGAATCTCCTCCACTAATGTAAAAGTTTCATTTGTGAATTGTACCTCTTGTGGGCCGTGGAGCTTTGGTTTTACGATATAAATCGAACCTGTAAGAGAATTCCTTTTTCCATTTGTCTTTTTAAGATCATGAATTGCAATTAAAACAGTACAAATGGCGTCCATTAATCCCTCAGCTATTTCATTACCTTGCTGATCTAGTATGGCCGGCGTAGTCATTAGGAGTCCCACATTTCTGTTAAGCATAAGAGATCTAGCTCTGAGCTTTGTGGTTGAGCCTTTTGGTGTTTTTATTGTTAAATCTGGGTTAAGTTTTCGGATAATTCTTTTTGTACCCTTTAAAATCACTTCCTCCAAGTCACCTTTCATAAGGCCTAACCAATTACGGTATGCCAATACCTTGTCGGATGCGTCCACTGTAGCTACGCTATCTTCACAATCCATTATCGTTGAGATGGCAGATTCAAGTATTATGTTCGAAATATTTGCTTTATCGATTTTTCCGACAGGATGGTGAGGGTCGATTGTCACTCTTAGGTGTAAATTATTTTTTGAAAATACGATTTCTGACACACTACTGTTTGTATTTAGTATGTAGCCTTGAAATTGTGAGTTATGTTTAAGGTTTACGATTCTAGGGCCAGATTTAAGAATTAATTGAGAGTTTTTAATTCCTATGCCTGTAATGTCGCTCCAAACACACCCGGTCAGAGGAACAGTATTATCGAGGTGTTTTTTTGCGTATTCAATTACATTATTGCCTCTTTTTATATCGAATCCAGGAGTTTCTATTTTTCTACCTAATACATCGGCGCCATACAGCGCATCATAAAAACTTCCCCACCGAGCATTAGCTGCGTTTAAAGAATATCGGGCATTTGTCACTGGAACGACCAATTGTGGACCAGATATACATGCAATCTCCTTATCTACATTTTCAGTGCTAATTTTGAAATCAGGTCCTTCAGGTGCAAGATACCCTATTTCTGTTAAAAAATTTCTATATTCGTTAATATTAAAAGGTAAACCACGTCTATCAATATGCCATGAGTCTATCTTTAGTTGAAGATCCTTTCTGGTCTTTAGCAAATGCTCATTTTTTTTACTGAGTTTACTCACGAGATATGTAAATCCCTTCCAAAATGTATCCTTTTCTATTCCAGTGCCAGGTATCGCCTCATTATCGATGAAGTTGGCTAACGCAGCGTCTACTTTCAAACCAAACTTCTCAACACGCTCACTCATAGTTTTTCCTCATTTATTTACACTAAATTATTGCAACTAAGAAATTATATTACAAATATAATTATAATAATGAATATTTGTTAGTTTTATTTTTATATTTTGTCTATATATAAAAGTAATAATATTACAATAAATATTTTAAAGTAATAATATTATTTCTTAGATTAAATTCTAATCATATGTGATTATTTGATTTCTTCAATGATCTAATCTTAATATTAGTCAATACAAATTTTGTCCGAGAGAATAAAAACTATATCAGGAATAGTTTTATCTTAAGAGTAGAGAGCCATTTATTGGAATAAAAGTTTTAGTTTCCCTAATAAGAGAACTAGCAGTTAAGTCTTTTACACCAAATACTTCTGCATTTGTATTATATCTTACTTTAATTTCTTTTAATAAAAGATCAAAATCACCGTCTCCAGATGCTAATATAATAAGATCACTTTCCTCAGCAGATTTTAAAATATCTATCGTAATTCCGACATCCCAATCCCCTTTGCTTGTCCCATCACTCCTAGTGATGTAGGGTTTTAACTTTACTTTAAACCCAATAGCCCGAAGTATATTTTGAAATTCAAGTTGTTTGGGATCACCGCGATCTATAGCATAGGCATAAGCATTAAGGAGCGTACGTCCGTCTGTAGCTTGTTTCCAAAATGCATTATAATTGAAATTACATTTAAACTTCTGTCTGGTCGTATAATAAATGTTTTGTACATCCACGAATATAGAAATTTTTTCATTCATTTCGCTATCCTTACTATGATATTACATTCTTAGTTCAATTTAGATTTTCATTTCGTATGTATCCCAGTCTGTTTTTCTAGCGACTTTATCATAAGCTTTTTTTGCTCTGTAATTATCATCACGAGTAATCCATCTTACAATCTGCCACTTTTTTTCTTGACTATGTTGCTTCAAGCTCTTGAATAACAGTTTCACTACTTTTCCACCACGGCTACTTGGTAAAACATAAAGATCATCTAAAAAACCAATATTTTCCCCTCTAAGTGGGCTGGGCATCTCTCTAAAATGTGCAAAAGCTATTATTTTACTATCTTGCTCAGCTATTATACCAGTACATGGGTGTGCTGGGTCCATTAACCAGTTCCATGTTGTTTCTGTCCCTATTCTGGTTAACGAAATTTTATAGAAATCAGCGTAAAGTTTATATAAGTATAACCAATTTTCTCGATCTGCGTTATTTAGTCCTCGAACTTTAATTTCTGACATAAAAGCTTCTACCTATTTATATATTATTTAACAGAAGATTATTAAGGCTTTATACTTAAGAGTTTTAAAAGCCAGTGAGCTGTAGCGAATAAATCTGCATCTCTTTGAGGATATCCAATAAGCTGTACACCCAGGGGCATCCCATTTACTTCGAGTAGAGGTAAATTGATTGCTGGAGCTCCGAGTATCGATGAATAAACTGCAAATGAGGGATCTCCTGTACTAGCAAATCCCTTGGGAGCGCAATCCGGCGCAGAAAGTGTTATAAAAGCATCAATCTCACCACCGAAACTTTGATGGAATGAACGCATTTTCTCACGTGTACTTAGTCTCTCAGCGTACAGGTCACGATCTATTTTTTCCCATTTGCGTAACCACGAAGTTATATCTTCGCTAATAGAGTTTTTTCCAAGATCTTCATAATCTTTTAGTGGCCATAAAAATTCGTAACCACAAATGTCCATTGTTACATCAAAAGCATTCAACATAAGTATCTCGAAGTCTTCTAGAGTTTCATTTTTTGTTCTATCTTTCACTATAACGTTAGAGGCGGTTATTACCGACATTAATTTATTGAATTTGTCCTTTACCTCCGGAGAACATTTTTCCCACCCGCCTGTGTCTAATCTAGCTAATGATAGAGGTTTTTTACATTCTGGTAGAACTTCGGGACCCTTTAAGCCAGGAAAACCTGGATCACCGCCGGAGAACTCTGCAATTGCTCTTGCACTGATCCAAGCATCAGTTAATGAACCGGCATGGGTACCAAGTGCACTTTGACTTAAGTTCGAATAAGCTCCCTCTCTATTTATTGCCCCATAAGAAGGCTTAAATCCAAAATTAGCATTATAGCTTGAGGGACGAATTAAAGATCCAACAACTTGGGTTCCTATCGTTACTGGTAAAAACCCTGCTCCTACAGCGGCACCTGAACCGCTAGAAGATCCACCAGGCGTTCTTGTAGTGTCATAAGGGTTTTTTGTCGGTCCTGGTTTGTAAAAAGCAAACTCTGTTGTTACGGTCTTAGCTAAGATTATGGCTCCTGCTCTTCTTAAAGCGCTTGCCAACGCAGAATCCCTATTAGTAGCGTTGCCTTTAAAAATTGGGCTCCCACATTCTGTTGGCATATCTTTGGTTTCGAAAAGATCTTTTATACCAATTGGCATACCGTCAATTTTTGATAAGACTTTACCATTTTTATAACGTTCGGTTGATTCTAATGCTGCTTTTTTCGCACCTTCTATATTCATATTTACAAATGCGTTAATCTCTGGTTCTCTTTCTGATATAAGAGAAAGGCATCTTTCTAAATAAGCGCTCGGAGTGTCATTACCGTTAATAAAATCTGAAATATGATTTTGAAAAGTTAATAATTTATTCGTCTTTGGATTATAAGAAGATGAATTTGACATGATTGTCTCCTCAAAAATTAGTGTTTATCGCATTCAAATTATTTTTAAAAATAAGATATAAGAAAGGCCTAACATGACTAATTTATAGGAAAAAATTCTTTTGCCAATACCTTTAAAAACTTAAACTACAGTTTACAGGCTAGGATCCACTTTTGTTATGAGTTTCTTTGTTAAACTAGAAAGTGAAGACTTCTGATTACCATTCCTATCAAAATTCTTATCACTCAAATATGTTTCGAAGCATTTTTTCAATTCATACCAGTTTTTGTCTATTACAGAAAACCAGGCAGTGTCTCGATTGCGCCCCTTCACTATCATGTGCTGGAGAAAAATACCCTCGAAATTAAACCCCAGTCTTTGGGCTGCTTTTCGTGATTTTCTATTTAGTGAATTACATTTCCACTCATACCGTCGATACCCGTTACTAAACGCCCAATCCATCATTAGATACATTGCCTCAGTAGCATGAATAGAGTTCTGTAGCGATGGGGAGTAACTTATATTTCCAACTTCAACACATCGATCTTGAGGTTTGATTCTCATATAACTTGCTAGACCGCATGGTGTATCATCTTTAACTCTGGATATAGTCAAATAATATGGATCTTTTTTGTTTTCTATACTCTCGAGCCATTCTTTAAAAATCAGTTTATTACTGAATGGCCCATCTTTCATATAATCCCATATCGAACCATTTAGGTCTTTGCTATATTCATCATAGAGTTTCTCTAGATGATGATTTGATGACGTTGATGTAAGTGATACGTGTAACCCCTTGAGTTCTAAATTATTTGGAAGAGGGGGGACGTGTTGATTGGTGAGTACTTTACCAAGCTTTCTATTCATTTTTTTACCTCCACTTTTCTATTTAGTTTTTAAAAACCAGTATTTTCAGTCTTTAACTTGACTTTTTTTAATCGATTTGAATGAAAACTTTTTAAATCTATAATATTTGTATATCCATCCAGTACAAGGTCACTAACAATTTCTCCAACGGCTGGTGCATGCATTAGGCCAGTGCCTGAGAAACCACCAACTGTAAAAAGTCCAGGATTTGTTTGTTCAATTATTGGAAGATAATCAATTGTCCCTGGGTAAAGTCCACCCCAATGTTGTAGAACTTTTGGGTTGTTCCCTAAAACTCCAAAAGCTTGTTCTGCAATTTTTATTACCTCAATTAACCACTTCTTAGAAGTGGAGGGTACGTAGGTATCTATACAAACTTCTTCATCTTTACCTAGAAAACCGCCAACCAATACTTGACCTTTACCGTTTGGTCTAAGGTGAACTTGTCGATCAATATCGATCAACCATGGAATCTGATTATAAATGGGTTTTTTGGGAGTTGCTATAATTAGCTCATGATGCCGTGATTTGAAATATTTTGTGCTCCCTGGAAATTTGGTTATTTCCTCGATGTTGGCTCCGGAACAATTTATTACTTGATCTGCATATATAATTCCTGATGATGTGTGCACTCCCTTAATTTCCCCGTTTTTTTTAATGAGTTTACTAGCTTTAATATTATTACTTAATCTGCCGCCACTTTTTTGGAATCCGACCAAAAGTCCATCTATAACTTTTTGATGATCCAAATAACCACCATCGGGACAGTAAACTCCAAAGTCTGTACCGAGAGTTAATAATTCTGGCCAAATAGATTTTATTTGGGTTTTATCAAATCTTTTTAGTTCTAATGAGTTTTTAAGGCCTGTACAAAATAGTGAGTCTAAATTTTTAACCGTTGAGGAAAGAAATAAGTGACCTGTTTCTTGATAGCTAGGATTGATACCAAATTCAGTCGAGAAAGCTTTCCAAAATTTTTTACTTAAAGATGATAACAAAATGTTCTCTTTAGTCCCATGACAGTATCTTATTCCACCGCCAGTCCTTGTTGATTGTCCTCTACCTGGTAACTTCTTTTTCTCTAAGATACGCACGCGATGACCGCGGTTAGCGATATGATAACCACAAGATAAACCAATTACACCTGCTCCGATTATAAGAACATCGTCCAAATTATTTCCTTAGTTTCTTACCGATCAACTTAACAATTGGGAATAAAGTTCAGGATCCGTAGCACCTTCTGTTCCAATCAATAAAACTTCAGAATTTTTATCTAATCCAAAATCTTGTTTTCGTGTTTCATCTTTACAGATTGCTAATAAAGCAGTTAACCCAGAGGTAGAACATTCACCGGCCTCGATTGATTTGTTCGAACCATCTGTATCTTGAGCTGTATGACCGTTTGCGAAGAGTCTCATAGTTGATGCCACACTGTTGTCGGATATACTAACGCAGTCTGATAAGGTTGAACCTAGTAGCTCCCAAGCGACTTTTGAAACTTCTCCGCACGATAGTCCCGCCATTAGTGTTTCCTCTGTAATATTAACAAATTTTGGTTTTCGAGCCTCGATACTTTCTAAGAAACATGCTGACATATCACTTTCTACCGTGATTACCTTGAACATATCATTTTGTAATTCGTGTAAGAAGGGTGCAACTATGCCACCCGCTAAGCCCCCGACCCCTACGGGGATAAATGTGTGAGTTGGCCTAGCGGTCTCCATTTGCTTCATGCATTCGGTTGAGATTACTGAATATCCAGCCATGACTTGTAATGGAATTTCAGTATATCCATCCCATGAAGTATCAGATACTATCTGCCAACCATAATTATTTGCATCTTTTTTACATGCTGCTAGAGAAGCTTCATAATTACCATTTATTCGTATAACATTCGCACCAAGCTCCTGCATAGCAATCTCACGAGCTTCACTGACATGGGCATGAATATAAATTTTTGCTCTACAAGCGGCTAATTTAGCGCCCCAAGCTACAGACCTTCCATGGTTTCCATCAGTTGCTGTTGTAACAACTAAGTCTTGCGGGTTACCACCATTATTAACATGTTGAGCAGCGAGATCCGCAACTGCGTAGGCTCCACCTAATGCCTTAAATGATTTTAGACTAAAACGTTTAGACTCGTCCTTAAAAAGAACAGATTTAATACCACAGTATTTTGCTATGTTATTTAAACTTACTAATGGTGTCGGATCGTATTGGGGCCATGATGAGATAACATCATAGGCTTTTTTTATATCGAGCTTTGGTAAGATATTTGAAATATTTTTATAATTATCTTGGATTTTATTTTTATTAGTAATGTGCTTAGTGATTTCACAAATTTTTGCGACGTCCTCTATCGTTTCCATTAAATTTTCCTTTCACTATATTTTTATAATAAATTCTGTTGATAGGTCTCTACGGCGTATATCCAAATGCTATCTGGGGTATTTCATTTTTATCCACCCAAATGCTTTTTGGAGCCGTATACTCCAGTAATGCGTCGTATCCACTTGATCTCCCAAACCCAGAATTTAAAGAGCCGCCAAATGGAGATGAAACATGAATAGCTTTATAACTATTGATCCAAAATGTACCGGCTCTTACCTTTGAGGAAATTCTGTGTGCTCTTCCAATGTTTTGAGTCCAGACCGCGCCTGCTAAACCAAACTTTGTATCATTTGCAATTGAAACAGCTTCTTCTTCAGTTTCAAATGGAATAGCAGTTACTACGGGACCAAAAATTTCATTTTGTGCTGGAACTGATGAATTATTGAGGCCTTTGATGAGAGTGGGGGAAACAAAATAACCAGATTGAGGAATATTCTTATTTCTTGAGATGCTAGCGCCTTCAGACTCAGCGATAGCAAGTATATTTTTTACGTGTGTAAATTGTTTAAAATTTGAAATAGGACCAATTTCGGTATCTTCCGAAAGAGGATCCCCTAATTTTATTGAAGTCATTCCTTGGGAAATCATTGAAGTCAGTTCATCAAATATATTTTTTTGTACTAATAACCGTGAACCGGAAACACAACTCTGTCCGGCACTTGAAAAAATAGCTGCTTGAGCTCCTAAGCAGGCGTGCTCTAGGTTGCTGTCACCAAACACGATATTGGCTGATTTCCCACCAAGTTCTAGAACAGCAGGCTTTAACACCTTTGCAGCAGATGTCGCAACAATGCGACCCGTGGTAGGGGATCCTACAAATATAACTTTCCTTACTTCCTCACTCGTAATAGCGGCTTGCCCAGTTGTATCTCCATAACCACAAAGCACGTTAACTAACCCTTTAGGTAAGCCAGCTTTTTCTCCTAATATAGCTAAAACCACGGTTGTTGCTGGGGTTAACTCACTGGGCTTGATTACAACTGCGTTACCAGCGGCTATCGCAGGTGCAATCTGCCAACCTGCGGTAAAAGCAGGAGCGTTCCAAGGTGTACTTTGGAATATTACACCAAGTGGTTCACGAAGGGTATAATTCAAATGACCTGATGGAACAGGAATAACTTCACCGTGTAACTTGTCTGCCCATCCACTATAGTAAGTGAACATCTCAGCGACCTTAGAAATTTCGACGCGACAGTCTTTTATGGGCTTACCAGATAAGATAGCTTCTAATTTTGCAATCTTTTCTATGTTTTTGGTTATTTCAAACGAAACCTGTTGCATAAGCTGGCCTCTAGTGGAGGCGTTGTAGTCATTGAACCATATACGTTGAGCACTACTAGCAGCCTTACAAGCTTTTTGAGCTAAAATAGCGGTGGCATCCTTGTAATTCGTAAGCTCTTCTGAGGTGTAAGGGTCGATTAGCGTTATCGTCTGTCCGAGTCCTGGAACCAGTTTACCATTGATATAATTTTCAATCTCTGGGTGCAGGCCAACCGAAGACATTAGTTCCATAAATAGCTTTCTTCTATCAATCATTTTTATCCTCAAACTTGTAGATTTCGTTGAAGTCACTTTGATCTGGTAGATTTTCTCTACTAGCTTCCCAAACTTTTGCAACGGCATTAAAAACTGGGGACTGTGTCTGGTATTGATCAGATAACTCTAGGCCTAATTTAACATCTTTACGCATCAACCCCATAGTAAAACCGGAGTTATAAGTTTCACTTAATATCCATTTTGGAAAATTAATTTCACTTACCCCGCTACGGCCTGAACCGGCATTGATACCATTCAATAAATCAATGGCTTCAATTCCAATTTCTTCTCCTAACTTTACAACTTCTGAAACTAAAATTAAGTTAGCAGCACAGAGCATATTATTAGCTATTTTTGCTGCATGACCCGCACCAGAGGGGCCAACGATAACGGTTTTGGAGGTTAAAATATCTAATATTGGTCTTATACTATTTATGTCTGCTTCGTTTCCACCAAGAAGCATAGTCATCTCCCCAGAGTTGGCGGCTATTGGACCACCGCTCACGGGCCCATCAATGAACTTATAGTTTCTTTTTATGGCTAATTTTGCAAGTATTTTAGTGGTTTCCGGTTTAGACGTGGAAGTATCAAGTACAACAGTTTCAGCTTTTATAGATTCATGAATACTCTCTACTGTCTCTTCTACTATTTCAGCAGTAGGTAATGACAGAATTATTAAATTACAAAATTTAGCAAGATCATTTGCCGAAGTTACTTTTGTGCATCCTAACTGTTCTAAATTTTTAAGAGCTTTTGGGGATTTGTCATAGCAAAAAACGCTACACTTTTCCTTTCTAAGAGTTCTGGCCATTCCACTTCCCATGTTGCCACACCCTATAATACCAATATTCATGATTAATCCTTTATTCTAATGAATTCGTGCAACTAATATATTCGATATATACTGACTTACGGATAGTAAAGGAACTAATAAGGAATACAGTTTAGTTTAGTCTAATTGATAATTATTTAATTTTAAGGGGATTGAAAAACCGGTTTTTACAAGCATAGTGTCTTTATACAAAAACTGGTTTGAGAAAATATAAAGGTCGATACTAACATGAGTTTAGACATAGATAAAATACGAAATGATACGCCTGGTGTCTCAAAGGGTATTCATTTGATGGCTTGTGGATCTTCTTTAATGCCTCAACCTGTTATCGACGCGGTTGTGGATTACACTTTGTTAGAGGGTGATATTGGTGGCTATGAAGCGGAGTCTAGTAAATTTGATCAATTAGAATTGGTTTATGATAATATAGCAAAGCATATAGGCGCAAAAAGAAATGAGATTTCCGTTCTTGAAAACGCTACTGTTGCTTGGGCGAATGCCTTTTACGCATTACCCTTAGAACCGGGTTCTCGAATATTAACTTGTGAGGCAGAGTATGCAGCTAACTACGTCGCGTTTTTATCTAGAGCAAAAAAAGAATCTTTGAAAATAGATATTATTGGAAATGATGAGGAAGGTGCACTAGATTTAGTTGAGTTAGAGCAGCGTATGGACAAAGATGTTGGTTTAATCGCAATAACTTGGATACCAACAAATGGTGGACTAGTTAATCCAGCTGAGGGCATCGGAAAAATTGCTCAAAAGTTCAATGTACCGTTTCTTTTAGATGGATGCCAAGCTGTTGGCCAGATGCCTATTGATGTTAAAAAAATTGGATGTGATTTTTTTTCAGCCACTGGGCGAAAGTTTCTTCGTGGCCCTAGAGGAACCGGGTTTCTATATGTTTCGGAAAGATGGTTAAACAAACTACACCCAGTTATGATTGATCATTTTGGAGCTCCTTGGGTAAATAAAGATGAATATCAGCTAAGAAACGATGCTCGGAGATTTGAGACTTGGGAGAACTCCTACGCTCTTAGAGCTGGCTTGGCTAAGGCGGTAGAATATGCTTCAGAAATTGGTATAGAGAAAATTCATAAGAGGACATGGGCTCTAGCAGGAATGTGTCGGGATTTGCTTCAAGAAATAAAAGGTATAACTGTGGCAGATTTAGGTAGAGAAAAATGTGGAATAGTTAGTTTTTATATCGATGGGAAGGATTGTCTTGATATAGTATCTCAGATGCGTGAGATAGGGGTTACTATTGGGACATCTTCTCCCCCCAGTACATTAATAGACTCTCAAAATCGTAGCTTGCCTATGTTACTGAGGGCCTCGCCACACTATTATAATACGGCGGACGAGATTGAATTTTTTGTATCGTCACTAAAACGAATAAGCTAATTTTGTTTAGAGTTTTTCACTTATAAATTTATTAGGGATCAGAAAAAGGAGTTCTTAAATGCCGGTCATCAATAGAATAGCGGATTTTTATGAGGATATGAAGGAATGGAGGCAATTTATTCATTCTAACCCAGAATTAGGATTTGAGTGCCATGAGACCGCAGCTTTTGTTGTACGAAAGTTAAAAGAGTTTGGTGTTGAAGAAATTTACGAGGGGATCGCAAAGTCAGGTATTGTTGCTATTATTAATGGCAAACAACCCGGCAGGACAATTGGCTTGAGAGCTGATATGGATGCCTTACCTTTACAAGAAGTGCATGATCATTCCTATAAATCGAGGAATGCCGGGAAAATGCACGCGTGCGGTCATGATGGGCACACAACAATGTTGTTGGGCGCGGCCAGATATTTGTCAGAGACAAAAAACTTTTCTGGAAGAGTAGCGTTAATTTTTCAACCAGCTGAAGAAGGTGGAGGCGGTGGTGAAATAATGGTTAAGGAAGGTATAATAGATAAATTTAAAATTGACGAAGTTTATGGCATTCATAATGCACCTGGTACACCTCTTGGAACATTTGTAACAAACCCAGGACCTGCCATGGCGGCAGCCGATGAGTTTGAAATTGAGATACAAGGAAAGGGGGGGCATGGCGCAAACCCTGAAGAAACAGTTGATCCAATCGTTATTGCAGTTCAAATCGCGCAATCTATACAAACTATATCTTCGAGAAATTTATCAGCCTTAGATCCAGTAGTGATCTCAATTACACAAATTCACTCTGGAACTACGCATAACATCATTCCTAATACGGCGTATATCAATGGAACAGTTCGAACCCTGAGTAAAAGTAATCAGAAATTAGTTGTTGATAGATTAAGTAAGATTTGTGAGGGGCAATCGACTGCTTTTTCTGGAGAAGCAAAACTTGACTACCAATATGGATATCCTCCCACAGTGAACCATAAAAGGGAAACAGAATTTGCCGTAGAAGTTGCTAAAGAAGTTTCTGGGGTTGAAAATGTAGATGGTAATGCAGCTCCTATTATGGCTGCAGAGGACTTCTCTTATATGCTTGAAAAATGTCCTGGTTCATATTTACATATCGGGCAGGGCGATGGCCCACCGGTCCATAATCCAGAGTATGATTTTAATGATGATTTATCTCCTATTGGTGCAAGTTTTTACGTTAAATTGGTAGAAAAATCTCAGCCATTAGGTTAAGTGGTTATTATTTTTATAAATTTAAATTGTATTTGTAGTAATAAATTCTTGAGCTTTTTTAAAGATCGACTGCTTCCTGTCTTTATTTATTCTTTCAAGCGCTCTTGGCATTATAGATAGTCTTGGGTTTTTTTGAAAAAAGGCAAGATTATCTTCTATAAAACTCCAATACAATCCATCTACCACAGAACACCAGTCCTCTTTCTTATAATTACTCATTTTTAATAAATAATTTGATCCGCAAATATAAGGTTTTGTGGAAAATAAGCCGCCATCAGCGAAAGTTCCCATACCGTATACATTTGGGACCATTACCCACTCAGAAGAGTCTAAAAACATTTCCATGAACCATCTAAATATTTCATTGGGATGAATTCTACAAAGTGTCATTAAGTTCGCGACAACCATTAGCCTTGGGATATGATGTGTATAGCCGTACTCCAGGCAATGTTGGATGGTATCATCTAAAGGAGGAATGCCTGTTGTTCCTTCATACCAGTCTTTTGTTAGCTTATTATTGTGGTTCCAAAAATTCGCTTGTTCCTGAGTATCTCCATGAACGTGGTAAACACCTCTTATGAATTCTCTCCAACCTATAATTTGACGTATAAAACCTTCAGTTGAGTTTAGAGGTATATCGTTTTTTTTACTAAAAAGTAATGTTGTCTCAATGACCTCTAACGGTGTTAATAAACCTATGTTCATCAAAGGGCTTAAGGCGCTGTGAAATAAAAAATTATTTTTTATATCTATAGCATCTTCATATGGACCAAATTTATCAAACTTTTGTTCAAGAAAATCTGTTAACCAATTCTTGGCGTCCTCTCTATTTACAGGAAACCATACTGTATCCATAGTTCCAGGATGATTTGGAAAATAAATCATTATTTGTTTTTTAATTTCTTCACAATCTGGAATTTGGATATTTTTAGGTTGAGGAGGGATGGGTAAGTTTTTTGGCAATTTTTTTCGATTTTCATCGTCAAAGGACCATTTTCCGCCTATAGGATTGTGATTATTATCTAATAAGATATTTAGTTCTTTTCTAATTTTTGTATAGAAATTACCCATTCTTAATGTTTTACTTTGTTGGGTAAAAGAATTAAATTTTTCTCTACTATATATGAACATAGGGTTCGAAAATTGAATCCACTCTATTGTTGAAATTGATTTGAAATCATTAATTTTTTTTTCAAAAGAGTGATCTTCGATTTCGAAGTATTTAATTTTCGTAATCTTCTCTAGGTTAATAGTATTATTAAGCTTCTTGTTGAATGGAGTCTTGAAATCAGGGTCTTCTATTGAATGGTAATAAACTTTGAAACCGCTTTTAATCAGTTCGTCTCGGTAAGCACGCATTGAACAAAAAAACATCAAAATTTTCAATTTATGAAATTTATACTCAGTACAAAGACTATAATCTTCCGCCATAAATACAATTTTTGCTTTTGTTTTTTTTATTTCACTAATGGGAAAAAGTTGATTTCCTAAAATAATAAGCAATTGATTATTTTTATTAGACTTACTGTCTCTTGGTTCTGGCATTTGAGCGATGGATCCCTAATTGCACATTGGAGGGATACGAAACTCGTGAATCTCTCGTTCGACTGCCATTGCAAACGCCAAAGATGTGTAGTCCTTCCCGTATCCTGATATAGCTTGATAGCCTGCTGGTAGTCCATCTAACAGCCCAATTGGTCCTACTGTACTTGGCAACCCCACGACTCCTGAGTAGCCAGACCAAAATAATTGATTGTTCTCTGGTTGATCAGTGCCGTTTATTTTCAGGAATCTACTGTATCGAGGCCCATTTTGATCATGCATAAAAGCGGTCGATGAGGCAACTGGTGTTATAATTACGTCCATATCTGTGAAGTAGTGATCAAACTTTAACCTATGCTCATATCTTTCTTGGTTCAAAGATAGTTGTTCTGCGTGGGTCATGGTCAAACCTTGATACCGAGTTCCTGAAATACGAGAAATTTGTTTGTTCTTTAAAGAATGAATACCGTTGATTTTCTCCTCAAGAGCTTTTTTAGACATTCTATTAGCTAACGCTGCACCGAGTAAATTTAGATAGAGAGTGAAATGTTTTGATGTATTTAAATCTGGCAAGTAGTTTCGTTTTACGTTGGCTCCAGCTTGTTCAATTTTTTCAATAAACTTCTCCAGTTCCTCTTTATATTGTTTATCAATTGGTGCCTCTGGATCGTCAAGAAAAACACCAACACTGAAATCTTTTAATCTATCGCGTTTATCCCTTTTTAAGTCGAGTGCCCACGCAGCGGAGTCGAACTGGTTAGGGCCTTTAATCACGTCTAACGCTAACTTTAAATCTGCTGCGGAACGTGCTAGCGGTCCTGCAACAGATATATCTGCACCAACATGAGAGCTTCCATGGCCTTTCGTTGAAACTACATTGAATGTAGGTTTATGCCCAAAGACACCGCAGTAATGAGCCGGGTTGCGAATAGACGAGCCGATATCGGAACCAACCTCCAAAGAGGTCATTCCAGTCGCTAATGCAGCCGCTGAACCACCCGATGAACCACCAGGTGTCCTTGTAATGTCCCAAGGATTATTAGTGGTTCCATAAATCTGATTGAAGCTTTGCCATTCTGCAAGATCGTAGGGTACGTTAGTTTTACCAAAAACAATGGCGCCGGCTTTTTTTAACCTGAGTACTGCATCGCTGTCAGAAACTGCTAGATTGTCTTTTAGAGCCGGGTTACCCCAAGTTGATGGGGCACCGGCTAAATCAAAAGATTCCTTTATGGTTACTGGAACACCGTGTAATGGTCCACGAACTTCATTATTAGAGATTTCACTTTCTAGTAATTTAGCAAGATTATATGCTGCCTCCCTATCTTGCCAAATTATTGCATTAATTTTTGAATTCAGCTTATCTATTTGTTCAAAGTGCAATTCGAGTAAGTCAGTAACTTTAAGTGAACCTTCGCGAATTAATGATGCTTGCTTTGATGCAGAGGTAAAAACTACTTTAGACAATTTTAAAATTCCTTTTTATTTTCCTTTAAAGTTTGGCTTACGTTTTTCAAGGAAAGCCTTAATCCCCTCATCTTTATCGTCTGTTTGAACTAAGGCTCCTTGAGCAAATTTTTCTAACATTAGAGCACTCGCTAAACTAGCATCCATTCCAAAATGAACCATAGCTTTCATGGTCCTAGGTACAAAAGGAGCAAAGGAGGATAATTTTTCTCCCATCGCTGTGACTTCATCTAATAACTTATCAGGTTCTACTATGCGAGTAATAAGACCAATTTGGAGTGCTTTTTCAGCGTTAATTGTATCACCCATTAGCAGCATTTCCATTGCCCAACCTTTACCAACTGTTCTAGGAAGCCGAGCAGTGGCGCCTCCACCAGGTATTAAACCCAGTTTGCCTTCTGGAGTAGCAAATCTTGATCGAGTCGTAGCAATTCGTAAATCACAGCCCAATGCGACTTCAAGCCCTCCACCCATACATATACCATCAATTGCAGCCAGTGTTGGTTTTGGAGTGCGTTCTAATTTTTCAGCAAAGCCCTGAACAATGGGTTCTAAGGCCTTTTTAAGGTCACGATCTTTTACTTCATTGAGATCTGATCCAGCTGCAAATGATTTACCTCCAGCACCTGTAATAGCGATTACTTTTACTGCGTCATCGGAGGCTGCATAATCTACACTTTTATTCAAATCATCTAAAGTATCTAATGAGATAGCATTGTGTTTTTCCGCTCTGTTAATAGTGATTAGAGCAAGCGAGTTTGTTCTCTTATATAAAATATTTCTAAATTCCATTTTAACTTTCACAGTTTCTGTTTTAGTTTCTTATTATCGTAAATAACGCCTATGTAATAACTTCTATACGGTGTTTTAATAAATTGAAACAAAAGGTGGTAATAAATAAGGTATTTTAAGTTTTATGAAGGGTAATAGTAAATATTTAAATCAAGAATTTATTTCAAAAATTTTGATCAAGCTTGTCCAAACTCCAAGTGAGAATCCGGGTTCATACGAAGAGAACATGGTACATGCAATCAAGAGATTTCTGGAAGAGACTCCGGTCGAAATGAAAGTCATAGAATCCATGCCAGGGCGTTATTCAATTGGAGCAATTTTGAAAGGAAATAGAATTGGTCCGCGACTTATTTTAAATGGGCATATGGACACAGTTCCAGTAGATGATTTTGATGAGTGGACTAAAAAACCTTTTGGAGCGGATATTTTGAACGGGTTTCTTTATGGAAGAGGCGCCTGCGATATGAAGGCTGGTCTTGCTGTGCAAATTAGCCTGGCTTATCATTTTAGCCAATACTTAAATTGTTTAAATGGAGAATTGGTATTTCATTTCGCGGCAGGCGAAGAGCGAGCAGAACCAGGTACTCTTTCTTTACTTAAATCTGGTTTTGGAGGTGACTTTGGAATTGTCACTGAACCTACAGATCTTAAGATCGCAACCGCAACGCGTGGTTTAGCTCCCATTCATATTCGACTTATGGGTAAATCTATTCATGCTAGCCGTAGTCATTTGGGTATTAATCCCGCATGGGATCTCTCATGGGTTTTGACAACATTGGAAAATTATAAAACAGACTTAGAGAAGTATAAGCACCCTCTTTTAGGCAGTGGGTCATGTACGCCTACAATGGTGCAAGGTGGAGTAGTACCGAATGCTGTCTCTGATTTTGTTGATCTGTACGTAGATCGTCGTTTGATTCCGGGAGAAACCGTCGAAGGAGAAATAAAAAAAATAAGTAAAAGGCTTATGGCGGCAAAGCCCTCTAGCTCTAAAGTTAAAATAAAAGTTGATGCTGCTTATAATCGCTTTGAACCTGCAGAAATATCAAATGATGCAACTATAGTCGGATTACTTAAAACGAGTACAAAAAATATTCTGGGGTCTCCCTCTAAAATTTATGGCGCTCCTTATTCCAGTGATGTGCGAAATTTAGTTAATGATGCCGGTATTGATGCTGTTAATTTTGGCCCTGGAAATGTAGAGGAGTGTCACTGCGCAGACGAACGTGTTGAACTTAAAAAAGTTTCTGAGTGTTCTTTGATTATCTCTGATTTAATCGAAAAACTAATGATAAAAAACTAAATCTGCATACTTTTAAACCGGTAAGGTGAAACTGACTCGACGATTGCCTTATCGAAAGTTGATTTTTCTCTTAGCAATAATTGTTTAGCAAGCTTGCTTGCAGCTGGAGCGGTTTGGAAACCATAACCACCTTGGCCTCCTAACCAAAAGAAATTTGGATTCTCAGGTGCGAACCCAATAACCAAACTTCGATCAGGAGAAAACGTACGTATTCCTGCCCAATTTGCAGAAACCCGCGTTACATTTTCAGTGGTAAACTGTTCAAAACGCTCAATTCCTTCTGCTATTGTAAAGTCATCTGCCCAGGTGTCGTGAGGTTCAACATATTCTTCTTCCGCCGGTGAAATTAATAATTCTCCTGCGTCTGGTTTAAAATAAAATTTTTCGTTTACCCCTAGAGTATGAGGCCAGTATTTTGGATCATAATTTCCAGGTACCGGCACCCGCGCTATAGATCTTCGGTAAGGAGAGAATTTTATAGGAGAAATACCTGCTAGCAGTGCAACTTTGTCGACCCAAGCTCCAGCAGCATTAATCAGGATTTTACTAGAAAACTCTTTATGACTTGTAAAAACAGTCCATTTTTTTTGATTGTAATTAATCCTTGAAACTTCAGAGTTTTTTTCAATATTTGTCCCATTTTTTTGAGCCTGTTTTAAAAAGTTTTGGAATAATTGGTCAGTGTCAATATCAAAAACATCCTCTCTAAAAGCGGCTTTATTTATTGAACTTCTGTTTAACAAGGGAATTTTTTTACTTGCAAGTGAGATTGGTATTTCTTCCATACCTAATTGCTCGTATTCAGAAACAAATTTATCTTCACCCTCTTTTCCTGTTAAAAGAAGTAATCCTCGAGGACTTAGTACGCCCCCATTTTCCCTTTCTAAATATTCAGAACTTAAATAAGTTAATGCTTTAACGCTTTCATTGCCATAGTCTTTTATAAAGATCGCAGCAGATCGACCACTAGCGTGGTAGCTTAAATTTTTCTCAGCCTCTAAAAGAGTGACTTTTGCATATTTTGAAAGTAGGGCAGCAACAGAAATACCAGCTATTCCACCGCCAATAATAATAAAATCGTCCATTTACGATAACCGTATTTTTTTAAACTTACTGTATTACAATAGAATATTTTTTTTTCAATTACATTTAAAAATTAATGTAACCTGCTAATATTTAAAACTAGATTGCTAATAAAGGCACTCGGCAGATGGAGAAGTATTTAAACTTTATTTAGCTTAAACTAAAATCAAATTTGTAAAGAGAAACTTTCAAGATTAACGAAAAATCAATTGTTGAATAACTAATTGTTTTCTTATCCGAGCCAGTAATCGCCAATTTGAGTTATAACAGTAGTTGATGAAACGTCGGCACCAGCTTCTTCACGTCTTTTGGCAACTTCGGGGCGTTCTCCAAATGTTTTCATAAATTCAGGGTTGGGTACATCCATCATTACGTAGACTGAAGATTCGTCTGGATTAGCGGCGGCCCAAATTATTTTGGCTCCTTCGGCTGGCATTTCGTCTTCAAATGACTTAGCCATTTCTGTCCAAGTTTTGAAGCCTTTTGAAATTCTTACTGTTACTAGAATATTTGGCATGTTATGTCCTTTAAATATTAAAATGTCTTCAGGAAAGATATAACAATGGCTAAATCTTATTTATTAAAGAATGAATGAATAAATTTTATTTTTGAAAAAATATAGCGACGGGTTTAAATGCCCGTCGCTACAAAAATAGTTTATTAAGGTATTATTGACTTAAGCAGTTTCTGTTGCTGATGAAGAAGTTGCAGCAGCCCATATTACTACACCAAATGCAATTTTGTTAACAAAATCGGCAAGGTTATAAATAATATTAAGCGCTTCTGGACTTCCAGCACCGCTGTACCCTAAGACATAACCTAGTGGGTAAATTGCCCAACCAACGGTCACAATAAGCCTAAGCGCATTAAATGCTTTTTTACTAGCCTCTGTTCCATTCTCTGCACTTATTTTACTGGCTTCGCCGACAAAAATCTCATAAATTATATAGATCCAAGCCGCCATACCAACTATGAATGCTCCCCATACGTTTACAGAAAATGTCGCTCCTTCCATAGTGCCAACTTCACCGAGATACCCGGCTACAAGCATAACTACTGATGCAATCATCAAACGCCAGAATAGAGCTGCGCCTACGACAGCAATAGCAGCAAGTATCAAGTAAAATTCTATAATTTGAAGAGGCACTGTTAATAGCCAATCAACGTAACGGAATACAAGTGGTGAAGTGCTTGTATCTGCCCAAACTCCTCGCATATAAAAATAATGTATTGCCGCAATACCTGTTACCATTGCAGCTACTGTTAGAGATGTTTTCCATTTTCCAACTGCTCTATCCCGTTCAACCCAGAAAAAGAAGGTTGCTGCTACCATAGCCGCTGAAATGATCCAGAAACTCATTCCCACAAAATCGCTTGGATTTAATTGTCCATCCATTTTTTTCTCCTGATTTGTATTAATGTTCTAAGTGGTATTCTACTAGTGTTTTATAAATAAAAAAAAACTGTTTCAAATTAAAATAATTTTATTGATATATAGTATAAATTTATTCTAAATTTAAAGGTAATCATAAATCTTACGTTCAACATTTGGGGTACGGATAAGGGCATTTACCTTGGTCTGCTACCTGAATCCAGTTTTTTACAGCATCATTTAATGTAGGAATGCTGCACAACATTATGAGATAAGTTAAACCTTCAGCTATTTCCTCTTTTGTAGCTCCCAAACCAAAAGCTCGAATTAGGTGAAATTGCATTCCAGAAACACTCCTTCGTGCTGCATGACAAACTGTTCCCATAATCTCTATAAGTTTTGGAGAGAGTGTTTCAGAATAAGTTTCGATATTGTTTATATAAGAATTCAAGATATCATTGGTAGGAATCTCGTGGTGCCAATTTTTAGATGTAAATTCATAGAAGCGGAAGGAATCAAAAATTCCCGCTAAACTGATCGATGCAAGTACCGCTTTTTGACTAATTCCGGCTTCCAGCGCTCTTTTAATATGTATCCTTCCATTTTCTTCTTCTGAATTGGTAAGTAAACTCAAAAGAATTAGCTCTTTTGAGTTTATATCAAATACTCTATCTTCAATTATTAAATGTTTATAAAAGTCGTTCCATTTTTCTACTAGTAACTCATCATTAGCTTTCATCATTTTACGATAGACTAGCTCTTCACTTTGTTTGGCCCAGGACGCGACAACTGAAGGAGACTGTTTTTTTTTCATATCTAGATAATCCTTTCCTTTTGAATAAATTAAAATATATAATTTTATTAAGTTTTATCTCGAATTTATCGTCAAATTTAACTTTGCTACGATGTTATTGGTAAACATTATAAATAGAGGGGATTACAAATGGTCAAGGTAAATGAAAAAAGGTTTATTAACTCCCTAAATAAGTTACGTGAATTTGGAGCATCCGGAATTGGAAAAGGTGTTATTAGGCCAGCTTTTAGTGCTAGTGATATAAAAGCTAGAAACTGGATAGCTAAACTCATGCGGGAAGCAGATCTTTCACCAGTATTTGATCCAGTAGGAAATCTTTTTGGTTTAAATGGCTCTAAAAGTATATTGTTAGGGTCTCATTCTGATAGTCAACCCGAGGGAGGATGGTTGGATGGTTCCCTGGGTGTAATGGCTGCACTTGAGATTGCACTTTCTGTAAAAGAAAACGGAGGCCCTCCTGTTTCTGTTGTAAATTTTCAAGATGAAGAAGGTAGATTTGGTGTAACAACTGGAAGTGCAATCTGGGGTCAAAACGTATCTCTGAAGGATGCCGATAAGTATACAGATATTACTGGTATTACCCTGGCAGAAGCTAGAAAAGCTATGGGATCGAATTTCTCAGACTTTATCTCACCAGATCTCTTTACTGGATTTATTGAAATGCACATAGAGCAGGGCCCTCGGTTGTTTCAAAGTGAAAAGAAGATTGGAGTAGTAAACTCTATTGTTGGTATTAGAAATTTAAAAGTTACATTTAAAGGTGAACAAAACCATGCTGGCACAACACCAATGCAAGCGAGGAAAGATGCGCTTCAATCTTTTTCATTGTTTAACGAAACTTTAAACAGCAGACTGAGGAATGTTGTTACTCCACAAACTGTTTGGACTATCGGAGAAATGTCACTCCAGCCCAACGCTTCCTCAATAGTACCAGGGGTTGTAAATTTTTCACTTCAGTGGCGCGATCCTGAATTAACTCGCTTATCTAAAATGGAGACTATTATAAAAGATACTATTTCAGAGATAGCAGATAAGACAGGAATAGTACCTCGCACTAGTAAAGTGTTGGGACTCGATCCAGTGGAAATGGATAGGAAGTTGATTAAAGCGTTGAAACATAGTGCAGAAGAAATTGTTCCGGGTGAATGGATAAGTATGAATTCAGGGGCTTTGCATGACGCGACAAATGTCTCCAATCTTATTCCAACTGCTATGTTATTCGTGCCTTCTATCGACGGCATTAGTCACGCTTTTGAAGAGAACACCTCAGACGAAGATTTGGTTTTTGGATTAAAAGTTTTGGCCAGGGCTGTAATTAATTGTACATAGTCATCTATGTTCTAATCACTTGTATAATTAAAAGACCTAAAAAAGTGATTTAAAAGTGTTTTATAAACTAGGAGAAACGCATGCGTGACGTAAATGAAGAGAATATATCAAATGTGTTCTTGAGTTACTTAGGAAAAGACGTAAATCCAAGGCTTAGAGAAGTGATGGAATCCCTGGTAACTCATCTTCATGCATTTGCAAAAGATATAAAATTAACACATGAGGAGTGGGCTAAAGGGATTGAAATCTTAGAACGATCGGGGGAGATTTCTGATGAAAAAAGGCACGAATTTATATTGCTATCAGATGTTTTAGGATTGTCCTCATTAGTTGATATGATTAATTCGAAAGAAGGAGGGACATCTTCTAGCGTTCTAGGGCCTTTCCATATTGCTGGCGCACCAGATCTTAAAATTGGAGGAGATTTGAAAGGTGATTTTTCTGGACCATTATTACTTGTGCAAGGGATTGTAAAAAATAGTGAAGGTATCCCAATAAAAGGTGCGAAAGTTGATATTTGGCAAACTGCTCCAAATGGCCTTTACTCCAGTCAAGATCCAAAGCAAGATACTTACTCCTTTCATGGGTTGCAAACAACCGGAACGAACGGTCGTTATGCTTTTACAACCGCCAAGCCTATAGAATATACCGTTCCAAGCGATGGCCCAGTAGGTGATATATTAAATGCTTGTGGACGTCATCCTTGGCGTCCTTCACATTTGCATTTTATTGTAAAAGCAAAGGGATACCGGACTCTTGTCACTGAAATTTTTTCGGAAGACGATCCTTACCTGGATGAGGACACAGTGTTTGGTGTTAGAAAAGACTTGGTTATGAAGTATCAAAAAATGGCGGCAGGAAGTTTTCCTCCAGATTTTGAGCTGTCTGGATCTGTTAAAGATGATTACCTTAAAGTTAATTTTGATTTGACACTTGTGAGGGCGTAACTAACAGTAATATTCTTTTGAGATTCAGTTAATTTTTTTGAATTATACCAATAGTTATTTAAGGCCCGGTTTACCATCAAATTTCTTTTCAATATCAGACCAGCAATCAATATAATTATCTTGTAAGGGAGCCTCCTCTGCTGCAAATTTGGTCAAGTGTTGCGGGAATCGTGTTTCAAACATAAAAGACATTGTATCGCTTAATTTTTCTGGTAAAAGCTCTGCGTTTGAAGCGTTTTCGAATGCATCTTTATCTGGACCATGAGGCAGCATCATATTATGGAGGCTCATACCACCTGGAACAAAACCGGTTGGTTTCGCATCATACTGACCAAAAATGTTTCCCATAAGTTCTGACATTATATTTTTATGATACCACGGTGGTCTAAATGTATTCTCTGTTACAAGCCATCTATCCCGAAATAAAACAAAATCAATATTAGCAGTTCCTTCAACCCCGGAAGGTGCTGTTAATACAGTATATAAAGATGGATCTGGATGATCAAATAGTACCGCGCCAATCGGACAATAATTCCTTAAATCGTATTTACATGGCGCATAATTTCCATGCCAGGCTACTACATCGAGCGGAGAGTGATTTATTTCAGTTTCATGGAATTCTCCGCACCATTTGATTATCACTTTCGTATGCCTATCGTTATCTTCAAACGCTGCTATGGGGGTTTTAAAATCTCTTCTGTTAGCTAAACAATTCGCACCTATTGGGCCTCTATTTGGTAAATCAAATTTTTGTCCATAATTTTCGCATATAAAACCACGTGCTGGTCCTTCAATTATCTCAACCTTATACAGCAAACCGCGAGGGATTATTGCGATTTCTTGAGGTTCAATATCCATAATTCCGAGCTCTGTATTGAACCTTAGGACACCTTCTTGAGGTATGATGATTAATTCGCTATCGGCTGAGTAGAAGCAGGTATCAATCATAGATGTGTTTGCAAGGTAGATATGACTTGCCATTCCTATTTGAGTGTTTACGTCCCCTGCAGTAGTCATCGTACGTATTCCGGTTAACCAATCTAGTGTCTTGTCAGAGTGTGGAATTGGGTCCCATCGATATTGCCCTAGCGACGTTACTTCGGGAATTACGGAGGGTGCTGTTTTCCAATATGGTAGGTTAATTTTCGTATATCTTTTCGAATGTTTTACGGACGGCCTAATTCTATAACACCAAGTTCTTTCATTTTGATTACTTGGAGCGGTAAATGCGGTACCTGACAATTGCTCTCCATATAATCCATAATTGCACTTTTGCGGGCTGTTTTGCCCTTGAGGTAAAGCATCTGCAAGCGCCTCTGTTTCAAAATCGTTTCCAAAACCGGACATATATTCTAATATTTTATCATTTTTTTTAGAAGATTTTGATAAGGTGTTTATATTATTTGAACTGGTCAAGGTATTGCCCCTAATTTAGCAGATTTTTAATAAAAAAATTATGCAAGAACTTTACAGTGATAAAATAAAAAAACAATCACTTAACTAATTACAGTTAATAACTCAAAATATAACTCATCTTTCTTGTTTGGGAAGCCTGCTGATTGCTATTGTTAACACAAAAGTTAGCATTATCAGTATAATGTAAAGTTTCGTGAATCCACCTCTTAAATGAATAATAGAAATTGCGGGAATCGCTAAAGCGGAAGCGCTAAAAGAAATTAGGTATATTAAAGCAAAAGCCCGAGATCTAATGCGAGATGGGATATTACGTGCTAGCAATGTATCTGATATAGGTAGTGTGGAGTAAACCAAAGCCATCATAACAGATGCTGAGATAATTAAGAAAAAATCCGTTGTAAAAATAACAAAAATAAGTGAAACCAGTAAAGAAATTGAAATTGTAATGAAAATTGGTTTGATCTGAAAACGATCAATTAGGTGACCTACGGTTAGTTGAGCGCAAGCCGCGATTATATAAATCGTAAATGCAAAAAAACCAATCAAACTTACACTTTCGCCAATCGTATTGAGCTGTTCATCAAGAAGTTTTGGCAATGACACTATTACAGCATTGAATATAAATCCTATTATCAGCGAAAAGAGAACAACCAACTTAAACAACGTCAACCAATTAGCACCGTTATCGAGAAAAATATTAAATAGCCTAGTATCTGAAACTCCAACACTATTTTTTTGAGGAACCCAAAAAATCCAAATTAACCCCATAATGATTGAAAATACCCCTGGAACATAAAACGCCGCTTTCCAGCTTAACAATTGAGCGAGACCAACAGCAATAATAGTGGAAAAAGCTACACCAAGATTTCCCCACACACCATTGAACGCGAGACGGCGTCCCATAGTTTCTGGTTTACCCTCCGCTAATATAGCAATACCTACAGGATGATAAATTGCAGAAAAAACCCCCAAAAAGAGTAAGCTCAGAGCAAGTTGGGTGTAACTCTGGGAAAGAGCTACTAATAAACAAGATATGCCAGAACCAATAAAAAATACACTCATTAATAAGTTTTTTCCCCACCTATCGGCTAACAAACCCGCTGGCAAAGAGCCTAAGCCAAACGCTATCCAGCTTCCGGTTGTTAACATTATTAATGTGCTGTAGTTTTCGTCAAACGAACTTGCGGCTAAAGCTGCTACCACTGGAAATAATAGCATTAAAAGATGTACAAGAGCATGTCCTATATTAATTAAAATAATCTGAAATATAAACAATTTTCATCCTTTAGAATATTTTATTAAATTTTTTTATTTAGTAATTATGATATTACTTCTATGTAGTCATCTACTTAAAAAATTAGATTTTAACGTTATTTTACCTTCGACAACACAAAGGTTTCTAGAGGTGAGATCTATTAGATGGGCTAAGACATTTCTTTTTGCAGCATTTATTAGCTTTGGATCTAAATCCTTGTATACCTTATTTGTGATATCAAAAACTGAGCTGAAACCTGACTGTAGTGCAGATAATATCTCTTTTTCTCTTTGTTTCCTATGAGCGTAAAGATCTTTTAATCGTTGAGAGGGATTGTAGACCGGCTCACCATGGCCAGGAAAATAGATTAAATCGTCGG
Source organism: Paracoccaceae bacterium (assembly GCA_049602715.1). Lineage (GTDB taxonomy): Bacteria > Pseudomonadota > Alphaproteobacteria > Rhodobacterales > Rhodobacteraceae. The sequence goes on along the minus strand of JBMYRX010000013.1, from coordinate 4,269 downwards.
TTCTTAACATTAATTTTTTTAGGGATCTCATAAAATCAGTCAAATCACCGTCTGGTGGTGAAACCATAGAAGAAGCCCACCCCATAACTATATCACCTGAAAAAAGAAAATTATTTTCGACCCAACTAAAACAAAGATGATTGCCTAAATGACCTGGGGTATGAATGGATTCTATTGTCCAATCTTTACCGCGTGTAGTTTCACCATCTTTGAGAATAATATCAGGTACAAAATTATTATCTAGTCCCTCACCACCTCCGAGTGCATGTAACCTCTCCATCACCGGACTTTTACCTGCAACCGCATCACCAAAGGCTAGAATTGGGGCGGCCACTAGATCTGCTAATCTGGCTGCTAACGGGCTGTGATCAATATGGCTATGAGTAACAAAAATATGAGTGACTGTTTGATCATGTTTAATACTTTTAAGTATTGCTTTGAGATGAGCTTCGCAGTTAGGTCCTGGATCTATGATTGCTAATTCTTTCTTTCCCAAAATATAAGTATTTGTTCCATGGAAAGTCATTGGAGATGGGTTTGGTGCAAGGATTCGAATTAAGTCTGAATGTATTTCTTCAGGAAGGCCAACCATTGGATTAATTAAGCTATTATTACTCAATTTGCTTTTCCTTTGCTCTTATGTCGCTTATCCTAGAAGAATTATGAAACAGTTTTCAATAAAGAGGTATCTCCCCAATAGTCTTTATGGCCGAGCCGCCTTAATTTTACTAGTACCAATTATTACTATTCAGTTGGTAGTATCGTTTTCATTCATACAGCGTCTTTATGAAGACGTTACTAAGCAAATGACTATGAATTTAGTGCCAGAAATTGAAATAATACTGGATATGGTTGAGAGTTTTGATCCAAATATTAATCAAGAGTCAGATATATTTCTATTAGCTCAAGATTTTAACATGCAAGCATCGTGGTCAGATTCGTATGTCAAAAACCAACGATACTTCTATGATTTGTCTGGAAGAATATTGATGAATACACTTTATGAGAATTTTAAAGAGTTGGAGTCGGTAGATTTAATCTCAAATGATAAAACTGTAATATTAAGTTACCTTATATCGGATAAGATATTTGAATTAAGGTTTTCAAGATACCGAGTTTCCGCATCTAATCCACATCAACTGTTAGTGCTAATGATACTAACAGGTATTTTAATGACCACAATCGCATTTCTTTTTATGCGGAACCAACTACGCCCTATACGTCGCCTTTCCTCCGCTGCTGAAGCTTTTGGTATGGGGCGAGAGGTTTCTTATGCACCTAGCGGTGCAACAGAAGTTAGGGCGGCGGGAAAAGCTTTTATCGATATGAAGTCTAGAATTGCGAGACAAATAGAGCAAAGGAATTTGATATTTTCCGGTGTAAGTCATGACTTAAGAACACCATTAACGCGTCTTAAATTAGGGCTATCGATGCAGAACAATTCATCTGATAATAAAGAGTTAATACAAGATGTTAATGAAATGGAAAAGTTAATAAATGAATTCCTGGATTTCTCTAAGTATGGGTCTGTTGATGAAACAGATCAGGTGAATGTTTTGAATCTAATCGAAGAAATTTCCAATAATTCTAGCCGCATTAGTGGAAAATTGACAATTGGTGTTGTGCCTGATGGACTGCAAAATGTACTTTTAAAACCACTTTCAATTAAAAGATCGATAGAAAATATAATTAATAATGCAGAGAAATGGGCTGAAAATGTGAAATTATCTTTGATTGTAAAAGATAATATACTGATTTTTCGAGTAGACGATGATGGGCCAGGAATCCCATTAAATAAACGAAATGAGGCAATCAAACCGTTTACAAAATTGGATGTAGCTAGAAATCAAAATTATAGTGGTGGAGTTGGCCTAGGTTTAGCAATATCAGCTGATATAGCTCGCTCGCACGGCGGTGAACTGAATTTAAGTGAAAGTACAGAACTGGGGGGGTTAAGAGTGGAACTTAAAATTCCATTTTAATATCTTTATTGAATTGACGGCTTAACCGCTTTCTTCAAAGGTCAACTCAATAATTATTTAAATGCAATTGCGGTTTTAAAATAAGCTAACTTGGTAGGCCCGGCAGGACTCGAACCTGCGACCAAAGCGTTATGAGCGCTCTGCTCTAACCAACTGAGCTACAGGCCCCCAAGTTAGACATTCTCCATAACAGAGTTTTCAGTTGCGTCAAGCGTGCTGATTAGTTGCCCCGTAGGAAGTGTTCCGTTATCTAGTAAAATATAACTTAAGGATTCTTTATGAGTAAAAATTTAACATATTCTGATGCAGGGGTTAATATCGAAGCAGGAAATGCGTTAGTTGAAAAGATTAAACCGCTTGCGAAATCAAGTATAAGGCCGGGCGTCGTAGACGCAATTGGTGGTTTTGGAGCTCTTTTTGATCTAAAAAAAACAGGTTTAATAGACCCGATATTAGTCGCCGCTACTGATGGCGTTGGTACTAAACTAAAATTAGCAATAGAAACTAATAATTGTTCTACAATTGGTATTGATTTAGTCGCGATGTGTGTCAATGACTTAATTTGCCAAGGAGCAGAGCCTTTATTTTTTTTAGATTACTTTGCTACTGGTAATTTGGATCTAAAAGTGGCGTTGGAAGTCATAAAAGGTATTGCTAAAGGGTGTAAGGATTCCGGTTGCGCCTTAATCGGTGGAGAAACAGCTGAGATGCCTGGAATTTATAAAAGTGGGGATTTTGATTTAGCTGGATTTGCGTTGGGTGCTGTAGAGAGAAACGCTATTTTGCCATCTAATGTTTGTGAGGGTGATGTCCTTCTAGGCCTTGCGTCTAATGGAATTCACTCAAATGGTTTCTCCCTAGTTCGTAAAATTATAGAATTAACCAAATCAGATCTTAACTTGCCTTGTTCATTTAGTGATCTCAGTTTAGGGGCAGAGCTCCTTAAACCTACGAGACTTTATGTCGATTGTACTCGAGTAATTCTAAATAAAGTGAATAGCATAGCTCATATAACCGGTGGTGGCCTTATAGAAAATGTACCGAGGGGGTTCCCAGAGGGTCTAACCGCTTTGATAGACTTAGATAGTTGGGAGCTTCCTAAAGTTTTTAAATGGTTATATGAGACTGGGCGGCTTTCAGAAACTGAGATGTTGAGAACATTCAATTGTGGGATTGGATTAGTTTTGGCTGTCAACAAAAATAATGAAGCGGAAGTTATTAGATTATTAAAAGATAAAGAAGAAACTGTAATACCTTTAGGTAAAATAGTCGCGGGCAGCAAAATGAACTTTATCGGACACCTTTTTTAATGAAACGAATAGCTATTTTAATTTCAGGCACAGGCACAAATATGCTAAGTCTCTGTAAAAGTATGATTAAAGAAAAGTATGCGAAACCTGTTTTAGTTTTGTCTGATCAAAAACAGGCAAAGGGATTAAGAGCGGCAGAGGGTTTGGGAATTAATGCAAAATATATTGACCCTTCAGAGTATAAAAATAATAGAGATTCCTTTGACAAAAAAATAGTTAGTGAACTCAAAGATGTTCAAACCGATCTAGTATGTTTGGCTGGCTTTATGCGGATATTGGGCCCGTATTTTATAAGCCAATTTCCTAATAATATAATAAATATCCATCCATCTCTACTGCCCAAATATAAGGGTTTAAAAACTCATTTAAGGGCTCTAAAATCTCATGATGAAGAGGTTGGATGTACTGTTCATAGAGTAACTGAGAAAATAGATGATGGGCTTATTTTAGGACAAGCAAGTGTTCCTATTTCAACAAGTGATAATCCTGAAAGTTTGGCAAGGAAAGTATTGCGATTGGAACACGTTTTATACCCTATCGTTTTAAAACGATTGATGAGCCAAAGGTAAAGCGTGATGATTACTCTAACCACAACTAAAGACCTTGAAGATTTTTGTGACTATGCTCGAAGCTTTAGTTACATAACTATAGATACTGAGTTTCTTCGTGAAAAAACATATTTCGCAAAACTCTGTTTAGTTCAATTAGCCTTACCAGGAAATGCTAAGGGTAATGTAGTGCTTGTTGACCCCTTAACAGAGGATGAATTATCTTTTGAACCACTTTTTAAGCTGTTTACAGATAAAGGGATAACTAAAGTTTTTCACGCAGGTAGACAAGATTTGGAGATTTTTTATAATATGGGAAATATTATACCCGAACCATTATTCGACACACAGATCGCAGCAATGGTGTGTGGTTATGGCGAACAAGTGAGTTATGAAATCTTAGCTAAAAAAGTTTTGAAAATAAACCTA
>JBMYRX010000012.1:0-38489 GCA_049602715.1 Paracoccaceae bacterium | reverse complement strand
AGCACCCGCTGAGACAGAAGCAGCACCCGCTGAGGCAGAAGCAGCACCCGCTGAGGCAGAAGCAGCACCCGCTGAGACAGAAGCAGCACCCGCTGAGACAGAAGCAGCACCCGCTGAGGCTGATAAAAAATAACTAGATAAACATACGCCTCGAGGTAAAAATTGTTTCTATGAGCTTTTTCTATTAGAAGTTATTAAGGAGGCGTTACCTCGATGATAACAATACAATTAAAACAATACTTAAAGCCATTTAACTAAATGGTACGGCGTATATTATTTCTTATTTTCTGTACTTTGGCTTTTATCGCTGGATCAAAAATGGAAAAAATCTTGCATGAAAACCGATGTTCTGAAGCGGGCGGACTAATACAAAATCGCATTTGTATTGGGATAACAAGTAAATGAGTAATAGTTTAATTGCTGTAGGAGCTATTGCAGGCTCGTTTGGGGTGAAGGGTGAAGTTAGGCTAAAATCTTTTTGTGTTAATCCAAAAGATATAGAAACTTACTCCCCCCTAACTACTGAAAATTCGCAGACATATGAAGTAAAAATAGTTAAATTAGTTAAGGATACTTTGGTAGCAAAGTTATCCAATGTAACAAATAAAGAACAAGCCATGGCTCTAAAGGGTGTAAAATTGTACGCTCAAAGATCTCAGTTGCCATCACTGTCCGACGAAGAATATTATCACTACGATCTAATAAATATGAAAGCCGTAAACACAAGCGGTCTAGAAATTGGTTTTGTAACAGCTATTTTTAATCATGGCGCCGGCGATATTATTGATATTTCAACCTACGACGGAAAAAAATTATTGTTATCTTTTACTAAACAAATTGTACCTACTATCGATCTCATAAAGAAAATAATTGTTATTGATCCACCCGAGGAGATTACATGATGAACAAGTATTTAGCCCCATGATTAAGTCTAGTAAAACACTTATGAAGAAAGATGTGTGGAAAGCTAAGGTAATCACTTTATTACCCGAAAGTTTTCCCGGCATTTTGGACAAATCACTGACGGGTAAAGCTCTAAAAGACGGTTTATGGGAATTAGAGGTGATTGATCTCCGAGAATTTGGCGAGAGCAAACATCGCAATGTTGATGATAAGCCTTATGGCGGAGGCCCAGGCATGGTTCTAAGAGCAGATATAGTTGGAAAAGCAATAAAAAAAACTATTAAAAGAGTAGATAGTTCACCATTAATATATCTTTCACCGCGTGGAAAACCATTTTCCCAAAAAAAAGCACAAACATTAGCTGAGGGGTCTGGCGTAAACTTAGTTTGCGGAAGATTTGAGGGTTTAGATCAAAGAGTGCTTGATCATTTTAATATTGAAGAGGTTTCAATAGGAGACTTTATTCTCACTGGTGGAGAGATAGCAGCTCAGGCCTTGATTGATGCCACGGTTCGTCTTATACCCTCCGTCGTTGGGAATCAAAAATCAATATTTGAAGAAAGTTTTCAAAATAACTTGCTAGAGTACTCCCAATATACTAAACCATCCACCTGGCTTGGTCATGGTGTCCCAGAAGTTCTTCTATCTGGAGATCATGAAAAAATAAAAAGCTGGCGAACGAAACAGGCTGAAAAGCTGACAAAAGAAAAGCGACCTGACCTCTGGCGGGCTTATTGTTTAGAAAACGATAGGGACTCGGATGAAGACCAAGAGCTCTAAGGCCCATTATAACTTCACGGACAAACCGTGAGCGATTTAAAAGGAAAGTGTCCAATGGACCTGATACAAAAAATTGAAGCTGACCAAATTGCTGAGTTGGGAAAGAAGATACCAGATTTCAAGGCTGGTGATACAGTTAGGGTCGGATATAAAGTAACTGAGGGAACTAGATCCAGGATCCAAAATTATGAAGGCGTGTGTATTGCTAGAAATAATGGTAAAGGGATTGCAGGGTCATTCACAGTTAGAAAAATTTCGTTTGGTGAAGGTGTCGAAAGGGTATTTCCCCTTCATTCAACGAATATTGATAGTCTTACTGTAGTTCGTCGCGGCCGTGTCCGAAGAGCAAAGCTTTATTATTTACGCTCTAGAAGAGGAAAATCGGCCAGAATCACGGAAGACACCAATTATAAAGAAAAGAATAATAGTAACGCTTAAGGGAAGGCTGTCATGAAAAAAGATACACATCCAGATTACCACATGATTAATGTCAAAATGACAAATGGAGACATAGTAGAGATGAAATCTACTTGGGGTGCAGAGGGTGATCAGCTCGCTTTAGATATCGATCCTTCAGCTCACCCAGCTTGGACAGGTGGAAACCAAAAACTACTTGATACCGGAGGAAGAGTATCAAAGTTCAAATCAAAATATGATGGCCTTGGCTTTTAGAACAAACAAAATTATGCAATAAAAAAGAGTCTGTAACTTTCAGGCTCTTTTTTTATCACAACTTATAGTAATGAAGTTTGCTAATAAGTTATCGTAGAGAACTCTTATGATTGACCTTTATACCTGGGCAACGCCTAACGGCCGAAAAATATCAATATTATTGGAAGAATTAAAAATCCGATATAAAGTTATACCTATAAACATAGGAAACGGTGCTCAGTTTGATGAGAACTTCCTAGTAATAAGTCCAAACAATAAAATACCTGCTATTTTCGATCATGATACCCATATGGGCTTAATGGAATCTGGGGCAATCATGATGTACTTGGCAGAAAAAGTAGGAAAATTACTACCAAAAGATTTTAAGAAAAAAACTAAAGTAATAGAGTGGTTAATGTGGCAGAAAGCTGGGATTGGGCCTATGTTAGGCCAAGCTCATCATTTTTTACATTATAACAAAGGTAAAGCGCCATACGCAGAAGAAAGATATAAAAACGAAGCTCTGAGGTTATACGGCGTTTTAGAAAAACAACTTTCAGTATCAGAGTTTGTAGTCGGAGAATACTCCATCGCAGACATAGCTATCTGGCCATGGATATCAAGATATGAATGGCAAGAAATAAATTTATCTGAATTCCCAAATATAAGATTATGGTATCAAAAAATCTTGAGCAGGGATGCCGTTCAAAAAGGTTATCATATCCCAAATTTCGTTTCTGAAATACCTAAAGGCTGAATAGGAAGAGTTAAAGCGATTTTATAATCGATTTAATACTTAAATCACCATGCGTAATCAGTGCTTTTTTTTTGATTTTATTCATCCCACTCAACCATCGTTGATAGTCAGTAGCTTTTTTCTGGAAGTGCTTTTTAACCTCTGGATGCGGTAAAATTAAAAACTCTTCATCTTTTAAACCTTGAACCACAACATCAGCAACCTCTGAAACCGAAAGAATATCCTCAGGATATTTATGAACCTCTGAATAGTCTAAATCTATCATTGATGTTGCTACATACTGAGGGCAAACAACTGACACTTTTATCCCATCATCAACATGAGAAATAAATAAAGACTCAGCAAACCCAATAGACGCATGTTTAGTCGTTGAGTATGCGGCATTTCCAATTTGACTAAGTAACCCAGCGGCTGATATTATTTGTAAAAAATAACCACCTCCTTTTTTAATCATAGCAGGAAGACAGGCCCTAGCTGCATAAACATGGGCCATTACGTTCACATCCCAAGATATTTGCCAGTCTATATTTTCTGTTGAGGTTGCGTTATCAGGTTGATCAAAAATAACGCCCGCATTTGAACAGAAAAGATCAATGGTCCCATATTTACTCTCTACATTTGTTACCAGGTCGATGATGCTCTGTTCTTTACTTACATCGCAAAAAAAACTAACTCCTCCGATCAGTTCCGCTAACTCAGCCGCTCTTTCATAATCTGTATCCGCAACTACAACTTTTGCACCTTCTTTTGCGAATCTCTTCGCAATAGCTCTACCAATTCCGTTAGCTCCACCTGTAATGATAATTAAGGATTTATTTAACTTCATAAACGACTAATCTTCAGTTATTAATATTTATAAATAAGATTATCACATTACGCATATTGGACAAAGGTATTAATGTTAGATTTAAAACAAAAGAATGCTGTCATTATTGGTTCAAGCGGAGCTATTGGCAACGCGCTAGTTGAAAGTATTTCAAATTCAGAGGACTATTATAATGTTTTTGCTCTTTCACGGAAAAGTATTAAATCTGAGTCACAAAATGTTTATCCCCACCCTATCGATTTGCAGAGTGAGAAAAGCATCATAAAAGCTTCAGAATATGTCTCAAAACAGGGAACCATTGACCTTTTAATTGTAGCTACTGGTATGCTATCTGACTCGGATATTAAACCTGAAAAATCTCTTAGAGATATTTCAATTGAAAAATTTCAGAAAACTTTCATGATTAATACTATAGGCCCTGCATTAATTGCTAAACATTTTTTCCCCTTATTAACAAAAGAAAGTGTTTCAATCGCCGCGATTTTATCTGCACGAGTAGGAAGTGTGACTGACAATAGACTCGGTGGCTGGTATGCTTACCGGGCATCTAAAGCCGCACTAAATATGATAATAAAAAATTCAGCGATTGAATTAACCCGCCGAAATAAGAAATCTATTATTGTTGGCCTTCACCCTGGTACGGTAGATAGTAATCTATCAAAACCATTCCAGAGAGGCGTCCCGGAGGGCAAATTATTTACGCCAAATTTTGCAGCTAATAGACTAACGTCTGTCTTATTCACTCTCAAAACCGATGATACTGGAAAATGTTTTGCTTGGGATGGTAAGGTAATACCTCCATAACTTACGAATAATAAATATGCTTTTTCACAGCTTTAAGTTAATGTAATTAAAGTTCAAAAATAATAAATTATAAAACGGAGAAAAATATGAAATGCGTCTTTGTCCAAATTCGTTGTAAACCAGGAAAAACCTTAAAGGTAGCAAAAGATATCGTCCTTAAAGAAATTCACTCCGAACTTTATTCCACGAGTGGTGACTTTGACCTGTTCTTAAAACTCTATATTTCAGATGAAGAAGATATAAGTACGTTTATCAATGATAATATCCTAAATATTAAAGGGATAAAAAGAACACTTACTACTTTAACTTTTAAGGCTTTTTAGATGTGATATTTCTCTGATTTACGAATATATAAATATATGCGATTATATAAAAATCTTGGAGGAGTAATTTGAAAATTGTTTTAAAAGTAGGTCAAAGCCGTGCTGATTGGTGGAAGGACCATATGGTCGATTTACTGCCAGAGCATGAAATTTTTTTATCAGATGAAGTGATAGATGAAGACTCGATCGATCTAGCAATAGTGTGGTTACCAGAAGAAGGTTGGTTAAGAACCTTTCCAAACTTAAAATGTATTTTCTCCATCGGTTCTGGAATTGACCATATTTTGAAAGATAAATATCTTCCTACTCACATCCCAATAGTGCGATTAACCGGCGATGATTTGAGTACACGAATGCGAGAATATGTAGTATTACACGTTCTGAGATTACATAGAAAACTTCCTGAAGTGGAAGCTTCTCAACAGTTAGAAGAATGGAACCAAGTTATAGAACCTCCTGCAAATTACCGAACGGTTGGTATTATGGGGCTAGGAAATCTTGGTGCAGATTGCGCAAAAACTCTTTCAAAAATCGGTTTTAATGTTCTGGGTTGGGCTAAAAGCGAGAAATCGATCGAGGGTATCGAAAGCTATACCGGAAGCGTAGGCTTAGACGCATTTTTAGGTAAGGCCGAAATTGTTGTTTGTATGCTTCCATTAACTCCAGAGACAACTGGAATTATGAACAATTCTTTTTTTAATAAAATGAAGGACGGTTCTTGTATAATAAACGTTGCCAGAGGTCCTCATCTTAATGAAAGTGATCTACTAACTGCTATCGAAAATAAGAAAATTAGAGCGGCAACTTTAGATGTATTTGAAGTTGAACCATTACCTAAAGGACATCCTTTTTGGAAACATAAAGACATCCTCGTTACACCCCACATCGCAAGTCTTATTGATCCAGTGGCTGGAGGAAAAGCTATTGCAGAAAATGTTAGAAAATTTATTTCCGGAGACCCTATAAATGAGCTAATCCCACCAGGAAAAAATTACTAATAACCTATTTATGCCCGCACCTTAACACCATTAAAAGTATCTTCATTACTTAAGTTGTATGGACCTTCAGAGACTGCACCAGCTATAGGGCTGTTCTTATCTCCAAAGCCGAAAGTCTGACTAGAATTTATATCTCTGTAAACCCCGCTTGGACATGAATATAATTTTGGAAATACTAAATTCTGCGCTATATTTAGTTCGAAATATTCGTTTAGCTTGCTAATTGTTTTGCTACCAACGTTTGGATCAACAGTAATAACATCAGTTTCATTAACATCTATTCTGGGCAGATTAAATGCTTCCTCTAAAGTAAGATCATAATCTAGTAAAAACGCTGCCAATTGCATAGTGCACGGTACTATATGGTTTGCACCGGAAGCCCCTACCGAAAATTTTGCTTCCCCATCTTTTACACAGACAGTTGGGCACATATTTGAAGAGTTTATTCTTTTACCTCCTTGCATAGAAGTCGGATAGCCAGGTCGTGGATCAAAATATGAAACTGAATTATTCATTATTACTCCAGTTTTGGGTAAAACAACTTTTGAACCGAACCTATTAAGCAATGTGTAAGTCAGCGCCACCATGTTTCCCTCTGCATCGACAGAACTCATATGAGAGGTACATCCATGATTGATTAACCGACCAAGCTTTTTTTTATGACTAATAAAGGCCTTATTTAATGCTTGAGCATAGGCTAAATAAGTTTCTGCACCAAAAGGTTTGCTATAATCCAAGTTCTCATCCACAAATTTTAAAGCTTCATTAAGGCGTTCCCCACCACTAGTCGGGCCAGGAGTAAATAAATGATGGCCTCGGTGCATCCCAACAAGGGGTTCTGTTTCGATTGCTTTATAAATACTCAAGTCCTCTAAATCGATACGGCTTCCACCTGCTTTTAAATCTGAAACTAAATCCTCTGCTAATTCTCCATTATAAAAATCTTCAGGGCCATTATCCGCTAGTTTCCTTAAAGTTTGCTGCAGATTACCTAGCTTAAGAAATTGTTCTGGCTGTGGTGGGAAGCCATCTGGTAAATAGACACTAGAGGATGGTTGAAATTTTGATAACTCGGAGGACTCTAATGATATCTGGAGATTGGCAAACCAATCAACTGGAAGTCCTCTTTCTGCTAATTCAATTGTAGGATTAATGACCGTGTCAAACCCCAATTTTCCAAACTTGTTAAGTGCTTGTGAAAACCCCGCAACGGCTCCCGGTACGGTAATTGACCTATAACCTGTAACATTTTGATTATTAAGCACACCTGGAAATCCCATAATTGAGCTCGGTACACTCGAATCTAAAGGGTAATCATCAAATGAGATTTTTGCGGGTAATACGCCTTGAAAATCAATAGCAACTGCCCGCTTTTCTTTTGCCAACCAGATTACAATGTATCCACTTCCACCTAATCCACACATCCAAGGTTCTACAACACTTAGTGAAAGTGCACAGGCGATCGCCGCATCAACAGCATTCCCACCCTTAGCCAAGATATCTGCACCAGACGCCGCAGCTCTCCAATTCTGAGCAGCGACTACACCACGTTCAGACTTTACAGCATTTTTTATTATCTGCCACTGCTCAACATTTCTATTCAATTGATAACCCCTCTTTAAATATTTCGTTTACGCCTCGATTATTAAAAGTAAAACGAAACAATCGATACCACTTTCTTTTATTTAAAATGCATGCAATTATCGTTCTAGCATATTTACGAAAATTTTAGTTTATTCGTAGAAAAAATACAAATATAATAATAATACTTATTTTATGCGTTAGAAAGGAATTAGATATTTTAGAGATTTCTCAACCTACTACATTAGCTATAAAAGTTTATAGTGAAATACAAAGAGATATACGAAGTGGTGAACTCAAACCTGAACAATCGCTAAAAACTGAGACGCTCAAAAGCAAATACGATACTGGGACTAGTCCTTTGAGAGAGGCGCTTGCACGCCTTTCTTCCGAAAGCTTTGTTACAGCAATTGGTAAATCTGGATTTAAGGTTTCTCCTATTTCAAAACAAGATTACCAACAACTAATTGATCTTCGTAAATATCTCGAATTAAATGCGTTAAGAACTTCAATGAAGTTAGGAGATATTAACTGGGAAGCTAAAATAATTGCGGCGCACCACAGAATGTCAAATTTAGAGAAACTTCGTAATGATACAGATGCAGATTTTAACGAACGAAAAGAGGAAATGCATCGGAAATACCATTACTCACTACTTTCCGCTTGTGGGTCCTGGTGGGAATTGAAAGTCTTAGATAATCTTACAAATCATATCGAAAGGTATAGGAGAGTTTTAGGAATTAATTTGGCTTCAACTGACCCGGCGTTTGATCAAGTACAAGAAGAACATCAAAAATTAATGGACGCCGTATTAAAGAAAGACTTTGATAAAGCTTCTTTAATTTTAGATGATCATAGAATGCGGACTTACAAGAAAATAAAATTAAAACTTGAAAATATTTAAAGGGTATTAAAATGAGTTATATAATTAATGAAATGCCAAATCAGGCCGACCAAAAGCTTATAGAGAAATGTTCTAAAACGGAGACAGCCACTATAGGCCACATCCGTAATATGGGTTTTGCAGATCGCAGGATTCAAAATATTTTGGGTGATAACTTAACAATATCTGGTACCGCGGTCACTCTCGCAATTCCCGGCCAAGACTCTACTTTGCTTCACCATGTTATCCAATTTCTGCGACCGGGGGATATATTATGTATCGATAGATTGGGAGATGATAAACATGCATGTTTAGGCGGCGGTGTCGCAGCCGCAATTGTTGCCTCCGGGTGTAATGGGGTCGTACTTGACGGACCATGTACCGATATACCCGAGATAAAAGAGTATAATTTACCGGTATGGTGTAAAGGAACCTCACCAATAACGACACGTATCTACGACAATGGTGGTTCATTTAATGTACCTATCTCGGTTGGTGGTGCCGTAGTAAATCCTGGAGATATCGTGATTGCGGACTTCTCTGGTGTATTAATTATGGATACGCAAAGTGCAGAGAAAGATGTCGATTGGGCGCTAGCAAAAATGAGCACAGAATTTGATGGACATAAGAAAATGCTTGCTGGTGAAAAGTTAGGCGTGCTATCAGGTGCCTCAAAAAAGGTTGAGGATAAGACTAGCTAATTTGTAATCAGTAGGTCCGCGGTTCGAGTCCGTGTGGGGGCACCACTTCAACCAAGATCCACGGCCCAAGTACTTGATTTGTAAGGATAATTAATCTTTGCAACAATTGGGGTGTACCATATGGGTTACCAAAAACCACTTTATTTAACAACAAAACGGGGCGTTTATTACTATACGCGGCGTGTTCCACAGAGCCTTCAGGCACGATTTAAGAGTCCACGCTTCGTAAAATGCCTTCATACTCGATCAGGTTCAAAAGCTTCTAGTCTTTCTCAGGAGCTTTCTAGTCGGTTGGAAAATATTTGTTTGTTATTTCGATAGTATCTACAAGACTTATAGCTGTATTAATTCGATTTTTTAGAATACCAAAATCATTTTTATTAAGATTGTCTTGTAAAACTTTAACATGACAATCAAACAACTCTAATTCGATTAAATTATCTGTTTTCAAGGGTATGATGAAGCTATCATCAACCATATCCCCAAAAACACCGCATTCATTTTTTGATGTAGAAAATGCCTCTGCAAAGTTGGGAAAACTTCCCTGCTCTATTTGAAAAGCAATTTTAATATTATGTTAAACTTAGTTTAACTCTTAAATAACATATCTTTAGTTAAATTAATGCGCACAAAAAAGTTTATGCAAGACTGCTAGAACCTGTGCCACTTCGTTACCCTTTAGAGAATAGTAAATTGTTTGACCTTCGCGCCGAGTTTTTACTAAATCTGCATCACGCAGTTTTTTTAGATGATGTGACATGGCAGGCTGTGATAGATTTGCACTGTCAGCAAGATGAAGGACGCTTTGTTCTCCGTCTAGCAATATACACATTAAACGCAAACGGACTGGTTGCGATAGCATTTCCATTAATTTAGCTGCTTCCAAAATTTTTGGCTCAAGTTCAGTAAAGTCAAGCATAGGATAGTTCCTTTTAAGTATTTTTAATTACTTATATAAGCTAACGTTTATATATTTTAACTTTTAAACTTAATCAACCATATTAAGCGGGCGATATGGTGTTATTTAAGTAAATACTAAATAGAGAGTTTCCTGGAAAGCCGCTAAACCATCTTTTGGATGTAATTAAGCAGTCACCAAGCCAATTTCCATTTGTGCTTGATGTTGGCTCAGAAAAATGCGCCCAGTCAAATTCTGTAAAAAACCTGATCCATTCAACCGATCCATCACTGGTCCTTTGACCTCTGACAGATAGAAAGCTGCTCCCCCAACCTTTAAGCGTTCATTGATGGATTCTAGGGATTCAAGTGCGCTCATGTCGATTGAATTCACGGCAGAACACATCAGAATGACATGTCTCACCTCCGGTTGCTTTGCTACTTCGTCATAGATTCGAGTCTCAAGGGAACGTGTGTTGGCAAAGTAGAGGCTTTCATCGACCCGAATGGTCAAAACACTTGCATCAACAACCACTTCATGGCGCATGATATTCCGATAATGCTGAGTACCTGGCACTTGGCCAACGATAGCCATGTGCGGTCGTGACGTTTTAAACAGATGTATCAACACAGAGATTGCAACGCCAGTCATGACCCCAAGTTCAATGCCAACTAGAAGTGTCATTGCCATGGTAATGACCACTGCAGCAAAGTCTGACTTCGAGTATTGCCAGGTCTTCTTGAGAATCGAAAAATCGACCAGTGACAGTACAGCTACGATGATCGTTGCAGCTAACGTAGCTTTGGGGAGATAAAAAATCAGCGGCGTGAGGAATAGTGATGCTACGCCAAGACCAAGCGCAGTATAAGCTCCTGCTGCAGGTGTAACCGCCCCTGCGTCATAATTGACGATCGATCGTGAAAACCCACCTGTCACTGGAAAGCCGCCTGTAAATGCGGCTCCGATGTTAGCTGCACCCAACCCAATAAGTTCTTGATTTGGTTCAATGCGTTGCCGGTTTTTTGCAGCCAGAGTCTGGGCAATAGAAACCGATTCCACAAATCCAATGATCGAAATCACCACCGCAGAAACAATTAAACTGCTCCACAAGTCTATTGAGAACGAAGGAAGTGAAAACGGCGGCAACCCAGTCGGTACGTCGCCAACTATTTGTACACCACGTTCGGCAAGGTCAAAACTCCAAACAATCAGCGTAGTTATAAAGATCGCCGCAACAGATCCTGCCTTGGCAACAATGTCCGCTGTGCGAATATTGACCCCAAGCGTTGTCAGAAGTGGTAATAAACCTTTGCGTACCCAAAACAAAAACGCCATAGTTGCAACGCCAATGATAACAGTGATCCAGTTTACTTTATCTAAATGCTCAGTCAACGAGACGACGATCTCGGACAAGTTGTGACCACTTGAATCAATACCAAGTATATTTTTCAGTTGGCTAACTGCTATGATGATGCCGGACGCAGTAATAAACCCAGCAATTACGGGGTGAGACAAGAAATTGGCAAGAAAACCCAAACGCAGAAATCCGAGAACCAGCAAGATGCCTCCAGACAGAAATGCCAACGTGATTGCAGCCGCAATATACTCTGACGTTCCAGGTGTCGCGACCTTGCTGACAGCTGCTGCGGTCAATAACGATACGACTGCGACAGGACCAACAGCCAGCACGCGACTTGTACCAAATATCGCATAAAGAAAAATTGGTAGCATTGAAGCGTAAAGGCCCATTTCAGGGGGCAGACCTGCCAGCAAAGCATAAGCTAGCGATTGCGGGATTAGCATGATCGTAACGATGACTGCAGCGATAAGATCATTGGTCAGCGTTAATCGATCATATGCGGGACCCCATTCAAGGATCGGTAGATACTGTGATAGTTTGGTCATCGGTATCGCACCCAATCAGACAATTATTGCGGCTTGGGCGTCAAGGCGTGAGGTCATTGGCGATAGGTCATAACCCACGCTATGTGCGGTGCGAAGAATGTTATCAGTGGAATGACCATTCTTGGACTGAGTGAGTGCCCAAAGAGATGTTGCACGGATTCCACTTCTGCAATACGCAAAGATTGGACCGATAGTTTGTGCAACAAATGTACCAAATTCTTTGACAGCCTCGTCAGTGATATGGCCAGGCATGACAGGTATCTGATGAACCACAATACCAGCGGCGTTCGCCGCGTAAGTTATATCAGATATCGTGGGCTGGTCATCTGTTTCACCTTCTGGACGCACAACGATGATTTTTTTAATACCGCGACGCTTCAGTTCAGTTACGTCTGATAGCGATATCTGCGGACCGACATAGGTCAAGACATCCAGTTGCATGATTTTCATAATAGATCTTTCTCCGATTCTTTGGTTTGGTTAATATTATTAAAATAAGTTCTTATAGCCTGTTTATTGGTACTTTGAGGCTAGGGTTACCTGCTTTATCTGTGGGAACTTCGCCTGCACGCATGTTTACCTGAAGAGCTGGAATAATTAGCTTTGGCATCGCCAACGTTGCATCGCGTTCTCTACGCAACTTAACAAAGGTCTCGCGGCTGGCACCTGCACCAATGTGGATGTTGTGTGCCTTCTCGATACCGACGGTGGTTTCCCACTCGATGTCGCGCTCATTCGGGCCGTAGTCGTGACACATGAACAACCGCATATCCTCAGGTAAACGCAGAATTTTCTGAATTGAATCGAACAACTCACCAGCATCACCGCCAGGGAAATCAGCACGGGCTGATCCGGCATCTGGCATAAATAATGTATCGCCCACAAAGGCCACATCACCAACCACATGGACCATGCAAGCTGGGGTATGTCCGGGGGTTGCTATAACAGACACTGAGAGCGTGCCTATACTGTACGTGTCACCATCATTGAACAATGCGTCGAACTGTGATCCATCTCGTTGGAATTCGGTGCCTTCGTTGAAGATCTTTCCAAAGGTATCTTGAATATCCATAATTTTTGCACTTATACCGATCTTCCCACCCAACTTTTTCTGTAAGTAAGGTGCCGCAGACAAGTGATCAGCGTGAACGTGAGTTTCGATAATCCATTCAAGTGTCAAATTTCTTGATACAATGTAATCGACAATCCGATCAGCGTGATCATGGGTAATTCGACCTGCGGCATAGTCAATATCCATCACTGAATCCACAACAGCGCAGATGCTGCTGTCCGGGTCTGCAACAACATAGCTGATGGTGTTGGTAATTGTATCAAAGAACGCCTGCACGTTCGGTTTAATTGACAAATCATGGTTCTGTGCGGTCATGAGCTTTCCTTTCAGGCGTTTACAATTTTGCGGGATGGTAAAGCTATAAACTTAGCAAGTATCATCCCCACAAGCATTGCAGGCACGAATATGAGGACGCCAGGTGTGAAAAATAACAGTGACGTCACAGCCGGTCCTGGGCACAAACCACCCAAGCCCCAACCAACACCAAAAATTGCAGCACCCGTAACAAGGCGTGCATCAATATCATTTCGAGCTGGAAGTTGGAACACGTCGTGAAAAAATGGTGAGGTACGTTTTTGTACTAACCAAAAACCAGGCGCCGTCACAAGGATTGCACCACCCATGACAAATGCCAAACTGGGGTCCCAACTACCAAATATATCCAAGAAGTTTTGAACCTTTTTGGGATTGGCCATACCAGACAAAATCAAACCTGTTCCGAACAGAAGGCCTGCAAATAATGTGGTTAAAAAACGCATTGTCTTAGCCCCCCACTAAATGGCGAAGGATAAAAACAGTTACAACACCAAAAACCATAAACGTCACTGTTGCAATCATTGAGCGCCCTGACAGCCGTGAGATACCGCATACACCGTGGCCGCTTGTACAGCCATTCCCAAGGACCGAACCGAATCCAACAAGAATACCTGCTACGCCGAGCAACATTATGTTGTTTGATATCGCGGCAATTGGTGCTTGGCCGAATACAGCAAACCATAATGGTGGTACCAGCAGTAGACCGGAAATAAAGGTGAGGCCTTGTGGCATTCTTTTAGTGTCGACGACAGGTGGAAGAATCCTTGAGACAATTCCACTGATTCCAGCAACCTTTCCGTGGCTTGCCATAAGAATGACTGCTGACAGTCCGATAAGTGCGCCGCCTAATAGTGACGTAATTGGTGTAAATTCAGTTTCCAACATAAAACTCCTGATAGTGTTTACGAAGACAGTAACGTACTAGTGCATAACGTTATATCTGTAATCATTTATATTTGTACTTACTTATATAAATAATTCTGGATATACAAGAGAAAAGTTATTGAATTTTGAACCATAACAAACTGGATCTCAAAATCACTAATTCCATTGGCGAACACGACGGATCAAGCGCGTAAAGCTAACCCCCCTGAGAGAGTGGATCACGGGCCGCCAACACTAAAGGCCCGATGCCCGAGGTCCGAGGCACACGCCCCTTGGTCCAGCCCCCGTGGGGTGAGCTTTGCGCGTTTCAACAGTTTGGATCGGGCTCAGTAACCCCCGGTTCTTGGTCCTTGGTCTTTGCGCCTTGCGCCTTGCTCCTAGGTCCCAGTTAGACTGTATGCCAAACTGTTAGCCAAAATTAGGCATTTGAACGTGACGTCAGATATGCTAACCTATTGATATTGCTGAAAGTCAGGATTTAATGGCTCTGAGAAAAGGTATCTACCACAGTGTGGGGGCACCATCATTCCAGCTAAGCTACTGAAATTTTCTTCAAACCGTTGTTCGTTTTAGCGCCAGTTGAAAGTCCGCCATGCAAACTGCACCTACCATTGTGTTTGAAAGCTGGGCGCTGGCATAGGGTTCCTTTACGGGTTTTTACCACATTTCCCACACTGCCACTCTGATAGTGCCGAGGATCTACACTTTACCTTTTTCCAGTCACATTTCTTCAACTTAATTCCTTCTGAATCGCTTTGAATTTATCATATGTCTGCCAAAAAGCCACAGGCGGGACACACCAAAAATGAGCGTAGATTTTAGTGGAATAATAATCCCAAAGAGGATTAAAAGCGGCTAATTACCGAATATTGCT
The DNA here is from genome assembly GCA_049602715.1 of Paracoccaceae bacterium. GTDB lineage: Bacteria > Pseudomonadota > Alphaproteobacteria > Rhodobacterales > Rhodobacteraceae. Next base: position 23,333 of record JBMYRX010000012.1, on the reverse strand, counting down.
ATATCAGGACCTAATACCAGGTTTGGCAACCATAAACTAAGCTGGGGTAAATACGTAATTAATAACAAAGTTAGCATCAGAGGTATTAAAAAAGGAATTACAGCCATAGTAACTTTTTCAAACGGAACCTTACCTACTTCAACCATGATATAAAGACCTATTCCCATCGGCGGCGTAGCTATACCTATAAGCAAACCTAATTGTATAATGATTCCAAAATGCACTCTATCAATACCAAAACTATCCGTTATTGGTAGTAACATAGGTACAAGCATAAGCTTCGCAGGAACACCCTCAACTACACATCCGACAAGAATTATAAACACTAAAAGCATCAATAAGAAAATACTACGGGACTCTGTAATAGCAAAAACAGCATCACCAATTTTTTGTGGTATTTGTTCAATAGCTAATAGCCAACCCATCGCTATCGAAAATCCGATAATAATCATTATCACAGAAGTCATAAGCATAGTATCCGTCAAAGCATCCCAAAAATTTCTGAAATTTAAAGTCTTATAGAAAAGACCTAAGATCATAGAGTAGATACAAGCTAAAACGCCCGCTTCCGTCGCCGTAACAAATCCTCCAAGAATAGAACCAAGTATAATACCAGGCGCAACCAACGCTAGAACTCCGTCTATCCCTGCACTGTGAACTTCAGCACAAGTTGCTTTTTCTTGCGTTGGGAAATCATGCTTAACTGCCAAAATACGATTAAAGATCATTAACGAAGCTCCAACAATTAACCCTGGAACCAAACCAGCTAGGAACATCCTTTCTACTGATTGCTGAGCTAAAAAAGCATATATCACTAATCCTATAGAGGGAGGAATTATAGGGCCGACTACAGCAGAACACACGGTAACCGCTGCGGCAAATTCAGCTTTATACCCTCGTTCTTTCATTGCCTTTATTTCGATCGCTCCTAGGCCTGCACAATCAGCCACCGCTGCTCCTGAAACACCCGCAAAAATCATCGAAGACAGTACGTTGACCTGCGCCAAACCCGCTCGAAAGTGACCAACTAACGCATTGGCAAACCGAAATATTCTATCAGTCATTCCAACCGTATTCATTAAATTTCCTGCCATAATAAAAAATGGAACTGCTGCTAGGGAGGGCTTGTTTACTCCCTCTAATATTTGTTGGGGAATGATATAAAGAGCATCGGAGAAATCACTAGTAATAAAGGTCATAAGAACAGCGGCGCCAATCGCCATAGAGACAGGCACATTAAGTAAAATAAGAACTATAAAACCTATAAAAAGAACTATAAACATTTATTAAATTTTATCCCTCTGAGTTTGAATGTGCTTCATTATCTATACCCACAAATATTTTTAATATTGTTACTGCCGAATTTACCAGAATTAGAAAACATGAAACTCCTAACGGTATTGACAATGTATAACGCTCCAACTCCCCCCATGGAGTAACTACACCATCTATTACTCCAACTTGGCTGGAAAGAATGGTGGGCATTTGAGCCAACATAATCAACATTAAAATTATAATTAGTAAAGGAACTGCTACTTGGGTAATACGCATAGCGGTGGTACCCAACCTAAGTACCAAAAAGTCTACGGAAATATCTTTTCCCCTACGATAAACCACATAAAACCCAACGAAAGACATCCATACAAAAAATTGCATTGTCCATGGCCATATCCAATAAAAGGAAACATCAAACAACCGCAAGATAATAGTAGCTGCTGTACCTACCAACATTAAGCCCAAACAGACATTCGCTATTATCAGAAATAAATCTGATAGTCTTTTCAATTGCAAATCTAAAGTCTGGACCGCTACTTTAAGCGGCCCAGACTCTGTATTTAAATTCATAAAATCAACTTCTCATTGAGTATGAATTATCTTGTTGCAGCTACAGTAGCCAAGAAGCCCTCTGGAAGTTCTCCAGCAGCGTCTTTTGCTTTATACCAGTCTGCCATGACACTGACGAATGGCGCACGGTCTATGTCAACCATGGTGACACCAGTGGCTTTCATTCTAACTATAGACTCGTCGGCAGCTTTATTCATAACCTCAAAGCTGTACTTTCCAGCATCTGTATACGCTTTATCAACAGCTGCCTTTAAATTGTCAGGTAATCCATCATAAGATGCTTTATGTACCATAAATCCGATAGACTGATAATACTCATCATGTTTAATTATATGAGGTGCAACTTCATAAAATCTCATTGACTCTACAAGAGCTATAGGACTGTTAACCGCGCTAACAATACCTTTTTGAATAGATTGGTAAACGTCTGTCCAAGCCAATGTTTTCACATCTGCTCCTATTGTTGTCCAAGTAGCAACAGCATCCTTGTTAGGATGCATTCTTAACTTTAGACCTTTCATATCAGAAAATTCTCTAACATCTCGAGTCGTGACCATAACTCTATATGGTCCTCTAAGGATAGCAGTCGGATCTCCTAAAAGCATAACACCTGCTTTTTCAGCAGCCTCGGCATACCAGCCTTTTACCATATCTGTGTTCATAAACCTAACCCAATGATCTCGATCATCGAAAAGAAACGCTGGGCTTGTCCAAGTAATGTCCGGCACCCACTTCTTCATATATGTTGATCCCTCAGCATACATGTGAACTGTACCAATCTTCAACTGCTCCATAACTGCGTTTGTTTTACCTAACTGTTCATTAGGAAACATCTTAATTTTCATTTCTCCGTTTGAATACTCATCAACAAGATCAGTAAACTTCTGGAACACAACACCTTCAGGGCTGTCTGGTGGCATTTTGTGTGCCATTCTCCAAGTAACATCTGCAAAGGCAGATGTCGTCATCATCGCTAAGCCAAAGAATAATGTTACCAGAACTGATAAATTCTTTCTCATTTTAACCTCCATACTTCAATTTTCTGCATACTATTAAACTATCAAATTTTCGATTATATAGTTTTCCTAGATTATAATATTGATCGTATATATATATTAATAATATATTATAATAAAAAACAAGCGAAATAATTTCATTAACACCAGCCTAAACACTGATATTTGATACTTAAGCTGTAGCCTCAGAATTACTCTGAACGGCTACTTCCTTAATCGGCAGATGAATAAGTGCGGCAAATACAGCAATTAAAGCATCTATAATCCACACTAATGTATAGTCCCCTGATAACTCAAAGAAATACCCGCCTAGATACGCCCCTATAAAAGCTCCAATTTGGTGGGAAAATAAGGCAAGCCCGAATAATGTCGCCATAAACTTCGGACCAAACAATCTTCCAACAAGAGCTGCTGTTGGTGGAACCGTCGAAAGATAGGTAAATCCTAATGCCGCAGAAAAAAGTATTACTGAAATACCATCTTTGGGACTTAACAAAAATAAAATTACTATAACCGCTCTTGCTGCATACGTATAAGCTAGAAAAATTTTCATACTGCGTTTTGAAATATACCAACCTGCAAACAAACTCCCGAGTATATTAAAAAAACCTATTACGGCTAGAGACCAACCAGAAACAGTGGGCGGAAGACCGCAGACCGCTATAACCCCTGGCATATGTGTAATGATAAATGCAACATGAAATCCGCAGGTAAAAAAACCGAGGACAAGGTATATATAACTAGGAGTTTTAAAAGCTAACTTTAGGGTAGCACCAAGGGATAACGAGACAGCATCAGTCCTAGAATTTACCGTTGAAACAGTATCTTCGGGTAAAGTGCGTAACACCCAACAGAATGGCAAAATTACGATCAGTAAAACTGCAAGAGCATTTATACTAGCCTCCCAACCGTAATTTACTATGATTAATGCTGCCAGAGGCGCAAAGATAAATTGGCCTACGGAAGTACCCGCGTTAATGAAACCAAACGCAACCCCAGCTTTATCTGGAGGTACTAACTTATTAACTGCCGACATGACAACAGGTAATCCAGCAATACCGGCACCACCTGCAGAAAGGATCCCGACGGAAAATGCTAAACTAAAAGCGTGATCAGAAATTGGTATTAAAAATAAACCCAAAGACGACAGAAGCACTCCAATTAAGAGGGTTTTTCCCGACCCAAACTTGTCTGAGATAGCTCCGCCGACCGGCCCTATAGCCCCACTTATAAGTTGCCCAAGGGCAAAGGCAAAACTAATTTCTAGGTAATTTAAAGTATCCTTGGTATTAATCCCTTCAATAGATAAGGGAATAGTTTGGCGACCCCCAAAAACAACTGATGTGATTACGCCAGCAGAAAAAATAACAAAAATAATTTTCTTCATCGAATATTTCTTACCGTTAAAGAGAAAAATTGAATTAATAAGTTTCCTTGTAAATAAAATTATATTCCAAATGGGATAGAATTACAAAGTTAATTTATTAACTGCTTCGTATTTATTTACTATAAGCTTGTACGTATAGACCACAGCTCTGGAAAAAACCTGTGATTAGTAATTTCTTGCAACCATCCCACGCCGGCTGAGCCTCCAGTCCCAGGCTTAAAACCAATTATTTTTTGAACTGTTAAGAAATGTCGCCACCTATAAATAGAAAAATTCTCATCCAGAGACGTTAACTTTTCTGCCAATCTATAGAGTTCATTGTTGGGTGCTGAATCACTATATATTTTTAACCAAGCCGACTCCACAGATTTATTTGATTCGTAAGGCCTACTCCAATCCCGATCAAGCATACATTTATCTATTGGCGCACCATTTTTTTTCAATAAAGCGATAACATCATCGTATAAGCTAGGACTATTCAAGGCTTTTTCAATCTCCGGCCAGACATGAGCCACATTCTTATGAGCTGTTGCTAAACGTTTACTTTTATTACCTAATACAAACTCTACATGTCGATACATAAAAGATAATTGACCCGATGCAGTACCGAGGTTATCTCGGAACTGACTAAACCCCTCAGTAGATATCGTTGATAGGACGTTCCATGTATCTGCTATATACTTGGTATAAGCTATTGCGCGGTCAAGAATTTCCATAGCATTCCCAATGTTTCCTTCCTGAATTTGTATCTGAGCATTTTTTAACTCAAAATGGAGACCTTTAAAAAGCATCTCTTTGATTTGCCCCATTACAATAAAGCACATCTCGTCATATCCTTTACTTCTAGGGTGCTGCAATGAAAGTAGAATATCTATACTCTGATAGTCGATATAAGGATTGGTAGCTCCTTCGTAATCTACTAGAGGCTCTCCACTCGTTTTTTCTACAACTGACTCCCTACTTTGATCAGAACCCATTTCCATTGGTCGTGGGAGAATTGAAGTATCAACACCCTTGGGTTGGACTATGGTGGTAATATGTGGTGGGTACTTTGGCATTTAGCTACATACGTCCTCTATTAATTTATAAAACTTTTTACCTAATATTCCATTTTTTTTTGCTAGGTCTAAAATAATATCGAAATGGTTCTTACCACTTACTTCGTAGGTTTCAACGGGTATACCATAATCCATTAAACTTTGGGCAAAAGCTTCACTCTGACACTTGAACTCATCAGTTTCATTTTCTCCCCAAGTTATTAGAGTCTGCGGAAAGCATTTTAAGTCCTTAAATAGGGGACTCAACACGATAGCTGAATCTTTAGACATTTTGAGGGCATCATTAATACTGGTGTGTATTAGAGGCTGAAGTTCATATATTCCAGAAACCAGAACTGTAGCTGCAGGTATATATGAGGCACTTGTAGCTTGGTCGTTGTGGTTTAAAGAGCACATGGCAGAAAGATGTGCACCTGCAGAGCTACCAGCTAAAATAATCTTTTCAGAATCAAACCCATAAGAGGAGCCTACTGACTTTAGCCAAGTGATTGCCATACGGCACTCATCAACAATTTCTTCAATTTTAACAGATGGGCATAGTGAATAATCAACTGCAGCGAATGCGTAACCTTCTTCCAAAATTTGTTTGCCCATAAACAGCGACTCATTTTTTGAAAGCTCTTGCCAATAACCCCCATGGATAAAAACTATTAGTGGTACCAAGGGACCTTCTAAAAAGTTTTTAGGTAATATTAGGTCCAGAGTGTTAGTGCTAAGCGGTCCATAGGAACATTCAATAACATCATAAGACTCCTTAACTAAATTGCTCTCTCGAATATACTCATTAATATATGGTAAATAGTTCCCACCTATAGTTGAGCTGGGCGAATATTCTCGCTCGATTTCACTATTCTCTAGTTCTCTCCAATTTATTTTACTAAACAAAATTTAGTTCCAATATTACTAACTCTCTTTTTTACTGATATTTTTTTAAAATAGTTAAGTACTTAAGTCACTAGTGCCTTCACGGCATAAGCTGGGTCTTTCCACAACTCTTTCTGAAGAACTTCAGAAAGGATTTCGACTGCATTCCAAACATCCTCATAGGATGTATATAAAGGGGTGAAACCAAATCTGATTATATTGGGTGCCCTAAAGTCACCAATCACATTATTTGCAATTAGTGCCTGCATTATCTCCCAACCATGATTATGAGTTAATGATACTTGGCTACCACGCTGCTCAGGATCTTTTGGACTGTAGAGTTCAAGTCCAAATCCCGAACACTTAATTTCTATTAGTTCAATAAATAATTGAGTAAGGTCTTGTGATTTTCTTCTTAAATCTATGAAGTTAACCGTTTCAAAAATATCAAGACTTTTTTCTAAAGCCAGATAGGATAAAATAGCCGGTGAACCACACCGAAATTTTTCTATCGTTTCTGAGGGCTCATAATCGATATCAAAAGAAAATGGATTAGCGTGACCCTGCCAACCTGTTAACGTATTTTCTGCTTCTTTTAAATGCCTTTTGGCAACAAATAGATAAGCTGGGCCACCATGCCCAGAATTTAGATACTTATATGTACACCCTATAGCGAAATCTGCATTGCACATATTTAAATCCACTGGGAGGGCCCCCAACGTATGAGCTAAATCCCATATTATTAGTGCGCCACTTTCATGGGCCTTTTCTGTAATACGTTTCATATCATGAATTTGACCCGTTTTATAATTAACATGTGTTAGAGTAACCACTGCAGTCTTCTCATTAATTGCTGAAATTATTTCATCATCTGTATTGCCTGTTAAGATTAATTTAGAATTTGTAAAAAAGTTATTCAAAACACCTTGAACAACATGAATATCAGAAGGAAAATTCCCTTTTTCCGACACCACCTCTGATCGATCAGGTCTCATTTTAAGAGCAGCTACTAAAGTTTTGAATAAATTTAATGAGGTAGAGTCAACAATTAAAACTTCACCTTCATCTGCACCCATCATCGGAGCAAGTCTGTTACCTAGCGTAACAGGCATGACATGCCACCCTTTTTGGTTCCAACTCCTTATTAGACCAGCTGCCCAACCTTCTCGAAGTTCTTTTTCAAAATAAGTCGAAACTTCTTTCGGCATTGCTCCTAAGGAGTTACCATCCAAATAAATAAGCCCTTCAGGGAGATCAAATTTCTCTTTTTGATTAGCTAACGAATCTTCAGCATCAAGTTTGAGAATAAGTTCAAAAGATATGTCTTTTGTGTCTATATTTTCTTCAAATAGGTAAGTTTTAGTCATAAAAAGCTCATTTCTTTTAATCTAATTTGATATAATTGGGTTTCTATCCACGAGAAATGGATTCGGGTCAGTACCGCTAAACATAAAGACTTACCATTAATTTGTTAAGCCTCAAACCTATAGATCAAGAATCATTTCTTCTGAAGTACAACTGGACACGCAAGGTGTTATATATTCTTCTCTATCACTACTTTGCATGACAAGATCCAGATGCAGTGGCGTCCCTTCTAAATAACGTGTTTTACATTCAAGGCAAATACCACCTTCACAAGAAGACGGAACCTCGAAACCAGCGATACGTAGTGCCTGTAACATTGTCTGTCCTTCACGAACTTTAATCACCGAACCGCTTTTTTTCAAAATTACTTTATAGGCGGGATTTTTTATATTCCCATCTAGACCAAAACTTTCAAAGTGTAGCCTATTACCCAGTTCTTTCCCAAAATCGATCATCTCAGCTATCATTGAATTAGGCCCACAAACATAGATATGATCGCTATTCCCAATGCTTGATATAATATTTGAAACAGATAATCTATCTCCACTTTCACTTAAATACATGTTTATGCGGGGGTCCTTTTCGTAAGCTTTAAGTAGATTTTTACATTTAACTCTCGATGCAGACTTGGCACAAATATGTAGCTCCCAATCTTCCGCTTGCTTAATTAATGTTGGTATCATTGATAAAAATGGAGTGATCCCAATGCCACCCGCGACAAGTATGTGACGAGTGGCTTCTACAAGAGGAAAATGGTTACGAGGAAGTGAGACTTGTAAAATCATGTCTACTTTTAAGTCATGCATCTCGCTAGAACCGCCCCGCCCACCTTCCTCTTTCTGAACTGCTATTACGTATTCACCACTATTTTCCGGATCACCACATAAGGAATATTGGCGTACTTTACCGCTAGCAAGATATACATCCAAATGGGCACCAGCTGAAAAGCGAGGTAGGTCCCAACTATCTGGATCCACAAGAATAAAAATTTTTACATTATTTTCTTCATTAATGGAAAGTATTTTTGTCGTTACACTGTGGATACTCTTTCTCATAATTAACACAAATTTATGGAGTCTTCGACGAAGATCTTTCCGCCAACAACAATCTTTGCATTTAGACCCGCGCGATTCATAAGCTGGTTAAAAAGTTCTAACCCGGTTATCTGTTCAATATGACGGCAAGGCGTTGAAAGTCTTGTACCTTCTAATATAACGTTTCCAATCTGAAATTTTCTACCAACCAAATGGTTTAATGGCACATCTCGCGTAGTAACGTTTCTTCGATGATCTTCAGGTTTCAAAATAATATTATGATCTCGGAAAAGTGCCTCAAGGGTTTCCTCTTCAAACAGCGTTATTTGGCGTCCCTCTTCAGGCCTATCTGAATGAAATGCTTCTCCGGTTGCGTGCCTATCTCCCTCAATACCCACCCCCATTATAAGCTGTAAAGTTTTAAAATTTTTCATTGGTAAAAACGAACGGGGTGTTTTGTGTAAACCTATAACTTTACCAGACCATTTTGTTTGGCTCATGCCCAAAACCTCTTCTCTACTTTTAAGGTAACAATAGCCTTTATACATATGAGATAAAAGTTATAAATAAAGTAGATGGCGGTTTACTGAACATCAAGACCTCATGCTTAACATCACGCCAAACCCGAGCCTGTATCGCACTGAAACAGCGGAATAATTCACAGGATTATGGGCTGTGTGCGACCTGGGTAAGTAGATGGCAGAGACGAAGGGATTCGAACCCTCGAGACGGTTTCCCGCCTACTCCCTTAGCAGGGGAGCGCCTTCGACCGCTCGGCCACGTCTCCACTGACCGCTATACTAGCGTAATGGACGGGATAAAAGCATTTTTTTAAATTTATAACCTTTATTAAACACATTTCTTTTTCTTTTCTAGAAAACCCCTTATTTTCTGAAATCACACCCGAAAACTCGATTACGTATTATCTCTGATTTTAAGCAAGGCATAACCTGACAACGCTAAAACAACAATCAGTCCACCGATAATTGACATCAGTCCTGGGTTTTCACCAATTATCCACCATAGTAATAAAGGCGCGATGCAAACCTCTAATAGGTTTATCATAGAAACTTCGGGCGCCGGTAAATATCGTGGACCTATTGTCAAAAGCGAAATAGCAATTGGCAACATAAAAACACCGCTGATAAAAAGGAAGACCCACTGGGAGGTAGATAGGGCGGGCAAAAGAGCCAGTGGATATGAAATAACCGCTGCTATAAAAAAAGATAGACATAAAGCAGGGATCATATTGATTTTTTTCGATCCCCTGACAACTACATAAAAAGCGGCAATAGACAGAGCATTTAAAAAAGCAATCAAATCACCAGTAATATTTCCGTTAAAAGTTGAGCCCGTGGCCACTATAGAAACTCCAAAGCAAACAAAAGCCAACGCTGTCAGAACTTTTTTTGATACTTTTTCTTTTAAAAAAAACCATGATAATACAGCGGCCAGTATTGGCGCAGTAGAGTATATTATAAGAGCATTGGCCGCACTTGTATGATCAAGAGATACATAAAAAAGTATCATACCAAGACTTTGTAATATCGCTACTAGAAAACCCCTTTTACCAAGTGATTTAAAAACATTTAAAGTATTTCTTTTATAAACAACTATACAACCAAAAAGAATAGTAAACCCTGCAAAAAGACCCCGCCAGAAGGCAACGGTAAATGCGTCTGCATCAGTTAAACGGTACAATATTATGTCAGGTGTTAAAGCTAAAGTACCTAAAACGGTGACGATTATGCCAAAGGTGCGTGGGCTAACATTTTCTAGCATCAAGTATCATCACTTACTAATTTTTCATAAATCATGTACATCAGAAGTGCTCACAGTCAAGGAGAGAAATACGGATCTAACCTTAACGTTAGAGATCGAATTATTATTTACTGACCTATTGTTAACCCGCTAACTCTTCAATTAATGAATTGTCACAATCTAATTCCTTTAATATCTCTCTAGTATGTTGTCCAAGATACGGTGCGGGTTTTTCAATTAGCTCCGCAGAAGCCAAAGGATTACGTACAAACTTCATTTTATTATTATTCTTGCCCATCTCAATCTCAGAGAACGCATGATATTCTTCTGATATCGTATTTTCAGAAATGCTTTTTATGTTTTCAACTATAGAACAAGGAATAGAGTGTTTTATAAGTGTTTCTAGCCAATAATTCGAGCTCTTTTTACTTAGGTGCGCGCCTAGAACTTCATCCAAAGCATCTCTATTTTTCAATCGAGCTTCGATTTCATGGAAACGAGGATCTTTTATTAATTCTGGGAAATCAATCGCCTCACAGAAAGGTTGCCAATCCTTATTGTCACCTAACCCTATAACAATATCTTGATCTGATGTGGGGTACGTCTCAAAAGGTGTGGATGAGGGATGTCTTGAACCTATAGGGCTAGGCACTACTCCCGTATTTAAATATCGAGCAAACGCATTTTCTAGACAAGCCCACTGACATGCAAGCATTGATACGTCCAAGTGACTAGAATCTTTTACTCCCTGCGCATCTCTTTCATACAATCGTTGCAAAACGCCAATTGTAGTAAACATAGCAGCCGAAATATCTCCAATTGAAAACCCGACTCTAGTTGGTTTACCGTTTAGCTCTCCATTAATGCTCATCATTCCACTCATTGCTTGTACAATTATGTCGTACGCAGGACGATCAGACAGGCTACCTTTTTGTCCAAACCCTGTAATTGAAGCAGTAATCAACCTTGGGTTTATCGTTTTTAAGGTCGTCTCACTACAACCAAGACGGTTACGAACTCCCGGGCGCATATTCTCAATGAATACGTCCGCTGTTGCTAAAAGTTTGTGTAGGACTAATTTACCTTTCTCACTCTTTAGATCAAGCTTAATGGATCTTTTATTACGATTTACTGATGCAAAATAAACGCCAATATCATCTTTAAAAGGTGGTGTGTTTCGAACAATATCACCGATTGGATTCTCAACCTTTATCACGTCTGCGCCGAGGCTTGCTAAAAGCCACGTACAAAAGGGCCCTGAAAGAGCCGACGTCATGTCTACAACGCGTATACCTTTCATAATTGGGTCCCTCTTATTCGTTTCTTGATATTCATTTGATGATATCTATCCGATGCCTGTCCAGCAGCCAGAAGTTCCTCAGATTCTTTCGTTAAGTTTGAGCTTTGAACCTTTCTATCGATCAGGCCCCAATCTAAAGCTTCGTTCAGTTCAATAGTCTGTCCGGACAGTAAAATAATAGATGTTCGGCCACGTCCAATTAAAGAATTTAGGATATCCACGTCATACTGGCCAGGAAGTATATTATTTCGTAAAACGGGATACGCAAAGCGTGTATCTGGAACAGATAATCTAATATCGCAGTTAAGTGCTAATGTTAGTCCTCCCCCCATACAGTGTCCATTGATACAGGCCACCGTTAAAACCGGAATTTTGTCTAAACTATCAGCCATTTTCTTCCACTCATCAGGTGTATCATCACCACCTCGAACAACTTCTGATAGATCCGCCCCAGCACAAAAAACACGGTCACCTGAGCCCGTTACTATTACGCCAACCAACCTTTCATCAAGTGACGCTTTAATAAATATTTCAGTTAAATTCCTTAACATCTCGTTAGTTAAAGAATTTGCTTTTTGGGGACGATTTATAGTTACAGTTAGTATGTTATTATGACGACTTTGGAGAATTAGGTCATTATTCATCATTAAATCCTCAATACAGCAAATTTATAAAAACAAATTATTCAAAAAATCATAGAACCAACTCGCTTGGGCTGCATCATGTTTATACATCAGGCGGGTTTGTTCCTCAATCGTCTGATGGCCCAACCGTGAAGGCCAATCCGAATTCTGCCACCTTCTAAAACCCTCAATTGTTACCTCCGCATGGAATTGTAAACCATATACATTCTGCTGAACTTTAAAAGCTTGATTAGAGAACAGCTCACTCCCTGCAAGCTTAACAGCATCTTTTGGAATATCAAAAGTATGAAAATGAGCTTGTGCCACATGTAGGGAGCTTTTTAAAAAATCGTTGGCATCTTTTGTTGGATTGATTTGATAATAGCCAAACTCCCCTATGGAATTATCAACTGGGCCTACTTTAGCTCCCAAATGATGCGCTATTTGTTGGGCACCCTGGCAGATACCTAACATCGGTGTATTAGAAGCAAGGCATTTATCAATCCAACTATATTCATTTTTTAAAAATGGAAACTCTTTAATAGCATAGGCTTCATATTTACCTCCATAAATTACTGTACCAATCGTCGTTTCATGTAAATCTGGAATGACTTCCCCCCGAAAAGGTTTACACACCTCGATTTCTATTTCGTTTAAACTAGCCCAATTAACTACCCTATCATCGCTCGGACCATCTCCGTGTCGAATTAAAACTAATTTTCTTTTCATTCCAATCTCCAAGGCAGTAGTAGGCCAACTTAAATCTTACGCATTAAACAAAAAATGCAAGATATCGCCATCTTTTACAATATAGTTTTTACCCTCAACTCTCATCTTTCCAGCTTCTTTCGCGCCCTGCTCTCCATTGAGAGAAACAAAATCAGCATATGCAATCGTTTCGGCCCGTATAAAACCTCTTTCAAAATCACCGTGAATTACACCAGCTGCCTGAGGCGCTGGAGTTCCTTGTTTTACTGTCCAAGCTCGAGCCTCTTTTGGGCCGACGGTAAAGTATGTCTCCAAGTTAAGTAAATCATAACCTGCTCTTATTAATCTATTCAACCCTGCTTCAGTTAAACCCATTTCATTTAGAAATAAAGTTGCTTCCTCTTCCTCTAACTGAGTAATCTCCTCCTCAATTTTCGCACTAATTATTACAACTCCAGATTTTTGCTTTTCTGCAACCTCTAAAACTTCTTGTGTAAAACAGTTCCCAATCGACGCACTACTTTCATCCACATTACAAACAAAAAGAATTGGTTTTGCCGTTAATAATTGGAGCATCTTCCAAGCTTTTATATCCTCTGGATCAACTTTTAAAATTCTAGCAGGTTCTCCCTGTTCAAGAAGCTCTAAAGCAGCTTTTAAGAGCCGCTCTTGCTGAAGTGCTTCCTTGTCTCCTCCTCGTACTTTTCGACTTAAGCCTAATAGGCGTTTCTCAATATTATCAATATCAGACAGCATTAGTTCGGTTTCTATGGTTTCCGCATCAGAAACAGGGTCAATATGGTCACTAACATGAGTAATATCTTTATCATCAAAGCATCTTAAAACATGTGCTATAGCATCCACTTCTCTTATATTGGCTAAAAACTGGTTACCTAACCCCTCCCCTTTAGAAGCACCTTTGACTAACCCGGCGATATCCACAAACGTCATCCTCGCTGGGATTTTTTCCTTTGATTTAGCTATAGTTGCTAACTCATCCAGACGACTATCCGGAACACCTACTTCTCCAATGTTGGGCTCTATAGTGCAAAATGGAAAATTAGCTGCTTGGGCTGCAGCTGTTTTAGTCAATGCATTAAAAAGTGTTGACTTCCCAACGTTTGGTAAGCCTACAATACCCATCTTGAAACCCATTTTTTTTCCTTATTATTTGAATAATTAAGTTGGATTTACGATCATGAAGCCTATAACGTCAAGCTAAGCATTGATTCTTCTGAAAATTTACGAAAAAATCATCATCAAAGAGACCAAAAGGTAATAAAAATGACCCGTATTGACGATACTTTTTTAGAGCTGGAAAAGTCAAAAGGTAAAGCCTTTGTGACATATGTCATGGCAGGTGATCCAGACTATAACAAATCTCTGGAAATTATAAAAGGACTACCCAACGCCGGAGCTGATATAATTGAGATTGGATTACCTTTTACTGACCCAATGGCCGATGGCCCAACCATACAATTGGCAGGTCAAAGAGCTTTAGCATCAGGGCAAACCCTCAAAAAAACTCTAGCGATGGTTAAAGAGTTTAGGCTGCAAAATAACATTACTCCAATAGTGCTAATGGGATATTATAATCCAATCTATTCCTATGGAGTAGAGGCATTTTTGTTAGAGGCAAAGCAAGTTGGTATAGACGGATTAATTGTAGTAGACTTGCCCCCAGAAGAAGATAATGAATTATGTATCCCAGCTCATCACGCTGGATTAAACTTTATACGTCTTGCAACTCCAACAACTGATGCTCAAAGATTGCCTTCTGTTTTGAAAAATACTTCCGGTTTCGTATATTACGTTTCTATAACCGGTATAACAGGCGCCGCCCAAGCTAACGCAGACGTAGTTGCTCCAGAAGTGAAACGAATTAAGAATGAGGCAAAACTTCCCGTAGTTGTAGGATTCGGTGTTAAAACACCCGACTCAGCATTTAAAATTTCTCAAGTAGCCGATGGTACCGTAGTAGGGTCCGCGATCGTTGATAAAATTGCTAAGGGAGAATCTGTAAAGCAAGTATTGGATTTTGTTAAAACCTTAGCGGACGGTGTACATAATGCTTAGCGCAATTTTAGGGATGAGGATTTACTAATGGCCGTAATTACTGAGATCAATGATCTTAAGAAAATTTACAAAAACCGAGTTCCTAAAATGTTTTTTGATTATTGCGAAACTGGTAGCTGGACTGAACAAACTTTTATAGAAAACTCAACAGATTTTGAGAAAATAAGATTAAGACAACGCGTAGCTGTAGATATGGATGGCCGGTCAACACAGTCAAAAATGTTAGGCAGAGACGTCACCATGCCCGTCGCTTTAGCTCCAGTTGGTCTCACTGGTATGCAGCACGCAAATGGAGAAATATTAGCTGCAAAGGCAGCAGAAGATTTTGGAATACCCTACACTTTGTCCACTATGTCTATCTGTTCTATCGAGGATGTTGCCGCGAATACGACAAAACCTTTCTGGTTTCAGCTTTATGTAATGCGGGATGAGGACTTCATTTCTAATCTCATAAACAGAGCAAAATCAGCTAATTGTGAAGCATTACTTTTAACCTTGGATCTCCAAATTCTAGGTCAAAGGCATAAAGATATTAAAAATGGTTTATCAACGCCTCCTAAATTAACATTGGGAGTTTTAGCCGATCTAGCAACAAAATGGGGTTGGGCACTAAAAATGCTAGGAACAAAACGCAGAACTTTTGGAAACATTATAGGGCATGCGAAAAATGTTAATGATATTTCAAGCCTTGCTAGTTGGACATCAGAACAATTTGATCCAAAACTTGACTGGGAAACAATAAAAAAATATCGTAAGCAGTGGGATAGAAAACTTGTATTAAAAGGTATTCTTGACGCAGAGGACGCTAAGAAAGCATTGGAAATAGGTGCAGATGCAATAATTGTTTCAAATCACGGTGGAAGGCAATTGGATGGAGCTCTGAGTTCTATCCGTATGCTTCCAGAAATAATGGAAGCCGTTGGAAACAAAATCGAAGTACATCTTGATAGTGGAATAAGGTCTGGTCAAGATATATTAAAAGCTCTCTCATTGGGTGCAACTGGGACATATATTGGTCGTGCGTATATATATGGCTTAGGGGCATTTGGACAAGATGGGGTTAAAACTGCACTTTCAATACTTCAAAAAGAATTAGATACGACAATGGCGTTATGTGGAGAGAAAAAAGTGGCAGACCTCAAACGTTCAAACCTTCTCATTCCAAAAGGTTTTTTCGAAAATTATAGTTAATCTGAAATAAGTATTATTTTTCAAACAAGAAACGAGTGATACATTAGATGTTCCTGAGAATTATTTTTTGGTTAATTATTTTATTACCATCCATAGTCACCGCTCATTCACCAATAATAAATTCAAAAAAGTACGAAATGACGAAAGCTGACCCATTTCATATTGAAAACCCAGAACATTCTAAAGCAATTTTTTCTGAACTGAACGGTTCTGCAGAGTACTATAAGATCACCAGCTCGATACCCTTCAAATTTTATGTAGGAGTAACCACACCAAAATTAGAAACTTGCGAACAGTTAAATTACTTTTCATTTGATATACTCGACAGAGATTTTCAAGAAATAGATGGTAGAAACGGTGAAAGTTTCGAATGGTGGCCTTGGTATGAGAAATACGGGAAAACTTGGTACTGGGTAGGACCTGAGATAGGTAAAAATTTTACTTCAAACCGCGTGTATAGTTCCGGAACATACTATATTAAGGTTTATAATGCCACTAATACCGGACAATATGCTTTGGCAGTTGGCGATGTTGAAAAATTTGGAATAACTGCAATTCCCAAACTACTGCTGACAGTTCGAAAATTAAAAAAAGTTTTTTGGAATGAGAAGCGGTGTAAGTAAAACTTTTAAATAAAAAGATCTTTTCAAAACTAATTTACTTGACTATAGAAGTCTCTCAAGCGGCTCTACACCCTTGGAGGAGACCGCATAACAATTGGAGAAGTAAAAATGGCAGATCAGATACCAGATCTTATTGCCGAGGCACGCTCGAGGACAGGCAAGGGGGCCGCTCGATCAGCACGCCGTGAAGGTTTAGTGCCCGGTGTAGTTTATGGTGGTGGAGTAGATCCACTTCCAATAAATATCCCTTATAATGCTTTATTGAAAAGACTTAAAGCAGGTCGTTTTCTTTCAACCTTGTTTAATCTTAAGGTCGAAGGTCAAGATGATGTCAGAATAATATGTAGAGATGTTCAAAGAGACGTTGTGAAAGACTTACCTACACATGTAGACTTTTTGAGACTTAGACGAGATACTCGAATAAATCTATTTATTCAGGTTAATTTTGTAGGTGAAGAAATCTGTCCTGGCTTGAAAAAAGGCGGCGTATTGACAGTAGTACGCCCAGAAGTTGAGCTTATGGTTACCGCTAGCGATATACCGGAGTATATTGAAGTAGATGTTTCGACACTAGAAGTCGGTGACGCGGCAACAATTTCTTCAGTTAAACTTCCACAAGGGGCGAGAGCTATAATTGATCGTGACTTTGTTATAGCCACAGTTCAAGCACCCTCCAGCCTGAAATCTTCAGATACCGAGGATGATGATGGTGTGGAAACTACAGATACAGCAGAGGAAGCTGGAGAAGAAACTGAAGCGGAAGCTGAAGAATAAAAATCTAGGTACAAATTAGTAAATTTGTGCCTAGTAAAACTTAATCTATGAAAGAATATTATTCTAGTTTAGTTATAGTCTCATGAAGCTAATTGTTGGTCTTGGAAACCCCGGTAAAAAATACTTACAGACTCGGCATAACGTCGGCTACCTTGCTGTGACAACAATCGCTGAGAATAATAATTTTTCTAATTGGAAAGAAAAATTCCAAGGTTATATAAGTACTGGAGTATTGAATAGTAAAAAAATAATTATATTAAAGCCAACAACCTATATGAATCTGAGTGGTCAATCAGTCGGAGAGTTAATTAGGTTTTATAAGATAGCTACCAAAAACGTTATAGTCTTCCACGATGATATAGATCTAACGCTAGCAAAAGTGAAAATAAAAGTTGGAGGAGGCCACGCTGGACATAATGGTTTAAGGTCAATAGATCAGCACATTGGATCAGAGTATCTGCGGATAAGAATAGGTGTAGGTCGCCCCACTAATAAAAGGGCTGTTGCAGATTATGTACTGAATAATTTTTCTAAATCCGAAATTAAAATTATAGAAAAATTAATTACAAATATTTCTGATTCTACTAACTATCTGATTACGGAGCAAAACTCCCACTTCATTAAAGCCGTATCAAGAAACTTTCAAAACCTTACTAAAGAAAATATTAGAAGTAAAAAAAATGTAGAAGAAGAAAATAAAATTGAAAATATCAATACAAAAAAAAATTTCTTACAAAAACTTTTCAAAAAATTTAAGGATGGATCATAAAATGGATAAGTTTCCTTCGATAAATGTATATGGCAATGAACTGGTCCCCTGTTCACAGAATCCGTTAACGGGTTTTTTTCGAACTGGTTGCTGTGAAACGGGGCAATCGGATAAAGGAATACATACCGTTTGCGCTATTATGACAGCTGAATTTCTTGCGATGTCAAAGTATCTCGGCAACGATTTGTCTACCCCGAGGCCAGAATTTAATTTCCCTGGATTGAAAGCAGGGGATCAATGGTGTTTATGCGCAGAACGTTTTCTTCAAGCCCATAATGAGGGTGCTGCACCCAAAGTACATTTAGAAGCAACGCACAAAGAAACCTTAAAAATTGTTAGTCTAGAAATTTTAGAATTATATCGTTCCTAGTTCACATCGACATCAAACTCTAAAGCCTTTGCTACCGTAAATATATCTTTATCGCCTCTTCCGCACATATTCATACATATTATATGATCAGAAGGTAAGTTTGGTGCTATTTTTTCAACATAAGCGAGTGCATGACTAGGTTCTAAAGCCGGAATAATTCCTTCCAACTCACAACACAGTTGAAAAGATTTAAGTGCCTCCTCATCAGTAATTGAAACATATTTAACCCTACCTGTTTCATGTAACCAGGCATGTTCAGGCCCAATTCCTGGATAATCGAGACCTGCTGATATCGAAAACCCTTCTAAAATTTGTCCGTCATCATCCTGTAAAAGATAGGTTCTATTCCCATGTAAGACACCTGGTCGGCCTCCAGTTAAAGACGCACAGTGTTCCATTTTAGAGTTAACTCCTTTACCGCCCGCTTCAACACCAATAATTGAAACATTTTCATCATCTAAAAAGGGAAAAAATAAACCCATAGCGTTAGAACCGCCACCTATAGCGGCTATTAAAGTATCAGGAACTCTACCTTCTTTTTGAAGCATTTGGGATCTTGTCTCTTTTCCAATGATAGATTGAAAATCTCGTACCATCGCAGGATAAGGATGTGGCCCTGCTACAGTACCTATGCAGTAAAACGTATTTTCAACGTTAGTCACCCAGTCTCTAAGTGCGTCATTCATCGCATCTTTTAAAGTCCCACGCCCTGAAGTCACCGGGACCACCTCTGCACCAAGAAGTTTCATTCTAAAAACATTTGGGGCTTGCCGTTCTACGTCATGTGCACCCATATAAACAATACATTTTAAACCAAATTTTGCACACACAGTTGCAGTTGCTACACCATGCTGACCAGCGCCCGTTTCAGCAATAATACGGTTTTTCCCCATTCTACGCGCTAATAGTATCTGACCGATTACATTATTTATTTTATGAGCACCAGTGTGATTTAGCTCGTCTCTTTTCATATAAATCTTTGCTCCTGAAAAGTATTTTGTTAACCTTTCACAATAATATAAAGGAGATGGCCGCCCAACATAGTTTTCCCAAAGATCGTCCATTTCATACCAGAACTTTTCGTCAGTTCTAGCATTTTCATACTCCTTTTCTAAATCTAGGATCAAAGGCATTAATGTCTCCGAAACAAACCTTCCACCAAAATTTCCAAATCGACCTTCTTCATCTGGTCCCAACATAAAACTATTCAAAATATCATCCATTATGGTTCTCACTTCTTGCAGCGTATGCAAAATCCCTTATTAAGTTTTTATCTTTAACACCTGGCCGGCTTTCTACACCTGACGATACATCTAACTGTTTGGCTCCGCTTACTTTTATTGCTTGTTGAGCATTCTGGAAATTCAAACCTCCTGCCAAAAGCCATGGAATTTTCCACTCATAGCCCGAAATTAAATCCCAGTCGAATGATACTCCATTGCCGCCTGGAGGGCTCTTCGGGTCTGGTTTAGATGAGTCTATTAATAATTGGTCGGCAACATTTGTATATTCTTCAATCTTTTTTAAATCATTTTTGTTAGAGATGCTAACGGACTTTATTATTGGAAGCCCATATTCTTTGCGAATTTCTAAAACCCGAGTAGAAGTTTCATTACCATGCAATTGGAGAATATCAGGTTTAAACTCTGAAAATAGCTTTTTTAGATCAGAATTTGAAGGGTCAACTAATAGTGCTACCTTCCGAATATTTTTTGGCACATGAAATGCTATTTTAGTAGCCTCATGAAATTTTAGATCCCTTTTAGACCCTTCGTGAAAAACAAACCCAACGTAGTCAACCCTTGAAGAAACACAGGCCGCTACATCGTCAATGCTAGTTAATCCACAGATCTTAATTTGTATATTCATGGGAGTTATCCAACTTACTTAGTTTAATCTTTCAATAAAGCCAATACATCGTCTTTTTCGTTTTCATTTTCCTTCCTTGCCAACACTAATTCATCTTTGAGAATCTTAACTTCTTTTCTATCTAATTTTGCTATTCGTCTATATTTTTTTTCTCTGAACCATTCGCCGAGAACACCTAGAACAACCCCAACAAAAGTAAAAAAAATAATGATGAAAAAAAGTGGTACTTTAACAAAGAAAGGCTTCAAGAAAAAAAAATCAGACTCTATTGGCATAATGTTAAAAGTAATAATTTCCTTGTTTGCTAAGCAAACGATTATCAAAACTAACCCACCAGCTGAAAGTAGCGCTTTATATAAAAATCTCATTAATTATTTTCATCGCCATTTAATCGATCTCTGAGTAACTTACCAGTTTTGAAAAATGGTACGTGTTTACTTTCAACAGCGACCGGAGCCCCAGTCTTTGGGTTTCGTCCAGTACGTGCTTTTCGCTCTTTTACTGAAAAAGCTCCAAAACCACGCAATTCGACCCTATCTCCTGAAGCCATAGTTGTTATAATTTCATCAAAAATAGTAACAACTATACGCTCGGCGTCTGTAATATTCAGAACTGGGTTTTCTTCCATTATTTTCTGGACTAATTCTGAGCGTATCATTTTGTTACTCCCGTAAATACTAGTAATACAAAATTTATATCCCGACTATACCCTTAGAATCCATGTCGATAAAAGAGACAAGGTCAAAAAAGACCCGTTCAAAGCAAAAAAATAGAGACATTTATTAAATAGTTTATTTAAAATCACAGTTTTCTTGACTTCAAAATAGACTGGTTTGGAATTTTTCTGCGATATAAATTTTATCGATTCGAAAAAAGACCCGAAAGAGTCGGGCCTTTTAACCTGAAAATCATTTTACTTTTCATCACTTTTTAAAGCGGCGCCTAGGATATCACCAAGAGACGCACCAGAATCGGTAGACCCATACTGTTGGACGGCCTCTTTTTCCTCAGCAATTTCTCTGGCTTTTATTGAAAGCCCCATTTTTCGAGTCTTAGCATCAATATTTGTAACTCGAACATCAATTTTATCTCCGACGCCAAACCTTTCTGGCCTTTGCTCTGCTCGATCTCGCGATAAATCAGACCGTCGAATAAATGACTTCATGCCTTCATATTCAACTTCGATTCCGCTGTCCTCGATAGCTGTAACGCCAACAGTAATTATCGTACCGCGTTTCACTCCTTCTGTAGCACCCTTAAACGGATCATTGCCTAGGCCTTTTATTGACAGAGATACACGTTCTTTTTCGACATCTATCTCAGTAACAACAGCTTTGACACTATCTCCCTTTTTGAATGTTCCTAAGGACTCTTCACCATTTCCATCCCAAGAAATATCTGACAGATGAACCATACCGTCAATATCATTTTCTAAACCGATGAATAACCCAAATTCGGTAATGTTTTTGACTTCTCCTTCAATCTCACTACCCTCTGGAAAGCTTTCTGAAAATACTTCCCAAGGATTACGAATAGTTTGTTTTAACCCCAAACTAACTCGACGTTTCACACTGTCAATTTCAAGAACCATCACCTCTACTTCTTGAGAAGTTGAAACGATTTTTCCAGGGTGTACATTCTTTTTTGTCCAACTCATTTCCGATACGTGAACTAATCCTTCAACTCCGGCTTCTAGCTCCACAAAAGCTCCATAATCAGTTATGTTAGTCACCTTACCGGTGTGCACAGACTCTAATGTATATTTATTTGCAACAATATTCCAAGGATCTTCCTCTAGCTGTTTCATACCTAAACTAATACGATGGGTGTCTTTATTTATTTTTATAACCTGAACTTTTATTGTCTCACCAATTGTCAGAACCTCTCGAGGATCGTTAACTCTCCTCCAAGCCATATCAGTTACATGCAACAAGCCATCAACACCGCCTAAATCAATAAATGCACCATATTCCGTAATATTCTTTACTACACCATCTACAGTATCACCTTCAGCTAAATTACCAACTACTTCTGCTCTTTGCTCTGCACGAGATTCTTCAAGAATTGCTCTTCGTGAAACAACAATATTTCCTCTTCTCCGATCCATTTTTAATACAACAAAGGGCTGCTTAATACCCATTAACGGCCCAGCATCTCTAACTGGTCTTACATCGACTTGTGAACCGGGTAAAAAAGCTACAGCCCCACCGAGATCGACAGTGAAACCCCCTTTAACACGACCAAAAATAGCCCCATCAACTCTAGTTTCGTCTGCATGCGCTTTTTCCAAACGATCCCAAGCTTCCTCTCGTCGCGCTTTCTCCCGGCTGACAGATGCTTCACCTCGAGAATTTTCAACTCTATCAAGGAAAACTTCTACTTCTTTACCAATTTCAATATCTGCACTTTCACCAGGGTTTGCAAACTCCTTTAAGTCAACTCTTCCCTCCATCTTATAGCCTATATCTATTATCGCCTGACCAGCTTCAATAGCTATAACCTTACCTTTGACAACGGAACCTTCTTTTGGTGTATCTATTTCAAAGCTATCATTTAGGAGTGCTTCGAATTCCTCCATAGTTGCTGTTTGAGCCATTTAGTCTCATTTTCCTTATAATTAATTTTTCTGGCCGAGCAGTTGTATCCACCGGTCTTTAAATTTCAATTGGTCGATTCGAATTTAATAAAATATAAACTATT